>JBHELH010000224.1:0-4304 GCA_046263215.1 Gemmatimonadaceae bacterium | reverse complement strand
TACGAGACGGCGCTGCGCGAGATCGCCGCACGCGCTCCGAGCCGCATCGCCGTCGAGCTGAACTTCACCGAGTCGCTCGAGCACCTGCTCCTCGCCGGCGCCGACATGTGCCTGATGCCGTCGCAATACGAGCCGTGCGGTCTCACGCAGATGCGCGCGCAGCGCTACGGCACGATACCGATCGCGCGCCGCGTCGGCGGTCTCGCCGATACGATCGAGGACGGCGTGACGGGGTTCCTCTTCGACGACTACACGCCCCGCGACTTCATGCGGGCGGCAATGCGCGCGCTCGACCAGTACCGAGACCAGCCGGGCTGGAAGGCGATGATGCGGGAAGCGATGTCGCGCGACTTCGGCTGGGAACGGTCGGCCGCCAAGTACCTCCAGGTCTACCGCCGGGTGCTGGCCTGGACGCAGGCGGCGCGGTGAAGTACAGCTTGATAGCTTGTTAGCTTGATAGCTTGAAAGGGACTGCCGGGGCCCTCGCGGCGTCCCGAGGGTGTCCGCGGCAGGGCCGCGGCCTCACAAGCTCACAAGCTCACAAGCTCACAAGCCCATAGCCGACCCTCCGGCCATCGCAACGCCGGCCCTGCTGGACATGACCTCTGTGGCCGACACGACCAATACCGCGTACGGCGAACGGGATACCGTCTCCCGCGACCCGACCCCTGCCGAGTCGCGCGGGGGCTTCGCCGCCGGCGCGACCGGACGGCCGGCCGCCGTGGAGCTGGCGGACGTGGCGCAGCGGTTGGGATACCGGTGGGCGCTCCGGGGCGTGACGCTGCGCGTCGAGCCCGGTGAGGTCGTCGCCGTCGTGGGCCCGAACGGTAGCGGGAAGACGACGCTTCTCCGGGTCGTCGCGACGACACTCACTGCGACGCGCGGGTCGGGACGCGTCTTCGGCTACGACCTCGCTCGCGAACCCGACGCGGTTCGCGAGAGGACCGGCATGCTCGGCCACGCTACTGGCTTGTACGACGACTTGTCCGCCGCTGAAAACCTGGAGTTCGCCCTGCGGATGTGCGGGCGCTCGCCGTCGCCTTCGGCCGTCGCCGGCGCGCTCGAGGCGGTGGGGATGCGGCAGCACGCGGGGGAGCTCGTTCGCAGGCTCTCATCAGGCATGCGCCGTCGCGTCGCACTCGCGCGCCTCCTCCTCCGCCGCCCGCGCCTCCTCCTCCTCGACGAGCCGTACAACAGCTTCGACGTCGCCGGCATCGCGCTCGTCGACGAGCTCATTCGGGAGACCGCGAGAGACGGCGGTGCGGCGCTCGTGGTGACGCACGATCTCGCGCGGAACCCAATGTCCCGATACGACCGCCTCGTGGCACTCAACGCCGGACGGGTGATCGAGAACGCGCCGCTCGGACGCGAGGCGACGCCATGAGCTGGCGCCGTGAGCTAGCCAGAGCGCGGGCGGTCGCGGTCAAGGATCTCACCGCAGAGTGGCATACGAGAGCGAACTTCAACGCCGTGACGTTCTTCGGCGCGCTGATGCTACTCCTCTTCGGGTTCGCGCTCGGCCCGGACGTCGAGACACTGCGGCGCGCCGCGCCGGGCGTAATCTGGCTGACCGTGCTGTTCAGCGGCGTTCTTGCGTTCAACCGATCGTACCAGATCGAGCTCGACAATGACGCGCTGGAGACGCTGCTCGCCTATCCCGGCGACCGGCGAACGATCTTCCTCGGCAAGCTCGCCGCGAATTTGACGTTCGTCCTGCTGGTCGAGCTGGTCATCGTCCCGCTCACGGCAATCCTGTACGGCCTGTCGCTCGCGCGGCCGTTCCCCGGCTTCGTGGGCGTTCTGCTGCTCGGCACCTTCGGCTTCGTGACGCTCGGCACCTTTTATTCTGCGCTGTCGAGCCGGAGCCGCGCGCGCGAGGTCCTGCTCCCGCTCCTTCTTTTTCCGATGCTCGTCCCACTTCTCATCGCGGCGGCGCAGGCGACGTCCGCGCTCCTCGCCGGCGATGCGATGGGCGACGCACGCACCTGGGCACGCGTTCTCGCGGCGTTCGACGTGATCTTCTTCGTCGCGTCGCTCTACGCTTTTGAGCACGTGATCGGCGTATGAGCGCGGCCAACGTCACGACGAAACCCGCCCGACGGGCGGCGCTCCTCGCCGTGGCTGCCTTCGCGGCCGTGGCCGCCGCCCAGGCGCTCGGCCTCGCGACGTCGCCCCCCGATCGCGACATGGGCCACTTGCAGAAGATCATGTACGTGCACGTGCCGGCGGCCTGGAGCGCGGGCCTGTGCTTCCTCATCGTCTTCGTGGCCAGCCTGCACTACTTGTGGACAAAGCGTGAGCGCTCCGATCTCCTCGCGGCATCGGCCGCCGAGGTTGGAACTGTGTTCACGGCGTTGACGCTCATCCTCGGCTCGATCTGGGGCCGTCCAACGTGGGGCGTGTGGTGGACGTGGGACGCACGGCTGACGTCGACCGCCGTGCAGCTCGTCATTTTCGTGGGTTACTTGGCGCTGCGCGCCTTCGCCGACGATCCGGATCGGCGGGCGCGGTGGAGCGCGGCGGTCGGCGTGCTCGGCACGCTGAACGTCCCGATTGTGTATATGTCGGTCAAATGGTGGCGAACGCTTCACCAAACGCAGTCGTCACCGTCGACCGTCGATCCCGCCTATGCGCTCGGACTGCGGGCGAACGGGATCGCCTTTCTTCTGGTTGCTATGTACCTGATATGGCGGCGGTACCAAACCGCGAACGCGGAGCGCGACGCGGAGCGCCAGCGCGACGACGCCGCGCTGTTCGACCGCTCAGACGCCTCGCCGGAGGTTGCGCGTGCCTAACGAGTGGGGGTGGGTGGCCGCAGCGTATGCGATCACCTGGGTCGTGCTAATCGGATACGCGACGTACGTCAGTCGCCGCTTGCGCCGCGCGCGTCGGAACGACGGGGGATCACTGTGACGGTTGACACGCGAGAACGCAGACGCCGCCGGCTGGTCGCGCTTGGCGCGCTGGCCGCGGTGGTCGGCGCGTTCGCCTATCTGTTGTACGGCGGTATTGGTGAGAACCTGGTGTATTTCCTGTCCCCTAAAGAGCTCCTCGCCATGGGCACGGCCGCGTATGACAAGCCCGTCAGGCTGGGAGGCCAAGTGGTGCCGGGCTCCGTGCAATGGCACGCGGAGCGGCTGGAGCTGCGCTTCCGCGTTACGGACGGCGCGGAGCAGGTGAGCGTTCGGTCGAAGGGCGCGCCACCACAGATGTTCCGCGACGGCATCGGCGTCGTGGTCGAAGGCCGGTACCGCCGAGGCGGTGAGTTCGAGTCGCACAACCTGATGGTCAAGCACTCCAACGAGTATCGCGCACCCAAGCCGGGCGAGGCTCCGCACGAGCTGTACAAGACGCTCGTTCCCGGGAGGGGATCGTGACCGGGTCGCTTGGCGCGAGCGCGATCATCGTCGCGCTCTGCGTCGCCGCGCTCGGCGCAGGGCTCGCGGTCGCGGGCGCGCGGCGAGCCCGGGCTGATTACGTGCGGGGGGCGTACGCGGCAGTCTACACCAACTTCGCGCTGCTGACGATCGCGAACGTGGCAATGGTGTACGCCCTCGTCACGTACGACTTCAGCGTGTCGTACGTCGCGCAGGTCGGCAGCCGGTCGACGCCGCTGCTGTACACCGTCATTTCGCTCTGGGGTGCGCTCGAGGGATCGATCCTGTTCTGGGGCTGGGTGCTCGCCGGGTACGCCGCGCTGGTCGTGTACCGACACCGCGCGCGCCAGGGCGCGCTGGTTCCGTACGCGGCGGCGACGCTGCTCGGGGTCGCAGTGTTCTTTTCCATCCTGCTCGTCGGGCCGGCGAATCCATTCGGCTCCGTGAGTCCCGTTCCTGCCGACGGACCCGGGCCGAACCCGCTGCTGCAGAACCACCCGCTCATGGCCGTTCATCCGCCGCTGCTCTACCTGGGCTACGTCGGGATGACCGTGCCGTTCGCGTTCGCGGTCGGCGCCATGGTCGCTGGCGAAGCCGGCCGGAAGGACGAGTGGCTCGTACTGACGCGCCGCTGGACGCTCATCGCTTGGACCTTTCTGACCGCCGCGATTATCGCCGGAATGTGGTGGTCGTATGAAGTGCTCGGCTGGGGAGGCTACTGGGCCTGGGACCCGGTCGAGAACGCGTCGTTCATGCCCTGGCTGACCGCGACGGCGTTCCTTCATTCGGCGATCGTGCAGGAGCGGCGCGGACTCCTCCGCGTGTGGAACCTGAACCTCGTCGTCGCGACGTTCCTGCTCACGGTCCTCGGGACTTTCCTGACGCGCAGCGGCGTATTGTCCTCGGTCCACGCGTTCACGACGGGCA
>JBHELH010000223.1:0-3760 GCA_046263215.1 Gemmatimonadaceae bacterium | reverse complement strand
GCTGCTGTGGCCACGCTCGCGCTCAGTGTCGGGGCCACGTCGTCGATCTTTTCCGTCGTCAACGCGGCGCTACTCGAGCAACTTCCCTACCCGCAGTCCGACCGCATTGTCGCGGTGTGCGAGAAGAATGTCACGCAGCCCGCGCGCGAGCTCTGCGGCGTGGGCGGGTTCAGCGTCGCGAACTACGTCATCTGGCGCGACGAGGCCACCTCGTTCGACGCGTTCGCGGCGTTCGCGGAGCGGCGCGTCGCGATCATTGCTCCGGGTGCGGATCCGGTTTCCGCGCAGGCTCGCATCACCAGCGCGAGCCTGTTCACCGTTCTCAACACGCACCCGTATCTGGGAAGGTTCTTCACTGTCGCCGAGGACCGGCCCGGCGGACCGAACGAGATTGTCCTCGGCTACGCGTTCTGGCAGCAGTATTTTGGTGGTGACCCGGCCGCCGTTGGCAGGCGCGTGTTGGTGAATGCGAACGACTACACGATCGTCGGCGTCACTGCACCGCGCTTCGGCGTGTACGATCCCGTGGACGTGTGGCTCCCGATCCGACTCGGCGCCGCGGATCGCGCCGCTCCTGGCCGGAGTCTTCGCACCCTCGCGCTTCTCAAGTCCGGCGTGAGCGTCGAGCAGGCCGACCGCGAGATGAAGACGCTCGCGGCTCGGCGCGCGCAGGACGAGCCACCGTACAACACGAACATGACCGCGCTCGTGATGCCGCTGCGCGAGAAGCTGGTCGGCGGATCGGAGCGCGTGCTCTGGACGCTGCTCGGGGCGGTGGGCTTTCTGCTCTTGATCGCATGCGCCAACGTCGCCAATCTGCTTCTGGCGCGCGGCGCGAGCCGCGGCCGCGAGATGGCCGTGCGCATCTCGTTGGGCGCATCCCGCCGGCGGCTGGCGCGCCAGCTGCTCACGGAGAGCATTGTCCTGTCCGCGGTGTCCGCGGTCATAGGCCTCGTACTGGCGGCGCGGGGGACGAAGGCGCTCGTCGCGCTCGTGCCGAGCGATCTCTCGTATCAGATGCTCTCGGACGTCTCCGTGGACTGGCGTCTCGTCGCCTTCACCGCGATCGTCGCGCTGGGGAGCGGTATGCTCTTCGGCCTCGCGCCGGCGCTGCAGGCTGCGCGCGGTGAAGTGCACGAGGCGCTCAAAGCGGGTGGACGCGGCGGAACGGAACACTCGCGCGCGAGCGGTCGGATGCGCAACGCGCTCGTCGTTGCGGAGATGTCGCTGGCGCTCGTGCTTCTCGCGGCCGCAGGTCTCATGGTGCGCAGCTTCGCCGCGCTCCAGCAGGTGAACCTCGGTTTCGAGCCGGCGCACGCGCTCACCGGTCGCGTCTCGCTCCCGGGCCGCACGTACCGGAGCGACACCGCCATCGCCCAATTCTTCGACCAGGCGGAATCGCAGATTGCCGCGCTCTCCGGCGTGCAGGCCGTCGGCGCGATCAGCTATCTGCCGCTCACG
Source organism: Gemmatimonadaceae bacterium (assembly GCA_046263215.1). GTDB lineage: Bacteria > Gemmatimonadota > Gemmatimonadetes > Gemmatimonadales > Gemmatimonadaceae > JBHELH01. Next base: position 2,299 of record JBHELH010000223.1, on the reverse strand, counting down.
GGTCAACGGTCCGTGAATGGCTTCAACGTTGAGGGCCGCCCTCCGGCGAAGCCCGGCGAAGAGCCCGCCGGTGACATGCGCGCGGTGACGCCCGGCTACTTCCGTGCGATGGGGATTCCGCTGAAGAGCGGACGCGTGTTCACCAACGCGGACCGCAAAGGCACACCCGACGTGGCGGTGGTGAGCGAGACGCTGGCGCGCACGTTGTTCCCTAGCGAGAGCGCTATCGGTCACGTCCTCATGTACGAGTGGGACCGAATGACGCGCGCCGAGATCGTCGGCGTTGTTGGAGACGTTCACCACGATGGGCCGGCGAAGCAGGCGTACATGGAGATCTACCGACCGCTGTCGCAGTTCATCTATTCCAGCATGGACGTCGTGGTGCGTGTCAATGGAGATCCGGCGACGTTCGTCAGGCCGGTCGCGGCGGCGGTCCGGCGTGTGGATCCCACGATTCCGCTCGCGTCGGCGCAGCCCCTGTCCACGCTCGCGGCGCGGGCGGTTGCATCCATGCGGCTCGCCGCGAGCCTGTTCGCGCTCTTTGGCGCCCTCGGACTGCTGCTGGCCGCAATCGGGATCTATGGTGTCATGTCGTACACGGTGCAGCAGCGCCGGCACGAGATCGGCCTGCGCGTGGCATTAGGCGCGTCGCAGGGGAGCGTGATCGGAATGGTGGTGCGACGCGGCGTATCTCTCTCGATTCTCGGCATCGCGATCGGCACCGTGCTGGCGTTCGCCGGCGCGGGGCTGATGCAGCGGCTGCTGTTCGGTATCCCGCCGCACGACCGCGTGACCTTCGCGACGATCGCGGCGGTGCTCGCGGGAGCGGGAGTGCTCGCAGCCTACCTGCCCGCTCGGCGCGCGGCGCGCGTTGACCCGATCACGGCGCTACGGGACTGAATAACTCAGCCGATCACTTGTCGTCGCGATACGGTGCTCCGCCAGACGACGCGCGCGGCGGCGGCCCGCCGCGCCGTCGTTTCGAGGCCGATCCCTCACGTTGGTGAGAGAAGCGTTGTAGTCCGGCGGGGCGCTCACGAATGCCTCGGCGGCTTGCGCACGCTCGCGCGAATAAGCCCATCGGCATCGAGGCCGCTCGATTCCAGAGTTGCGATGAGGGCCTCGCGCACGCCCGTCGCCTCCTCTGCGGCTGGGAGCGACTCTGACGAGCTCAGGTCCCTCGACGGCCCAGCCGTCATGCAACAGCCAGCGCTCAACCTCCCGATACCGCCCCTCAAAGACGTACCTCGGGTCCACGCCCGCGCGGAGTGCCTCCGCCTCCCTCGTCAACTCGCCAACGAGGCTCCACACCTCCTCGGGATCTGCGGCCGCTCAGCACGCGCTACGGGCTGGTCAGGCCGACGATGAGCGCGCTTGAATCCCGTCCACATGCGTTATACTTTGCATAACAAAGCGCTTGGCGATCGAGTGCAGAGGCTGCCGAGGTGCGCGGCGCGTGGGTCGGAGGCGATCATGCGGAATTGGCTGCGACGCATTCGCGGTGCAATCGGGATGGGCTTCACTTGGGGGGCAGCATGGTTCGCTGCGGGCTTCGTGCCGCGTTGGGTGTTTGGCGTCAATGCCGACCTCCCGTTCCCTCTCCTCTTCGGTGTACTGGGCTTCATTGCCGGGGTCACATTCTCCGGGCTCCTCGTTCTGACCGAGGGCCGTCGCAGGTTTGATCAGATGTCGCTTCCGCGCTTTGCGGGGTGGGGGGCCATAGGCGGCCTCGTGCTCTCGGCCCTCTTCGTCAGAGGCGCGTCCCTTGGCTGGGGTGAGGTGCTGGCGATCTCCACCACGTTCGCCCTTGCTTGCGCCGTCTGCGCCACTGGTTCGCTCGCTGTGGCCAGGCGAGCGGTAAGGCGAGAATTGCCCGACAGCCGCGGGGATACCACCGAGCCCGAACTCACCAACCATGAGAAGCGGAACCTGCTTGCAGGCGGTGACTAACATCGGCGCGCAGCTCCAGTCCGCGGCACCGAGGATGGTGCTCAGCAAGACATGAGCGGTGAGCGACGCCTAAGTGCGCCTAACAAAACCGCGGCGCAACCAGGCGAGAAAGCAGGATGGTTGCGAGCCATGGGATCGAGTCGAAGGAGCGCCTAGGGCGCCACCGGTTTCTCCGAAGGCGGTGAACGCTTCAGAAGAGTTCCTCGGCTAGCGCCACGATGATGCCCGCAGGGCCTCGCATGTAGCAGAGTCTGTACTTGTCCTCGTACTGGGCCACCTCGCCGACGAGTTCGGCGCCGTTGGCGCGCAGGCGAGCGACAGTGTCGTCGACGCTTTCGACTGTAAACAT
>JBHELH010000222.1:0-11803 GCA_046263215.1 Gemmatimonadaceae bacterium | reverse complement strand
GCTGTACGGCGTTGTGTGCACGAAGAGCTGCGGCGGGCGGCGACGGCCTCTATTCCCGCGCATGTAGACCCGCGTTCCGTAGCGCGTCGTCACCACCTGCGCGCTGGGGACTCGCCGCCTGAGGAGGTCGGTCGTGAGGCGGGCGCGGGACTTCTCGATCTCCGACCGTGTGATGAACGTGCCCTGCTGCGTCGCGCTGCGGTCGTTGAAGACGCGCAGCCACGTCTGCGCGCGCTCTTCGGCGACGACGACCCCGGGCAGCGCGTGCGCGACATCCTGAAGCACCAGGCGCACACCGTTCGTCCTCCCGGGCCGGAGCGTCGCAAGGAAGGTCGACGGCTCGTAGCCGAGTCGGCGAACGGCGAAGACGATCGGGCCGGCCGGCAGCTCGGCGCGGAACAACCCCGAATCGCTCGTCAACACGAGGAACGCCGTGCCGACCGCGCGCACCTCCGCGCCGACGAGCGGAGCGCCGGCGCTGTCCACCACCAGACCCCGAACGCGGACGATCGAGGCCGGCTCCTGCGCTGGCAACGCGGCAGTCGCGAGTGCGAGCGCCAGCAGGGCCGTGCGGACGGAGGACACGCTGCTACGCTACGCGCGGGGCCCGCGGACCGCAAGCGCGAGCGCGTCGGTCGGCCATAGCGTGACGTGACGCGGCCCCGATAGCTTTCGGGCTGCTGCGCCACGCGCGTCCGGCCGGCAGCTGGCCCTTTACCCCGACTCCGCTCTATGGCTTCCTTCGACGTGATCTTCCTCGGCGGCGGCCCCGCCGGCTACGTTGGCGCGATTCGCTGCGGCCAGCTCGGCCTGTCCACCGCCGTGATCGAGCGCGAAGGGCTGGGAGGGACTTGCGTGCTCTGGGGATGCATCCCGGCGAAAGCGCTGCTGGAGTCAGCCGCGCTCGCGAACAAGGTGCGCCACGCCGGCGATTTCGGCGTCCACGTCAGCGAAGTGACGTACGACTACGGCGCCGCGATGAAGCGTTCGCGCGCGGTGTCGACGCAGAACTCAAAGGGCGTCGAGTTCCTCTTCAAGAAGTACAAGGTCACGTGGATCAAAGGGTCGGGCCGCCTCGGCGGCAAGGGCAGCGTCTCAGTGCGCACGGCTGAGGGCAAGGACGAGCGCCACGAGGCGCGCCGTGGCGTCGTCATCGCCACCGGCTCACGCGTTCGCGGGCTGCCGCAGGTCGGGCTCGAGCTGAACAAGACCACCGTGCTGTCGTCTGACGACGTGCTCGTGCTGGAGCGCGCGCCGAAAACGATGGCCGTCGTCGGCGCGGGTGCCGTGGGCTGCGAGTTCGCGGACGTGTTCAACGCGTTCGGCACGCAGGTGACGCTGATCGAGGTTATGCCGACGATCCTCCCGCTCGAGGACGCCGACGTGTCGGCGGAGCTCGCGAAGGCGTTCAAGAAGCGGAAGCTCGACGTCGTCACCGGCGCGAAGGTCGGCGGAGTGAAAGTCGGCAAGGGGTCGGTTGCGGTGGCCGTCGAGGCGGGCGGCCAGAAGCGCTCCCTCGAGGTAGACGCCGTGTTGGTCGCGACCGGGCGCGCGCCGAACGTCGAGGAAATTGGGCTTAAGGAGGCCGGCGTGCAGCTGACCGATCGCGGCTTCGTGAAGATCAACGAGCGGATGGAGACGACCGCCTCGGGCATCTACGCCATTGGCGACGTCGCCGGACCGCCGATGCTCGCGCACAAGGGCCAGCGTGAGGGCTACGTCCTCGCCGAGCTGCTCGCCGGACACAATCCGCACCCCGTCAACTATCGCAACATCCCGAACGCGACCTACTGCCACCCGGAGGTCGCGTCGATCGGCCTGACGGAGCAGCAGTGCAAGGAGCAGAAGCTCGGTTACAAGGTTGGAAAGTTCCCCTTTTCGGCGAACGGTCGCGCACGCACGGCGGGCGAGACGGAGGGGTTCGTCAAGATTATCCGCGACGCCAAGTACGGGGAAATCCTCGGCGCTCACATCATCGGGGCGCACGCGACCGAGATGATCCACGAGCTGGCGGTCGCCCGCGAGAACGAGTTCACCGTCGAGGAGGTGGACCTCGCCGTCCACGCCCACCCGACGCTCTCCGAGGCGGTGGCGGAGGCGGCGCTCGATTCGATGGGGAGGATGGTACATGCGTGACCGACTACGGACTGCCGCCTGCGGACTCACCCCCGCCGGACACTCCGTACCGGAAGGTTCCCGGTCACGCTCTCTATGATCTCATTGCGTGAGCTCTTTGTCGCCAACGTCGGCCTTCGGCCGTACGCGGAGGTCCTGGACCTCCAGCGCGACCTCGCGCGTGCGCGCATCTCGGGTGAACTCGCGCAGGACCTGCTGCTGCTCGTCGAGCACCCGCCGGTGGTGACGCTTGGGCGGTCGGCGAAGGAGCGGCATCTGGTGGTGCCGCGTGGCGCCCTCACGACACGCGGCGTCGAGCTGTACGACGTGGAGCGCGGCGGGGACGTAACGTTCCACGGGCCGGGACAGCTCGTTGGATATCCGATCATCGACCTGCGCAGGCACAAGCAGGACCTGCATTGGTATCTGAGGCAGCTCGAAGAGGCGTTGATTCGCGCGCTCGCGCGCTACGACATCGCCGCCGAGCGCCACGCCCCCTACACCGGCGTCTGGACGCGCGGCCGAAAGCTGGCGTCGATCGGCGTGCATGCGCGCGACTGGGTGACCTGGCACGGCTTCGCCCTCAACGTCACGACCGACCTGTCGTACTTCGATCTCATCGTCCCGTGCGGGATTCAGTCGGTGACGATGACCTCTATCGAGCGAGAGCTTGCCGGCTCGCGGGTGCCGGGGCTGGAGGAGGTCGGCGCCGTCGTAGCCGCCGCATTCGGAGACGTGTTCGATCTCGAGCCGCGGAGTATATCCGCCGCGGTCGTAGTGCCTGCCGCCACCTAGTTCGCGGCCCGCCGTCCGCAATCGTACATGCCCGACGCTCCGCGCATCTACCGTCCGCGCGACCACGACCGGCCGGCGCCTACCGACCGGGACCTCGTCGCCGAGCTGAACCCCGAGCAAGTGGCGGCGGCGACGCGTGGCGACGGCCCCCTGCTCATCATCGCCGGCGCCGGCACCGGGAAGACGCGGACGCTCGTTCACCGCGTCGCCCATCTGATCGACCGCGGCGTCCGGCCTGACCGCATCCTCCTGCTCACCTTCACGCGTCGCGCGGCCCACGAGATGCTCTCCCGCGCCGAGCGGCTCGTCGGTACCTCGAGCGCGCGGGTCCACGGCGGGACGTTTCACGCGACCGGGCACCGACTGCTCCGGCAGTTCGGCCCCGCCGCCGGGCTCCCGCGCGACTTTACGGTCCTCGACGAGGGAGACGCCGAGGACCTCATGCGGCTCGCGCGCAGCGGACTCGGGGTCTCCCCGAAGGAGCGACGGTTCCCGAAGAAGGAGACGCTCCGCTACGTCTACTCGCGGCACGTCAACACCGACATCCCGGTCGCGCGGATCCTCGAGCAGGAGTTCCCACGCTTCACGGAGTTCGCGGACGACGTCGCCCGCATCTACGCCGACTATGTCGATCGAAAGGCGAGTCGCAATCTCGTAGACTACGACGACCTACTGCTCTTCTGGCTGATGATGCTCGACGCATCACCGGAGCTCGCGGAGCGCATTGCGGGGATGTACGACCATCTGCTCGTCGACGAATACCAGGACACCAACCTCCTCCAGGCGCGCATCCTGCGCGCGATGTGCCGGACACACCAGAACATCACGGTCGTCGGCGACGACGCGCAGAGCATCTACTCGTTCCGCGGCGCCAACTTCCGCAACATCCTCGACTTCCCGAAGCACTTCCCCGGTGCGACGGTCGTGACCCTCGAGCAGAACTACCGCTCGACGCAACCGGTGCTCGACGTCACGAACACGCTCATCTCGCGCGCGCGCGAGCGCTTCACGAAGAACCTCTGGACGTCGCGGCAGGGGGGCGAGCGCCCTTGGCTCGTGAACGCGCGCGACGAGCAGCAGCAGACCCGATTCGTCGTCGATCGCGTGCTCGAGCTGAACGAGGAGGGGACGCCGCTGCGCGAGATGTCGGTGCTCTTCCGCGCCGCCTACATGTCCGCCGACCTCGAGATCGAGCTCACCAATCGAAAGATCCCATTCGAGAAGTGGGGCGGGCTGAAGTTCCTGGAGGCGGCGCACGTCAAGGACGTGCTGGCGTTCCTGCGCGTCCTCGAGAACCCCCGGGACGAGGTCAGCTGGTATCGGCTCCTGCTCCTCATCCCCGGGATCGGTGACGCCACCGCGCGGTCTCTCATGGCGTCGATGGCCGAGCGGGCGTGGGATCCCGAGGCGTTCGCCACCTTCGCCCCACCGGCTCGTGCGCAGGAGGCGCACCGCGCGTTGGCGGGCTTGCTGCGTGAGTTGCGCGACCCTCGCTCCGAGCCGACGGGCGTAGGCGAGGACATCGCCATCGTGCGCCGGCTCTACGACCGAATCCTCGTCGAGCGCTATGATCGCGCGGAGCCGCGGCTCGCCGACCTCGACCAGTTGGTGACGATCGCTGCCGGCTACCCCGATCGCGCCGCGTTCCTCGCCGCGCTCGCGCTCGAGCCACCGCAATCGACGCGCGACATCGTCGCAGGCCGGAGCGCGGGCGACGAGGAGGGCGACGCCCTCATCCTCAGCACCGCGCACAGCGCGAAGGGCAAGGAGTGGGACGCGGTCTTCATCATCTGGGCGGCCGACGGCTGGTTCCCTCTGACGCGAGCACTCGGCGACGAGACGCAGCTCGAGGAGGAACGCCGGCTCATGTACGTCGCGATGACGCGGGCGAGGAAGCACCTCGCCCTAATCTACCCGCTGAACGCCTACGCGACCCGCTGGGGCGCCGACTACTCCATCGACCAGCTCTCGCGCTTCATCGACCGCGGCGTCCAGGCAGGCATGGAGCGAGTCGTCATTGGCGGTGACGACCTCCCCGCCCCGCAGGAGGCGCCGCGGCCAGCCGGGATCGACCTTCGGGCGCTATTTCGGGGCCGGTTCGGGGGGGGTCAGCCGAGCCTGTGAGCCCTCCACCCAACTCCTCACCGCGCCGAACGGGTCTTCCGGCGCCGCTCGCGCGAGCTCGATCACGCGTCGTACCGCCGCCCGGAGATCGCCCCCCTCCCGCAGGAGCACGGCGTCGAAGAGATCGACGTCCGTGAGGTAGACGCGTCGAGCGAGGAGCGAGGCGTTGTCGAAGCGCACCCGCTCGAGCCCCCGCAGGCTGATGGTTCGTAGCTGCGGCCCGATCTCGGTGAGCAGCTCTCGGCGCCGCGCGGCGAAGATGCTGTCGCGCAGCGCCAGGCGCTTCGCCTTCAGCGTCGGTCCCGGGTGCGCCTTGAACGCCGAGTCGAGCGTGTGGTGCAGCGCCCCCCAGAACCGCGCGAGCAGCTTCTGGTCAGCCCACCGGGCGTCGGCCACAGAGGCGGCGTTCGGGTGACGCCTCGCGCCGAAGAACCGCGCGGCACCGCGCGCGCCGACGAAATTCGCGAACGACTCGTTGAAGACCGCCTCGCCGCGCGCGAAGAACGTCGAATGCGTGATCTCGTGGATGACCGTGTTCGCGAGGTCGATCGTGTCCTGACGCAGGGTCGTCGAGAGGAGCGGATCGTTGAAGAAGCCGAGCGTGCTGAACGCGCCCGCCGGCCGCAAGTACACGTCGAAGCCCCTGTCGTCCAACTCTCGCGCTGACCGCCGCGCAGCGGCGAAGTCGAAGAAGCCCTTGTACGGGACGCGCCCCACGATCGGGAACCACCACGTGTACCGCTCCAAGCGGTCGCGATACGCGCCGGAGAGCACGAGTACCAGGGTGTCGCGGTCGAGCTGGCTGTAGGCCGTGAAGCTCTCACGCGCGCTCAGCCCCACCGAGTCTTCCGCGAACGCGCGCGCGGCAAGGACCAGCTGGAGCTTGGCTCGGACCTCGGGCGGAGTGCTGCTGTCCGCAACGAGCTCCGGGATCGGGCGGCGATGGGCCAGGATCTTCGCTTCCTCCCAGCCTGCTCGGACGATGTACCGCCCGGTCGGGGTCAGCCCGAGGTAGGCGACGGTTAGAGCGAGCGCCCCGGCGGCCACCCACCCGCTCACGCGAAGAACGCGACGGACCCGCGACGGGCGCGGTCGTGCTGTCACCATAAGCTATTGCAATGTACCGGGTTAAGACCGCAATCGACGACCAACTCATCTTTTGCGTCACCCCTAGCCGGTCGCTATCTTCTCGACGATGTCGTTCGTACACCTCCACTGCCATTCCGAGTACTCCCTCCTCGACGGCGCCAATCGGATCGACGCTCTCATCGAGCGCGCTGCCGAGCTGGAGCAGCCGGCGCTCGCCATCACCGACCACGGGAATCTTCACGCCGCGTGGGAGTTCCAGGAGAAGGCGAAGAAGGCCAACGTCAAGCCCATCATCGGAATGGAGGCGTACGTCGCCCCCGGAGACCGCCGCGACCGCGCGCGGCCGAGCGTCGGGGCGAAGCCGTACTACCATTTGGTCCTGCTCGCGCGCGACCTGAAGGGCTATCGGAACCTCGTCAAGCTCTCCTCGCTCGCCTTCACCGAGGGCTTCTACACCAAGCCGCGGATCGACCGAGAGCTGTTGGCGGCGCACGCCGACGGGCTGATCGTCTCGTCCGCGTGCCTCGCGAGCGAGGTGGCGACTCATTTGATGGCCGGTAACTGGGCCGAGGCTCGCGCCGCCGCCGAGTGGTACGCGAACCTCTTCCCGAACCGCTACTACCTGGAGGTCCAAGGGCACGATTCGACCGGCCAGGCGGAGCTCAACGCCAAGATCTTCGCGCTCGCCGACGAGCTGGGGCTTCCGGTACTCGCGACGAACGACGCGCACTTCCTGCGGCGGGACGACCACGACGCGCACGACGTTCTGCTCTGCATCGGTCTCGGGAAGGACCGGGACGACCACACGCGCATGCGCTACGACCGCGGCCTCTATTTCAAGAGCGCCCCCGAGATGCGTGAGCGGTTCCCGACGCGCCCGGACGTCCTTGAGAACACGCTTCGCGTCGCCGACGAGGTTGACGTCGAGTTCGGGAAACGCTATCACGTGCCCGCCTTCCCACTCCCTGCCGGCGTGACGGACGAGAACGAGCTGCTGATGCAGCTCGCGACGCGCGGCGCGATCGAGCGGTACGGCGAGCCGCTGCCCCCGGACGTTCGGGAGCGCCTCGATTACGAGCTCTCGGTCATCACGCGCACCGGCTACGCCGGGTACTTCCTTATCGTCTCGGACTTCATCAAGGCGGCGCGCGACCGCGGGATTCCCGTCGGGCCCGGCCGCGGTTCGGCGGCCGGGTCGCTCGTCGCCTACGCGCTGCGGATCACCGACATCTGCCCGCTCAAATTCGACCTCCTGTTCGAGCGCTTCCTCAACCCGGAGCGCGTCTCGATGCCCGACGTCGACGTCGACTTCTGCTTCGAGCGGCGCGGCGAGGTGATCGACTACGTTCGGCAGAAGTACGGCAAGGATTCCGTCTGCCAGATCGTGACGTTCGGCACGATGAAGTCGCGCGCGGCGATCAAGGACGTCGGCCGCACGCTCGGGTTCACGCCGGCCGAAACGGACGCGCTGGCGAAGCTGATCCCAAATCAACCGAACTTCTCGCTGACGGTCCGGCAGGCAGTCGAGGAGATTCCCGACGTCCGTCGCCTGTACGAGACGGACGAGCGATACCGGCAGCTCCTCGATTACGCCATCGCGCTGGAGGGGCTGTCGCGCCACACGGGCGTGCACGCGGCGGGCGTGGTGATCGCGCCGGGGCCGGTGCACGACTACGTGCCCGTGTGCACTCAGGCGACGAAGGGCTCGGGATCGAACGGCGAGGACGAGACGGTCGTCGTGAGCCAGTACGACATGAACTGCCTCGAGAAGGCAGGCATGCTCAAGATCGACTTCCTCGGGCTGACGACGCTCACCGTCATCCACGACGCCGTCAACTCGATCGAGGCGCGGACCGGTCAACGACTCGACCTCAGCGCCGTGCCGCTCGACGACGAGGCCACGTACCGCATGCTCCGCAGTGCGCATACCGCGGGCGTCTTCCAGTTCGAGTCGGCGTTGGCGACGGACGTGCTGCGCTCGATGCGCTGCGATCGCTTCGACGACCTGGTCGCGTCGAACGCACTCATGCGGCCGGGCCCGCTCGACAGCGGGATGCACAAGGTGTACATCGCGCGCAAGCGCGGCGAGGAGCCGATTACCTACGCGCTCCCCGAGCTCGAGCCGATCCTGTCGAACACGTACGGCGTCATCACCTACCAGGAGCAGGTGATGCGCATCGCCCAGGTGCTGGCCGGGGTGTCGCTCGCCGAAGCCGACGTGCTCCGTAAGGCGGTCGGGAAGAAGGACGCGGAGCTGATCCAGCAGCAGGTCGGGAAGTTCGTCGAGAAGGCCGTCTCGCGAGGCTACGACCGGCGGGCGATCGAGGAGATAGCCCGGCAGCTCGTGACCTTCGGCCGCTACGGCTTTGCCAAGTCGCACTCGGTGGCCTACTCCGTCATCTCCTACCAGACGGCGTACCTGAAGGCGCACTACCCGGCCGATTTCATGGCCGCCCTCCTCTCGAGTCAGATCGGCGACACGGACAGCGTCGTCAAGTACATCAACGAGGCGCGAGAGCTGGGGATCGAGATCCTGCCGCCGGACGTGAATGAGTCGGGGTACAAGTTCACCGTCGTCGGCGACAAGAAGGTCCGCTTCGGGCTCGGCGCGATCCGCAACGTCGGCAAGGCGGCGATCGACTCGATGCTGCAGGCGCGCGCGGCCGGGCCGTTCGCGTCGCTGTTCGATTTCTGCGAGCGGGTCGACCTCCGGCTCTGCAACAAGCGCGTCTTCGAGGCGCTCATCGCCTCGGGCGCGCTCGACTCGCTCGGCGCGCACCGCGCGCAGCTTTGGGCGGCCGTCGACAACGCGATCCAGGAAGCGTCGCTCAAGCAACAGGAGGCGGCGATCGGCCAGGTCTCCCTCTTCGGCGACGCCGCGGAGAACGGCGACGCGGCCTCGGAAGAGACCCAGCCGCGGACGCTCCCGAACGTCGCACCGATGAGTGACTCCGACCGGCTCGCGAAGGAGAAGGAAATCCTCGGCTTCTACATCTCCGGCCACCCGCTGGAGCCGTATCGCGTCGAATGCGAGCTCTTCGCGACGCGTACCGTGGCGCAGCTCGGCACCTGGACCGACCAACCGGTGACGCTCGGCGTCGTCATCACCGCCATCCGCCGCCAGATCTCGAAGCGGACGGGCGCCGAATTCGCACGCCTCACCGTGGAGGACTTCACGGGGTCGGCTGAGGTACTCGTCTTCCCGGAAGCCTGGAGCCTCATCGCCGATCGCATCCGGACGGACATACCAGTGCTCGTCCGCGGCACCTACTCGCGGCGTGACCAGGGAACCGACAACCCGACGTTGATCGTCGAGTCGGTTGAGCCGTTCGCCGAGAAGCGAGTGAACGGCGACGTCGGCATCGAAATCGAGCTCGGGCCCGACGATCGATTGACGGCCGACGTGCTACGCGACGTGCGCGCCGTGCTCGAGGCGCATGCAACGTCAACGACGTCGGCTCCGGCGGTGGAGCTTCGCTGGACCGACGGCACTCGCCACGCCCGGCTCCGGTCGAGGTCCTTCCGCCTCAAGGCGACGCAAGCGGCGCTCAAGGACCTGCGCGACCTGCTCGGCGACGGGCGGGTGCGCCCGGTTCGCGGGAGCTAGTCTCTCACTCATCTTTTGAGTACGCTTCCCGAACTGCCATGGCGACCGCCACGCTGGATTTCGAGAAGCCGATCGTCGAGCTCGAAAAGCAGATCGACGAGCTGAGACGACTCGCCGGCGACCGCCAGCTCGACGTCGCCGAGGAGCTGGCGCCGCTCGAACGGAAGCTCTCGGAGCTACGGGATGAGATCTACCGGAATCTGTCGCCGCTGCAGCGCGTTCAAGTCGCGCGGAGCAACCGGCGCCCGATGACCGACGACTACCTTCGGCTGTGCTTCACCGACTTCATCGAGCTCCACGGCGACCGCGCGTTCCGCGAAGACGCCGCGATCATCGGTGGCTGGGCGCGGCTCGACGGCGAGACGGTGATGGTGATCGGCCACCAGCGGGGCCGCGACACCAAGGAGAACCTGCGGCGCAACTTCGGGATGCCGCACCCCGAGGGCTACAGGAAGGCGCTGCGGCTGATGAAGCTCGCCGAGAAGTTCCACGTTCCAGTGCTGACGTTCATCGACACTCCCGGCGCCTGGGCGGGACTCGGCGCCGAGGAGCGCGGCCAATCCGAGGCGATCGCGCGCAATCTCTTCGAGATGAGCAGGCTCGAGGTGCCGATCGCGGCGACGGTGATTGGCGAGGGCGGCTCGGGCGGGGCGCTCGCACTCGGCGTCGCAGACCGCGTGCTGATGCTCGAGAACGCCGTCTACTCCGTGATCACCGTCGAAGGCTGCGCCGCCATCCTGTGGAAGGACGGCAAGAGCCCCGAGATGCGAGAACGGGCGGCGTCGGCGCTGCGCATCACGGCGGCCGACCTCTACGAGCTTCGCGTCGTCGACGAGATAATCCCCGAGCCAGTCGGCGGCGCGCATGCGAACCACGAAGTGACAGCCAAGGCAGTGCACGAAGCGCTCGCCCGTCATCTCGACGAGCTCCGGCGCTTCAAGCCGGACAAGCTCGTGCGCCGGCGCCGCGAGAAATACCTGCGGATGGGTCAATTCCTCGAGTGAGCAATCGGCGGTCCCCGTGTTGATAGAAGTCACCTTCAAGGGCAACCGAAAAGAGTTCTTCGAATGGGACGGCGCTGAGCCGCCGCCCGTGCGGTCGCCGGTCATCGTCGAGGCTGACCGCGGCGAGGATCTCGGACGCGTCCACGCCGTCGGTGAGCTCGCGACGAAGCGGAGCCGCGGCACGCCGCACGGCCTCGGTGACGCTGCGCCCGGAAAGCACGCTCGGCGCCTCGCGACCGCCGATGACGTACGCCGCGAGGCGGAGTTGAGGGAGCAGGACGAAGACGCGCGGCGGCGCGCGGCGGAGCGTGTCCGCGCCAACGGGCTCGCCATGAAGCTGACGGACGCCGAGTGGCAGTGGGACCGGAAAAAGCTGACCTTCTACTTCACCGCCGACAAGCGCGTCGATTTTCGCGTGCTCGTCCGCGAGCTCGCTGCGATCTTCCGCACGAGGATCGAGCTGAAACAGATCGGCGTCCGCGACGAGGCCCGGCGCCTCGACGGGATCGGGCGGTGCGGCCGTCAGTACTGCTCCGCGTCGTGGCTTCCCGAGCTGAGGCCAGTGAACCTCGGGGTCGCGAAGGATCAGCGGCTCTCGCTCAACCCGTCGCAGATCTCGGGCGCGTGCGGGCGTCTCATGTGTTCACTCCGCTACGAGCACGAGTTCTACGTGACCAGTCGGCGCCGTTTCCCGAAGGAGGGTCGGATCCTCCGCACGAGCCGTGGGGAGGAGAAGGTCATCGCGAACGACATCTTTCGCGATCGCGTGACGCTCCGTGGTCCGGACGGCGAGACCCGGATGCTGCCGCTCGCAGAGCTGCGTCGCGAGGTCGAGCAGGTGGCACTGGACCTCGGCCTCCCCGCCCCTGCGATCGGGCACGCCCCAGCCGGCGATGCGGTCGCGGACACCAAAGGATGCGACGCGCCCGGCCATGACGACGCGGCTGACGACGACGCGGCCCATGAGCCGCAGATCGACGTGGCCGGCGCGGGAGACTCGGAGGGACCGCAGCCGCGCGCAGTCGACGTGACCGCAGCGCGGGACGCGGCAGTAGCCCCTCCCGAGGCG
>JBHELH010000221.1:0-22727 GCA_046263215.1 Gemmatimonadaceae bacterium | reverse complement strand
GTCACTCGGCCGCTCGAGAGGTCGAACGCCGCGTGGTGCCAGGGACATCTGATGGTCCCGTCGGTGACGATCCCTTCGGCCAGCGGCGCTCCGTAGTGGGGGCACGTCGCGCCCACCGCGAAGAGCTGACCGGCGTGGCGCGCCAGCAGAACCGATTCGCCGTGTGCATGGCCGAGGAGAACACCGTCGTCGGGTATCTGTGCCTCGCTCACGCCTGCGGCGAGATCGGGCCCGCTGAGCGCCGCGTCGTGTTGTGCCATGATGCCGATTCTCCTTCCGGCGCGAGCCTACTTGGCCGGAGTGGTGGCGAGCTGCTTCTCGAGATTCTGCGCAGCGAGCATGTGCGCCTCGAACGCCGGCGCGACCTTCACGACCAGGGAGCGCAGCTCGTCGTTCTTAATCGCGGGCAGGAGCGTGGACTGTACCGCATCGATGACCGACTTGTGGAACGCGGCCTCATGCTGGAGGAATGCGCGGTCGAACTCGGCCCCGCTCTTTGAGCGTAGCGACGCCACCGCCTGCGCGTGAGCTTTGGCGGCCGCGTCATCCTTGGGTGGCGTGGGGGTGACGCCAAGCTTCTTCGCTAGGTCGCGCCCGAGCTGGCGGACCTGCGCGTGGTCGCGGGCGAGCATCGCGCCGAAGTCGCGTACCTCCCTGGAGTGGCCGCGCTCGGCGGCGAGCGCGCCGGTCTCGATGTCGGCCGTGTTCGCGGCGTCAAAGATGGCGACGATGGTGGCGTCGTCGGGTTGAGGCTGAGGGGCCGAGTGGCGGGCGGCGAACGATTCGCCTGCTATGGCGAGCGCGAGCGCACCGATGGTGGAGATCGTGAGGACGGCAACTCCTGACTTGCGCATGAAGGTCTCCGGTAGGGGGTTGGTTGCTTCGGGCAAGCCGAGGATAGCGCGGCGGCCAGGTATTTGTCAAGTATTTCGTGGACATATTTGACAGCTGCCTGGGCGGGCGCTACCTTGCTCACCGGCCGATCAGGAGGCTCCGCATGGCCGCGAGCGGGTTTGGCAGGCGATTTCTCGAGACGACGCGAGGGCAGATCGTCGCGCTCCTCCGCCGCGGCTCTCGGACGGTCGAGGAGCTGGCGCACGCGCTCGGAGTCACGGACAACGCGGTCCGTGGGCACCTGGCGACGCTGGAGCGAGACGGCTTGGTGCGGCACGTGGGCGTGCGGCGTGTACCGGGGGCAGGGAAACCGGCAACGCTCTACGAGCTCCACCCGGAGGCCGAGCCGCTCTTCTCGCGTGCGTATGCGCCGGTGCTCCGGGCGATGCTGGACGTGATCGCCGAACGGATACCCGAAGACCAGGCGGAGACGCTGATGCGCGACGTCGGGCGCAAGCTCGCCGCGGAGCTCGGGCGCGACGTGACCGGCGATCTAAACGCGCGCGTGCAGGCGGCGGCGTCGCTGCTCGGCGCGCTCGGTGGAGAGGCCTACATCGAGAAAGGGGACGACACGCTGCAGTTGCGTGGCTACGGGTGCCCCCTCTCGGCGGCGGTTACTCCACGGGCGGAAGTGTGTCGCGCGGTGGAGGCGCTGCTGTCGGAGGTGATCGGCGCGCCGGTGCGGGAGAGTTGCGAGCGCGGGGAGAGGCCGCGGTGTTGCTTCCATGTGGAATCGGCGGCGTAGGCGGGAACGGCAGCAGCGTTTCGAGTGAACAGCGCGCACGCGGATGGCGCGGATCGGCGAAGGGCCCAAACGCGCGGATCGCTCCTCAACGCACGGGATTCCTCACCGCTATGAGCCCGGACGAATGCTTTGCCTACACCCCCGGGGAGCTACGGTCGCCCTGCGCCGCTGACGTGCCGCCGGATGTCCCCTGCCTCCGCCGGTCGGCGCCAATCGTCCGCCGGAGCTGCCTTAGGACTTATGCCGGAAGGTGATTCGGCCGCGCCCGAGATCGTACGGCGAGACCTCGACGCTCACCCGGTCGCCCTGGATCACGCGGATGCGGAACTGACGCATCTTGCCCGCGACGGTCGCGAGGACGCTGTGTCCGTTCGGGAGCTCCACGCGGAACATGCTGTTGGGCAGAACGTCGGTGACGGTGCCCTCGAACTGAATCGCTTCCTCCTTCTTCGCCATCTGCTCTCCTGTTTGACTGTCGGCGTGCTTCGCGCGGCCACAAAACGAAAAAGGGACCTGCGCAAACGCCAGGTCCCCGGCCACTCGAAGAACGTGGGCACGCCCTCTCGTCGCGTGCCGCTCGCGTCCCCATAGTAGCGCTGTCCGGCGGACGTGTCAACGCGGGTGCGGGCGACCTGTTGTGGTCCACATTCTCGCGGCTCGACGGCGCGGACTTACATCGGCCGCTCGGTGGAGAGCGGCGGACCGGACTCGCCGCCGCGCACCTCGACAAAGTGGGCCGACATCGCGCTGTCGGCGCGCAGCTCGATGCCCGCGTGTCGCGCCCGCGTGCGGTACGTGGTGCGCTCATGCGCCGAGAGCGCGTCCCACCAACGCCGGCTGACGACGAGAGTCGATACGCCGGTGAGCGTTCCGGACTCGAGCTCGTCGAGTGCTTGCGACAACGACGTCCGGCGGATGATCATGGCGGCTCCACGGCGTGCGGGGTCCCCCAAGTCTGGTGGCCGGCCCGCCGACGCGCTACGCCCACCGACTCGAGCGCAACG
Source organism: Gemmatimonadaceae bacterium (assembly GCA_046263215.1). GTDB lineage: Bacteria > Gemmatimonadota > Gemmatimonadetes > Gemmatimonadales > Gemmatimonadaceae > JBHELH01. Next base: position 20,084 of record JBHELH010000221.1, on the reverse strand, counting down.
TTTTTACGGGCGCAGGGTGCTGGCCGGCGAGGCGGACTGGCTCGCGCTCGACGGCCCCGACAAGTGGCTCGGCGCCGTGCGCCTCGTCGGGCACGACGTGCCGTGGCGCTGGGATCCGCGGGCGAGGCGGCTCAGAACAACTGCGCCCAGGAGCGTGACCGGATGAGGGAGGGTCTGCGCGACGTCCGAAGAGCGCTCTCGACCGCGCACCTCGAGTATGTGACAGTGGCAGTATTGGCCAGGCTGTCGGCGCCTGGGCTCGGCGAGCCGTTCTTGCGGCTGATCATCATCCCAACCACCGCCGGGGCGCCGGCCGCGTTGCCACCGAATTTGACCGCGCCTCGTACCAGCACGACGCCAATGAACCGGAACGGTCCGTTCACGTGAAGGTTTCCGTCGACGAGCAGAATGCCCTGTCCTTGCACGCCGTTATCGATATGCAGATCGCCGGAGACGCGTATGATCGGGAAGTACCGGCCACACGGCGCGCTGGGGGTGAGGCCATCCCCCCAGTTCGTCAGCGCGGCATGATCACACGCGCCGTCGAGCACCGCCGGCTGCGGCGTGTACGCGCCAGCAGACAGCACGATCGTCGCGTAGCTGGCCAGTGAGGCGTAGGTCGCGCTCAGGGCCGCGGTGTCTGCCGCCGACAGAGTCGCAGCACTCGCCGGTTGGCCCAGAACGCTTGCCGTCTCGGACTTGTCGACCGTCGCGTCGGCGTCGGTCAATATGCCGGCGACCGCCGTCTCCGGAGGTGGGCAGTCGACCCACCCGTCGGGCCGCCGATCGCCGCCATCGATGAGTGCGGCGTCGCGGATCTTGACCGCGCCGGTCGTGGTGAACGCGGCGCGGTGTGCGATGGTCGCGGACGGCGTCGTCCTGACAAGGGCGCCGAGCCGCTGCCTCGACCCACTCCCGCGAATGGCCCCGGCGGCCGAGAGGGGATCGGTCCCGGTGACGTCCACGAAATACATGTCTGTGGCAAGACGGAAGACGCGAGCGCTATACTCGCCCGTGCCGTGCGGCGTGGGTCTCGTCCCGATGACAATCGAGTCGTCCGGGTAAAACCGGATCGAGTTTCGCGTGCTCCGGTCCCACATGCGCAACACCTCGGCGACGCCTACCTCAGCCGCGCCGAGCGACTGTTGCCGGCGACGCGCGTTCTCGCCCATGCGTTGGTCCTGCACCGTCACCCAGAACACGCCCGTGAGGAGAACGCTCACGACCGCGAGCGCGAACAGGACGGCCGCGAGCGCGATGCCCGCGCGGGGGCGTGCACGTGTCGTCGACTGCACACGCGCTGCGACCGCGGTCCTCGCGAAGGAATCTCCCCCTGACATCGGCGCGATGCGAGCCTAGAACCGGCGGTTGTTGCGGAGCGCCACCGTCGTGGCGACGCTGTCCACCAGCACTCCCGGAGTGCTGCCGCTCCGGTGCGTGGGCTTCGCCGTGGTTGCGCGCAGACGGATCTCGACCAGCGCCACGCTGGCCGGGGCGTCGGTGACCGCGCCGTCGCGGTCGTAGTAGTCGAGCCTCAGACCATCGCCGCCCGTCAGCGGGCCGACGACCGGCTGGAGCCCGCTGCCCGTTCGCAGCCCGAGGTACCACTTGCCGTCTGCCGCCGAGTACGCGTGGTAGGTGACGGGCTCGAAGCCGCGCACGGGCGCGCCGCGGGCGATCGCGCCGGGAGAATTGGGCTGGGCCGCGGACAGCGTCAGTCCCACGACCAAGCGGCGTCCCGCCGCGCCGTCGGGACACGACTCACTGGATGTCGCGATCACGACGCCACGCGCCCAGCTGTCGTCCGTTCGCGCGTCGGGATTCCCTTCGTAGAAGACGAGGAGCGAGTCCCCAGTCCTGAAGTCGCGCGTGCCGAAGTACGGGTGCGCGCGGATCGTCATGCCGAGGTTGTCCAGACTTGCGCCGAGCGGCGGGGGGTCGCAGGCGAAGCCGAGCCGCCGCATTGCGCGAATCGTGATCGAGCTCGCCGAGATCGCGCTGATGTCGCCGTCGACCGCGTCCAGCTCGCGGAGCTCGGCGGGGAACAGGTTCGCGGCCGCGCGAATGTTCTGTTGAAGGTCCGTGTGCTGTCGCAGCGCCGACTGCATACGCTGGTTGGTCGCCAGCGTGGACAGTGCCGCCGCGGCGATGACGCCGAACAAGGCGAGCGACGCCAACAACTCGACGAGGGTGACCCCGCGGCGGTTCACGGAAGACACGAGAACGCCTCCTCGGTCACGAAGCTGCGCGTCCTGTTCGGTGCCCCGGCGTAGGTCGTGCTCAGCCGAACGTGATAAGTGTTGCCGCCGGCGTCGCTGAAGACCCAGCTGTTCACGGCGGCCACCGCGCCGCCGCGGTACAGCGTATCGGCACCGTCGGCCCGTGAGGAGCACGCACCCAGGCGCAGGCGCTCCAGCCGCCGCGCCGCGAACGTGGCGGCTGCGCTCCCCTTGGCGCCGTCGCCGGCCATGCGTGCGGCCAGCGACGTGCCGCCGGCCAGCCCGAGCAGTCCGACGCTCAGGACGACGAGCGCGACGATGACCTCGGCGATGGTGAAGCCGCGCCGCGCCCGCATCGCCACGTCCGCTCGGCGGCTCATGGCCAGATCACCCGGCCGACCGGGTTGATGGCGAACTCCAAGGCGGCTTCGCCGTCCTCCGCGCCGACGGCCACCGTCGTGACTTCGTAGTCGAGTCGAAGGCCGCTCGGCCCGAAGCGAATCATGTCGCTCGTCGACCAGACCTTGACGCGCAGGCGCGATGCGACTGAATCGACCACGCCGACGGTGTCGACACCGGGGCCGATCAGCCTGCAGCTCGTGATCACGACGCGACCGTCCCAGCCCGACGAGAGATGCAACGTCGTCGCGCACCCGCGGGCGACGGCGGTCTCGCGTGCGACAGCGGCGTAACCCGCCACCGTGGTGAGTGCGGTACGCATCCGCTCGTGGGTGAGCGCTTCGCCGAACCTGGGCAGCCCGGCCAGCGCGAGCGTGCCCATCAAAGCGAGGACAACGAGCAACTCAGCGGTCGTGAAGCCCACCCTACGACGCGGGCATCGCGTGGAAGGAACGGCGCTCCGGTCCACGAGCAGTCTCTCCACCACGGCACGTGGGCAGTCGGCGGATTGCCTATGCCGCGTTGGCGCCTGCGTCCGCAGGTCGTGGCTGCGTCGCGACACCCGTCCTCGGGCCGTCGACGCCGCCTGAAGTGTGGCCAGTGGCACAACGAAGGTATGCGCTTGGTACACGCTCAACGTTGTCCCACATCACAATACGCCCTCAACAGCTCTGCGTTCAGCCATGCAGGTCGAAGGCGAGGTGACCGTTCGACGGCGCGGGTCCGGCGAACTGTCCGGCCACTCCGGTCAGAATGGGAGATCGCGCAACGCGCGTCGAGACCGCGCGGATTACACGGGTTCATGTACGGATTCTGTCGGAGTTGTGTCAGTCGGATAGGACTGCGGCCGAGCGGCGCTCGCCGTGTCGTCACGTGAGTGATCCCTACCATGACTCACATCCGGATCCCTGGTGAAGTGACGACACGGCAGCGCGCTCACGTGAGCGCCGGCGTGCATGCGGGCGACGGCGCGGCGCTGATGCCGCGTGCGCGCCGCACGCGTGCGTTCCGCCTCGTCGCGCGTCGCGGGTGGCAGCCGTTCAGTATGGCCGCAGTGCGGAGTCGGTCTTCGGGACGGGCACCTGGTTCAACGGCGGTACCTTCGGAACGGACGTGAACTTCCCGATTCCGCAGGCCGAGGAGAACGACCCGGCTCTCCCTAAAGAACAGGAGCTGCATCGATAGAAGTGCGTAGCTGAGGAGGGAGGGAAGAGGAGTGAGGAGGTGAGAGCGGCCCGCGACTCGGTGAGTCGCGGGCCGCTCGCGCTTCCGCGGGGTGTCGGTTTCTAGCGGCTCGCTAGCGCCACCAGGTTGCTCGTCGAGAGGGGAATTCCAAGGTTGTAGCGGGCGTTGAGAGCGGTGGCCGCGGCGTCGGCCAGGACGCGGGCTCCCTCTGCGCTCGGGTGGATGCCGTCGAGACCGATGTGCGGCCCGTACGGCTGCGCCGACGTCATCAATGCGATGGCGTTGAACGGTGCCTTCACGTTGACGTCCGAGTACAGCGCACCGAGCCGGGTAAAGGCGAAGCCCCGGCGCTCCGCTTCGCTGCGGATGAACGCGTCCATCTCGGCCATGGTCGCAGTGAGGGCGGTGACTTCTCCCGCGGTGAGGACAAAGTCCTGGACGCCGCTGGACGACGGGGCGTTGAAGCAGTTCATGACATGCGGTCCCGGCAGGCCAGCCCGGGCTCGGGCGGCGCCGCGGGCTGCCGCGTCAGGAACGCGCACGGCGACGAAGAGGACGTTGGTGCTATTGATGGTACCGCAGTCCTCGGCGATAGCGACGTTGAACGGGGCGAACGTCTGGCGTGCGTTCCACAACTCCTGACCGGTCCGGAAGCTCGGGAACTCCATGGCGTCGTCGACCATGCCGAACAGCACCGCGTGCTTGGCCGTGCTTTCGACGGCGTCGAGCACGTGCCTGTAGAGGGGCTTCCACACCTCGACCAGCTCGATGTTCACGCCCGGGAGGAAGATGCCGCTCCTGGCGAGGAGCACCTCATTTCCGCCCAGCTCCACGGAAACGACCTTGGGGTTCTGCGCTAGCATCGCGCTGACCTGGGTCTCGCCCGGGGGTAGGACGCGGGCGTACTGCCCGCCGCGCAGGCCACCGTACGTAGCAGTCGTGCTGAAAAGGGCGTCCCGGGTCCGCGCGCCGTCTACCGCGACGTTGCCGGTGGGCAGGGTGATGCCAGGCTGGAGCTCGTGGCACGCCCGAGTATTGGGATCTCCGCCGGCCGGCTCCCCACTGATCCGGAGACCCGAGGTCAGCGGCGCCTGGAGCGGCGCACCGCACCCGGTCGACGAGATGTAGGGCTGAGAGAGCTCGCGGCCGGCCAGCCGCGCGAGCTGCGCTGGCCAGGAGTTCTCTTGCGACCGCCAGAAGACTCCATCCGAGCGGACGCCCATGCTGATACTGGTCCCGATCGCGACGTAGCGATGGAACACCCCCAGCCCTTCCGACCCTTCAGACTCGAGGGCCTCCGCGCGGAACCTCACTCCGGGTTCCGTGGGTAGTTGGGAGTCTTTGCACGCGCCCAGGAGGGCGATGAGGCCGATCGCGGCCGACAGGTTTGTACCGACGGTCTTCATGTTGCCTCCTTGCGGATGAGAAGTGGGGGAGGGACAACGGGCTCGGATTGCGGGCGCGAAGATGCGTCGGTCGGATCGGGCGCTTAATACGCACGTCTACGTATTTCGGCGGCGATGATTACGTAGATCCCGCCGAACTACTGCCTTGCGAGTCGTAGGAGCCCGGTTGGAGATTGGGGCGTCACGTAACCGGGAAACGGATGTCACAACGCCGAGCTGCCCTGCCCCCGCTTCCACTCGTCGGCCGCGCTGCCGAGCTCAACGCCCTCGGTGCGTGGCTGGACGACGTCGCGGCCAGGCGCGGTGGGACGCTGATCGTCGCCGGTACCGGTGGCGTCGGGAAGACACGCCTCGCTATGACCATCGCCGAACGGGCGGAGCGACTCGGCTGGACCGTGACCACCGGCCGCGTTTATGTCGTCGAGACCGGGATCCCGTACGCGGTCTTCTCCGACGCTCTGCAGCCGCTGCTCCGCAAGCTCGACGCGGCTGCCCTCGCGGTGCTGACGCGTGGCAGCGGCGCCTGGCTGGGATCGATCTCCCCGGCGTTCGCCTCTGGCGGTGGACCCGCCGACGCAGACGAGAGCGGAGCGGACGCGAAGGCGCGCCTCTTCTGGACGTTCGCGCAGTTCCTCGGACGCCTGGCGGCGAAGCAGCCGTTGCTGCTCGTGCTCGAGAACCTGCAGTGGGCGGACACCGCGTCGCTGGAGCTCCTCCACTTCATTAGCCGGCAGATCGCGCGCGACCGGATCGGAGTCCTCTGCACCTATAACGAGGCGGAGTTGGACCAGAACCCGGCGCTGCGGGCGACCGAGCAGTCGCTGCTCTCGCTCGGTGCTGCGCGGCTGCACCGGCTCGAGCCGCTGTCGCACGAGGACACCGAGCGGCTGGTCTGCGAGACCTTCCACGCCGAGCCGGCGGTGGCGCGCCAATTCGCGGCGCGACTCTACTCGTGGACGCGGGGTCATCCGTTCTTCATCGAGGAGACGCTGAAGGCGCTCGTCGAGTCTGGCCGGCTGTATGAGCGCGATGGCCGGTGGCTCGGTTGGGAGGTCGAGGGCCTGGAGCTGCCACGCTCGGTACGCGCCGCCGTCGCCAGCCGCATGGAGCGCCTCTCGCCGGCGGCGCGGACGCTCGCCAACATCGCGGCCGTCGTCGGCACGCGCGTTGGTTACGACGTGCTGCGGGTGGTGAGCGATCTCCCGGAGCAGGAGGTGCTGGAGGCGCTGGACGAGCTACGCCGACACGGCGTGCTCGCCGAGAGCGCGGACGAGGGGGACGTGCGTTACGATTTCAGCCACCCGATCCTCGCCGAGGTCCTCTACGGCGAGCTAGGCCTCGCGCGCGGGCGGCTGCTGCACGCGAGCGTGGCCGAGGCGCTCGAGACGCTCTATGGCGACGAGGCGCCGGCGCGCGCTGACGTGCTCGCGTTCCACTTCTCGCGCGCCGACGCGCGCGGGCTCGCGGGAAAGGCGGTGAAATACCTGGCGGCCGCAGGGCGCGACGCGCTCGCCAAGCACGCCGACCGGGAGGCGGCGGGCTACCTGAGCTCTGCGCTCGAGCAGCTCGGGCGCGCGGGCGACGTCGATCGCGATGTAGATCCCGAGCGCCTCGTCGAGGACCTTGCGCAGGCGCGGCAGCGCCTGGGCGAGTACGACGCGGCGATGGCGCTGTGGGAGCGCGCGCGCAGCGAGGCGGTGCATCGGCGGCAGCCGGCCCGCATCGCCCGCATCGAGCGCCGGATGGGACTCGCCCGCTACTGGAGTGGACGGTACGAGGAGGCGCTTGGGCACTTCGACGCCGGTCTGGCTGCACTGGACGGATCTGGTGACGAGGCGATCGCGGTTCAGCTTCGGCTTCCGAAAGGGACCTGCTTCCTCGCGATCGGCCGCGCCGAAGAGGCGGCGCGTGAGGTCCAGGCAGCGCTGGCGATCGCGGAGCGCGTCGGCGATCCCTCGCTCCTCGCGCGGGTCCACCGGGCGCTCCTGTTCCTCCACGCGTTCCTCGGTCCGCCTGACGTCGCTCGCCACCACGGGCTGCGCGCGGTCGAGCTGGCGAACCTGTCCGCCGAGAAGACGGTCGCCTGGTCGGCGCACTGGGGACTTGCTACGCTCGCCGGCCTCACTGGGCATTCCGCAGAGCTATCGCGCCACCTGCGCGAGAGCGAACGGTTGGCCGAGGAGCTCCATTCCCCGCTGCTGCGCGTCTGGACGGACGAAGTGTCGGTCGAGTTCCTCGCGGGTTCCGGCGATTGGGACGCCGCGCTTGCGGTCGCGGAGCGGACGATCGTCGTGGCGCGCGGGCTCGGCCAACGTACGCTCCTCCCACGTCTGCTCGTGTGGACGGCCCTCATCCACGTCGGGCGCGGCGAGTTCGAGCGCGCGAAGCAGTATCTCGACGAAGCGTGGGCGGCCGCCAGCGCGCGTCGGGGCGACCGTATCGCGCCCGAGGACGTGCACTTGCACGTACCCCTGCACACGGGTCTCGCGCAGTATTACCTCGCGACGGGCGACTACGACCGCGCGATCGAGGTCGGCGAAGCCGGCCTGGCGATCGCCGACCGGACGGGTTACGTCGCATGGGCGATCCACCGCCTGCTGCCTGCGATCATCGAGGCGGCGCTGAAGCGGCAGGACGTCGAGCTGGCGCGCCGGTACGGCGAGCGGCTGCACCGCGACGCGACGCGCACCGGTCATCGGCTGGGCATCGCGTGGGCGCACACGACGGAGGCGCTGATCGCGATGCTGGACAGCGAGTGGCGGCGCGCGGCGCCGTTGCTCGCGGAGGCTGCCGACGAGCTGGAGGCGGTGCCGTGGGTCTGGGACGCGGCGCGCCTGCGCCGCTATCTGGCGGAAGTGCTCATCCGCCTGGGCGACCGCGAGGGCGCGGTCCGCGAGCTGCGCCGGAGCCACGACGCGCTGGCGCGGCTCCGCGCCGAGCCGGAGCTGTCCCGTGCGCGCGATCTGTTGCGCCGGCTCGGCGCCCGTCCGCCGGCGCGGGCGGCACCGACCGGGTCCGGCGCACTCACCGGCCGCGAGCTCGACATCGCCCGGCTCGTCGCGAGGCGCAAGTCGAACAAGGAGATCGCGACCGCGCTCGGCATCTCCCCGCGCACGGTGAGCACGCACGTGTCCAACATCTTCGCGAAGCTCGGGGTTTCGTCGCGGGGGGAGCTTGCGGAGATGGTGCGGACGGGGGCGCTGACGGGGGCGTGAACGGGACTGCGGACTGCGGACTGCGGACTAATAGCGTCGGGATGCTGCCACCGCCGGTAGAGGCGTCCCGGGGACTTTAGTCCGCAGTCCGCAGTCCGCAGTCGTTCTACCCCCCGGCCACCAGTTCCATCGCCCCGCGACCGCGAGCAGCGCTGGGCCGAGGGCGAGGCGCACGATCGTTACGTCGAGTAGCACCGCGGCGGCGAGGGCGAAGCCGAGCATCTTCATCAGGACGAAGTCGCCGAGCATGAAGGCGCCGAAGACCACGGTCATGATGAGCGCCGCGCTGGTGATGACGCCGCCCGTCCGGCGAACGCCCTCGACAATAGCGCCACTGTCGTCGGCCCCCTGCTGCCGCGCCTCGGCGACGCGCGCGATCAGAAACACCTCGTAGTCCATGCTCAGGCCGAAGACTGTGCAGAAGACGAGCAGCGGCACGGCGGGGAAGATGCCGTCGAGCGGCCCGGCGAGCCCGAGCAGTCGCGCGCCGTAGCCGTCCTGGAACGCGAGCACCACCGCCCCGAACGCCGCGCCTACGGAGACGAGGTTGAGCAGCACGGCCTTGATCGGTACAACGACCGACCGGAAGCCGACGAGAAGTGCCAGCATGGTTCCCGCCAGCACGAGTCCGATGACGAGTGGCGTCGCGGCGCGGACGGCGTCGCCATAGTCGGCGTTGAAGGCCGGCAAGCCGCCCACGAGAACCCGCGCGCCCGTCAGCCCGGTGAGTGTCGTCGGGTCCTCCGCCCGCAGGTCGCGGACCAGCTGCATCACCTCGGCGGTCGACGCTGTTTCGGTGGGCATCACTTCGAGGACGACGAGTCGATCATCCGTGCTGACGAAGACAGCCCTGGCGGCGCGCGGAAGCATTGCGAGCGTGAGTGGAGAAGGCGCCGGCCCGAGGAGCGCAGGAAGCGAGCGCACCCGGGCCACTCGTGGATCCGCGGAAAGCCGCCGCGTGAGAGCGGCTGCCCCGTCCCACCCCGCGCGCGAGAAGGCTGAGGCGCCCGGCGGAAGCTCGACGACGACGCGCACGGTGTGGACGATCCCGCTGCGCTGCATCTCGCGAAGCGCGCGGAGCCCGCGTGCCGACTCCAGCGCCGGGGGCAGCCAGTCGGCGTTCGGCAGTCGGGTATTGAGGCGGGGCCATTCCCATGCGAGCGCGGCGATCGGCGCGCCCGCGAGCAGCAGCACGAGCAGCGGACGGCGCACGACCCACGTCGTCCAGCGGCCCCACGCGTCGGTCGCGGCGGTCGGGCGCCTGACGCGTCCGAGCTCGACCGCGCGGCCCATGACTGCGAGGACGCCCGGGAGCAGCGTCGTGGCCACGAGCACGGACACGGTCGTGACGAGGAGACCGCCGGCGGCGATCGACCGCAGATCCGTCAAGGGAACGACCGCCAGCGACGCGAAGCCGATTGCCACGGCGGCGCCAGACAGCACGATGCTGTGCCCCGCGTGCGTTGCCGCCTCGACCGCTGCACGCTCCGGCACGAGGCCGGCGGCGCGCGCCTCACGAAACCGACTCACGAGGAGCAGCGCGTAGTCGATGCCGAGTCCCAGCCCGAGCATCGTCGCGATGTTGATCACCAGCACCGATAAGGACGTCGTTCGCGCGATGATCGCGGTGCAGCCGAGGGTGAGCGCGATCGCGAGGGCGCCGGCAGCCACGGGGAGCGCAGCGGCGGCCACCGCGCCGAAGGCGACCACGAGCAACGCGAGCGTGAGCGGCAGAACACGCCGCTCTGCACGATTGGCATCCTCCGCGCTCGCGCGGCGAAGATCGACGGTCAACGGGCCCTCGCCGGTCCACAGCAGCTCCGCACTCGGGTGCCGAGCGCGGAGACTCGGGAGCAGCGCCTCGGTGGTGCGCCGTAGCTGCGGGAGCACGATGTCCATGACGCCCGGAGGGGCGGCCCGGAGACCGACGACGACGAACGTCCCGCCGTTCGCGCCGGCGAAGAGCGTGTCGCGTGCGTCGAGGGCCGAGAATGTTCCGGCGACGGCGGGGACGGCGCGCAGGGCCTGAGTGATCTCGCCCAGTGCCGCGCGCCCGGGGGTCGTCAACGGGTGTGGGAGCCCTCGGGCGACGACGACGGCGTACTGCGCATACGGTGAGTCGAAGCGTGTGGCGAGAAGCTCGGCGACGCGCGCTGACTCGCTTCCCGGGATGCGCGCCCCCGTCTCGAGCCGGTGCTCGACGCCGCGCGCGAGCGGCAGGAGCGTCGCGGCGAGCGCAGCCCATACGAGAAGCACCACGCGTCGGCGTCGGACCACGAACGCCGCGAAAGCGGCCCACCGATCGGAGCTGGCCGACCCGCGCTCGCTCATTGGCCTCACTAGACCAGTGCCGTCTCGTGGTGGAGGGGGCGGCCGGCGAGGCTCGCCGGGTCGCCGGTGCCTCGCGCCGTCGTGACGTACGCGTGAACGATCGTGGGCTGCGCGAGGAGCCCCCGCGTCGCCGCCCGCAGCGGGTCGCCGTGGTCGAGGCCAACCGTGAGGAAGGCGTAGCGCCCGCCGCGGTGCCGTCGATACGCCTCGAGCAGCAACGCCCGCAACGCCGCCGCGTCTGTCGCGCAGACGTGCACGCTCGCGAGAGCAGGAAGCGCCTCACCCGGCTCCGGCAGCCTGGCCGCGCCCACGAGAGGCGCGGTGAGGTTAATCGCGCGGCGGGCGAGGGCGAGGCGCGCCGAGTAGCTCACGACGCGCATCTGCTTGAAGGACGCCTGATCCCAGACGCCGACGAAACCGCGCAGCCGGCCGCGCGCGTCGTACGCGAGCAGGTAGTCGGAGAGGGCGAGTCCCGGCGCGCGCGCGACCCATACCGCAAGCGACTCAGCGTCGATCACCGAGGCGAGCTGCCGGCCGGGCGCGACCTCGCGCCACAGGGCCGCCATGGCCTCGGCGTCCGCGGAGGACGCGGAGCGGACCGACAGACCGCCGACGCGTTCGCGGCGCTCCCAGAGCAGGGGCACGGCGGCAACCGCCAGCGTCGCGAAGCGCGCGAGGACCGGCGTTCCGCGCGGTCCCCGCGTCCGGTGCTCCATGCGCCGGTTCCCGGCGAGGATCGTGAGGACGACAGGAGCGTCGGCGCCACATAACGTCGCGGACGTCTCCCTGGCGTACTCGGTGAGGAGATCCGCCGCTCCCGAGCCGCGTGCGGCCGGAAGCACCTTCAGGTCGCCGACGTACGCAGTCGTGGTCTCGACGCCGTTGACCCAGACGCGCCGCCGGGCGACGGCGACGCAGCCGACTACTGAGCCGTCGGCGTCGACCGCGACGCCGACACGCCACGCGTCGCCCTCGAGGCGGTTGAGGGCGAAGAACTCCGGGGCGCGATCCATCCGGAGCGCTACGTCGCCTTCCATCGTGCATGACGCGCTGAGCGCGACGAGGGCAGCGTTGTCGGCTGTGGTGGCGTCTCTGACGACGAGCGCCGGCCTCGTGGCGACGGCGGCGGTCATCCCTCCTCCGGCACGCGACAGACGACCACGCGCGACTGGACCAGGCTTCGGTCCTTCCAGACCAGCGCGGCCCCGAACTCTTGATCCTCGACCAACCGCCGGCATCCGGCCGGGAGCTCCGTCCAGCCGACGAAGTTGCGGAAGACGACCCGCGCGCCCGGCGCGGTGACGCGCTCCACGTGCGCGAAGAGGTCCGCGACTTCGGCCGGCGTCATCCACTCGCAGACGTTGGAGAGCGCGACGCAGTTCACGCTGCGGTCGGGGAGCATGCGCAGGTAGGCGCTGACGCTGCCGTCCACCAGCGTGAGTCGTTCCGGGTGCGCCGCGACGACTCGTGCACCGGCGTCGCTGAGATACGGAGGAACGCCGTTACGTCGCTCGACCGGGTAGTGGCCGGTGAGCATCTGATGGAGGAAGTAGTTGTCGCCCACCGGCACTTCGGTGAGCCCATGCTCGGCGAGACTTCGGAAATGTTCGGCGAAGTTGGAGCGGCCGACGTGCGCGAAGAAGGCCGGGTCGTAGGCGCGCGACATGGCCCACCGGTTGAGCAGCGCCGCAAACAGCCACCGCCATCGGCGCGTGTTCCACTCACGCGCGAACAGGGCGCGCTGCTCGTCGAGCGTCTGGCAGGCGAGGAGACGCTCGACGCGGTCGGGTGTTTGCACGACGTGGCGTACCAGCCACGCGATCAGCCCGATGAACTGCTCGCTCACGCCGGCGTTGAGGAGACCGCGCCGAATGGTGCCGTGTCGTAAATCCCAATAATCGCGGGCGCCCGCGCTCAGCTCGCCCCGTAGCCTCGTGTACGCCGCGACGCGTTCCTCTCCATCCGCCGGCAGGCCGCCGAGGAAGGCGATGGCCGCGCGCCGATCGAGTGCGCCGACCGCCGCGGCCTTCAGCTCCACGAGGTGGTTCTGCGTACGGTTGATGTCCGCCGCATGCACCTCGCCGGCGCCGGCCGCGAGCAGCGAGAGCGCGGTGCACCCGCCGGAGCTGACGACGACGACACGATCCGCGGCGCGCGGGGCGAGTGCAGCGATCTCGACGCGCGGGTCCTCGCGCACCTGGGCGAAGAAGAGCCGGTCGTCGCGCGCGCCGTCGACGGTGATTCGCCGCGGGCGTTGCGCGGCGACGGGGTCGGGCAGCGGCGCATGCGCGAGTGACGACGTCATGCCGCCTCCCGCCAGCCGAGCTCGCGCGTCAGCGCGTCGTAAACGCGGGCGTCGACGTCGGCGTACCGGCGCATGACGGCGTCCACCTCGCCCCCCAGCCCCGCCGCGCGCTGGGCATCGAGCCATTGCTTCACCCACCTCAGGTGCCCCTTCTCCTCCTCGAGCATGCGTCGGAGCGTCTTCCGCACGGCAGGGTGCGTGGCCGGTCTGCGCAGGTGCTCGACGAAGTGCCGGTAGACGCGGCGCTCGAAGACCTGTGTCAGCGCGAGCACGTGGAGCACGCCGACCGGTCGCCCGACAGCCTGCGCGTACCGCGTCTGGTACGTTTCGCGTACCGGGCGCACGCGCCCGCCGACGGCGAGGATCGTCTCCGTCCACAGACGCGCGTGCTCGATCTCCTCCGCGGAATGGCGAAGGAGGTCGACCGCCAGCGGGCCGGCGCGTGTGCGGCGCGCGACCTGGGCGAGGATCAAGCCCCCGTGGAGCTCCGAGGCGCGATAGAAGTTGAGGAAGCCGAGCTCACGCTCGCTGACTTCGGGCGTGGGGACAATGGCGGCGGGCGTCATAGCGCCTCCTTGAGGTGATCGACGAGTCGGACGCCGCACAGCCGTTCGATTCGTCGGGCGAAGGTTCGGATGGCGAGCGGGTCGCCAGGCATGGCGACGGGTACGTCGCCGACTGCGCGTTCCCCGAAGTGCCGGAAGCGCGTCGCCGCGTCGAGCACGCGGGACACGATCCCCCGATCGGCCTCGATGCGCTTCGCCAGCAAGTCGGACGCACTTTGCGCGTGGCGCACCTCGTCCGTCGCGATCAGGGCGAGCAGCTCCCCGAGCACCGGCTCGCACGTTTGCTCGCCGAGGCGGCGAAAGAAATAAGACGCGAGGTGCTCCGAGAGCATGAACTCGACGAGGCGCTCGACGAGGTCGTACGGCCCCGCATCCGCCGCGCGCGCGGCGCGACGCATGGCCACGATTTCTTCATCGGTGATCGCGGGCTCGTACGCGACGACGTCCAGGTACGTGCGCAGCGCGTGGAAGTGCTTGAACCCCTCGTACAGCTCGAGCGAGAAAACGACGCCCGCATCCACATCGTCCCACGTCTCGGCGAGGAGGCGCTGGAGGTGAACCGGGTGGTACGCCTCGATCAGCGCGGCGTCGCGGAGGGAAGCGAGGAGCTCCGCTTCCGCGAGGGCGCGGCCGGTATCGATGTCACCCCAGCGGACGTCGCGCTCGACCGACCAGCCGCCGCGGTCGGCGGCGCGGGCATGGCGGACGTAGAGGGTCGAGGTTGGAGGGCGGAGGGTGGAGGAGTTCATACGAGGGCCTCGAGAGCTGGATGGCCGACCTCGCGACGAATCAGCGCCGCGAGCAGCCAGCGCTCGAGGCCAAAGGCGACGCAGGCCGTGTGGGCGGGCTCGCCGGTCGCGAGCCGGATGTCGAACGCCTCGCCGAAGAACTGTTCGTGGAGGTTGAACGACGCGGCGGCGATGGTGTCCCCGTCGCCGACCGGAAGGCGGAGCTCATGCTTCAGGCCCTTGACGCGCTGGAGGAGCGCGCGCCCGCGAGCGGTCGGCGCGAAGAACGGGTCTTCCGCCGGCTCGATGGACCAGTCGAGGTCGAGCGCGGTAGCGAGCGAGCGGCCCATCTCGAGCCCGCGCTCACGGAACGCGGCGCAGTCGGCTTCAGTGCCGATGCAGACGAGCTCGCGCATCGTGAACGCCCAGCCGCGCTCGAGGGCGGCGAGACGATGTCCTTCGTGCCGCCAGCAAAGTCCCTGCGCGGTGACGATTCGCGCCCGCGGCACCGTGGTGCCGGCGAGTGCGTCGTAGACGTGGTAGCAGACGGCAGGCGGGAGCGCGGCCGCCGCGGGCGCCGCGGCTCCGGCGGCGGCGCGTCCGGGAGCCGCGCTCAGCGCGATGCGCTCGAGGGTTGCGGGGTCGTCGCTTAGGTGCGAGGCGAGCGTCAGCCACTGCGGGAAGGACGCGAAGTACCCGGCTCGCTCGAGCACGGTCAGAGGGAGTGCGGCCGGAACCGCCCATTCGTCGTCCGTCTGAGCGGCGCAACGTGTCGCCAGGAGATGCTCGAGCTGGCGGAGGAGGGCGAGTGGCGCCCCGCGCAGCCCGACGACGCCCGGCGTCGGTTCCCACAGCTCACCGCGCGCGCGAAGCGCGTCCACGAGCGCCTCACGCCGCCGCATCGTGCCCCTCGAGGACGAACACCTCGGCAATGCGCTCGACCGAGCGAAAGTTGTCGAGCCGAATCTGCGCGTCCGGCACCGGCCGACCGATGGCGCGCTCCGTCCACGCGATCAGCTCGAGAATCTTGATCGAGTTGATGATGCGGTCGGCGAAGAGCTGCGTCGTCGCTTCGACGCGGAAGCCCGGCGGCGCGAGCCGCGCGTTGATCCACTCGAGCATCTCCCGGACGAACGCGTCACGCGCCATCATGCGACCTCCCGGGCTGGGCCCGCCGCCGCGCCGGCCAGCGTGGCAACCATGCTCGCCCAGAACTCCCCGACCGCGGGCGCCGGCTCACCGAGCACGGCGTCGGCGCTCGAGGTGTCGAAGTGCTTTGGGTGGGCAAGCTGAGGAACGAAGTGGGCGAGGGACTGAACGGCGCGTCGCACGCGCTCGCTGCCGGCGTCCTCCACCGCGCGCTCGAAGATGCGGTACGTCTCGAGGTCCGTTCGCAGCGGCCGCACGATGCCCCGGCGGCGCCACGTCGGAGAACGCAGGAACGCGTCGTGGGTCACGTCCAGCAGCTGGTCGAGCGGCATCGCGCCAGCGCCGGCGCAGAGGTGATACGTCGCGCGCGGTACGCCCGCGCCGAGCGCGAGCCGCGTGAGACCGCGAACCACGTACGCCGCAGTCACGACGTCGAGCGTGGACGCGTCGGTGCCCGGCAGCATCGCGGCGAGACCGCCGAAATAGAGGCGCAGCGCACGGTGTACGGCATTCACCTGGCTGATTCGTCCGCCGAGATCGTCGCAGACGACGGTGCTCGGCCTCGCGATCACCCAGTCAGCGCGCGCCGCGCGAACCAGCGCTTCGGCCTCGGCCTTCGATTGCTCGTACCCGTTCACCCAGCCGTGACCGGCCTCCGCGGGATCGCTCTCGCGGATGACGCCGGTGCGATCGCCGGCGACGAAGGCGGTGCTGACGTACAGCCAACGCGTGAGCCGCGGCCAGTCGGCGGTAAGTGCGAGCAGGCGCCGCGTGCCGTCGCGGTTGATGGCACGCGCTTCGTCGAGCGTCTGGGCGAAGGAGGTGTTGGCCGCGAGGTGAACGACCGTCGTGACCTCGCGCGCCAGACGCTCGCGGTCCGCGTCGGAGATCCCGAGGTCGTCCCGAGCGAGGTCGCCGCGCACCGGAATGACGCGTGCCGTCACGCGGATGGTAGCGCGCTCGAGACGGTCCGGCGTGCGAACGACCGTGTAGATGCATTCGACGCGCGTGTTCTCGCGCAGCGCGCTTACGATGCCGCGCCCGAGAAGTCCCGTAGCGCCGGTGACGAGAACGGCGAGGCGATCCGTCATCGCGTCACACCTCGAGCGCGAGGCCGGTCCAGTGGGCGCCGTAGCCGTAGGAGAAGAGCAGCACCTTGTCCCCCGGCCGGATGGCGCCCGCGTCCAGCGCGTCGCGCAGGTTGATGAAGTTGTCGCCGGCGAGCGTGTGCCCGATCCGGGCGATGTTGTCGCCCCAGAGCCGCGCCCGCGGCAAGGCGGCGAGCCGACAGAGGATCTCCCAGCTCTTGGCGCTCACGTTGTGTGGCACGATCCAGTCGACGTCGTCGGGCGCCCAGCGGGCGTCGGCGACCGTGCGGCGGATGACACGGACGGCCGTCGGGAAGTACGAGGCCATGACCTCGTCCCGCATCGCGCCGCCCTCCCAGTAGTAGCCCTTCGTCGCCGCTGCGCCGCCGACGATGCGGTTGCGCGTGCCGGCGCGGTCGACGAGGACGGCACACGCCGCATCCGAGGTGCAGTTCGTGATCGCCTCGCGGCCCGCCTCCGCGGGATAGAACTCGCTCGCCACGCAGAGCACGCGCTCGAGTCCCTCGGCGATGCACAGTGCACGCGCCGTGCGGACCGCGGCGAAGAGCGTCGTGCACGCGACTTGGTCCAGGCCAATGACCGTCGCGTGGTCCATGCCGAGGTCGTACTGGAGGCGAGTCGCGGGAAACTCGAACCGACGTTCGTCGCAGAGCCAGTGCGCGCGCGCCGCGGACTCTGCGGGCCGCGCGAACGCGAGCGCGCTCGGCGATCCGCCGTAGATGAGCGCGTCGACGCTCAGCGGGTCGACGGCGTGCTCCCGGAGGAGCGACGCGGCGGCCGTGTGCGCGAGCTCGTACGGCGTCTCGTCCACGGCGACGTACACCCGGCCGAAGCCGAAGCGCTCGAGCAGCCCCGGCTCGGACTCGATGGCGCCCGCGGCCGCGAGCTCGCGGACCGAGCATGTGCCGGCGGGGACCGCGTAGCTGATCGCGGAGAGCGCGGGAGACGCGGCGACCTTCATCGCGCCTCGCCGATCCATACCGCGGCCATCACGTAGCCGTCCCACGGGGACGTTACGACCGCCAGCGCGGCGCGGCGCTCACCGCGCAGCGACACACTCCGAAGCACGCCGCGCCGGTCGATGTCCAGCTCGAGCGCCGCCAACGGTACGTCGTCTCCGAGGGCGAGCGCCTTCCATGCGGCCTCCTTGAGCGCCCACAAGGCCGCGTGCGGCAGCACGTCGGCGGCGCGTCGCTCGCGCGCCGTCAAGAAGTAGCGGACGTGCGTCGGCGCGACCGCGTCCAGGCGCTCGAGGTCGATCCCGACGCGGCTCCCCGCGGCAGCCGCGATCGCGACCGCGAGGCCGTCGCGGTGCGCGAGGGAGAGCGTCACCTGGCGCTGACCATCGGCCAGCGCGAGCGGCGGTCGGCCCGGCCGGCGCTGGATGACGACGTCGGCATCCGGACCGACGAGCGCGCGAACCGCCCGTCGGGCGGCGAGGCGCGAGGCGCGGTGGTCGGCGTCGACCGCCGCCCGCGCCGGAACTCCGAGCTCCGCCGCCGTCGCCAGCGCAACGGCGTGCGTGGGGTGCATGTCCGCTACCAGCATCGGTCCTCCCGGCAAGTGACGCGTCGGGAAGTTGCTGGTTGGCGAACGGCTAATCGATCGGGCGGAGTACGTAGACGCCCGACCGGGATGACGTAGAGGGGTGGGGAGGGGGGCTACGTCAAAACGACTGCGGAGGGCAGTCGGTTTTCGTTATCCTTCCCCGTCCGTGTAGAACGACTCGATGCACCAAGAGACGACGCGCGAGACGAGGTCACCCTGGAGGGTGACGCGGCGGGTCATCGGGACGGCGGGCGACAGGAGCGCCTTGAGGTCGACGATCATCACTGCCGCAGTGTCGCCCCGCAACCGTGAGCGACGCGCGTATTCGCGCGCGGCGACGTGGAGGGCGCGCGAGGTGGGGCCTCGCTCGTCGGGCCGCTCGCGTCCCGGCAGGTCGGCGCAGATGTCGGCCAGGGCCCCGCGGGCCTCCGCGTCGGCGTGGGCGACGAAGGCGCGGACGAGTAACCCGGCAGCGGTGGCGACGTTGGTGTACTGCTGCTGTCGTACGGTGTCGGCGTCGGCGAACGGCTGGTGGGCGTCCATACCCCGCAGGGTAGTATCAGGGGGCAACGAGACGGCGCCTTCGTCGGCGCGGGCGGGAGTGACCCGGCGGATCAGTACTGAGCCTGCTGCGTCCTTGCGTCGCCGGACGTCGACATCAGCGGGCAACGACGCGACAGCACCCGGGCCCAAGAGTGATACCGGCGCGTCGAAAATGCAAGAAATTTCTTGAGCGCTTTGAGCGAGTTGACGTCGGCGCGTTCTTGGCGCGCGTGAGCACTCGCCGACGCAGTCGGCCGGCCTGCTAGTCGGCGCGCGGGGTGGGAAGAGGAACGTGACGCCGGACGGCCTCGAGGACGTCCGCCGGCAAGGCAGGCTTCGCGAGCACTTCGTCGAACCCGATGTCGCGCAACTCCGAGGTGTCGCCGGCAAACACACGCGCGGACCATGCGATTACCGGTACGTCGCGGGTGCGCTCGTCCTCCTTCAACGCGCGCGTCGCTGCCAAGCCGTCCATCTCCGGCATCGCGAGATCCATGATGATGAGGCTCGGATGGGTCGAGCGGCACATCTCGACCGCGGCCGCCCCGTTGTCGGCGAGGAGAACCCGGTAACCGGCGCTCCCGAGCCCGTACATCAGGATGCGGCGGCTGTCTTCGTCGTCGTCGACGACAAGGATCGCCGGGGCGTCTTCGGTATCAGGCGGTTCGCTTTGTCGATCCTGGTCCATGCCCAACCGTCATCGCAACAGGCGCGCCGACGTGGGGGCTTCGGGGGCGTACCCAGCGACGGGTGAGCTATTAACGCCCGTCGACTACCAGCAGACGGTCAGCGCCTGGTGGAGTCCCCACTCCGTCGGGTAGAAGTGCCAGTAGCCGCGGAAATCGTAGCGCCCCCACGACGACGGCGCCGGGTACGGACCGGTGGTCCAGCACCATCCGGCATCGGTCGTCGAAAACTGGGGTTTTCCACCTCTTCGGCGGTCCTTCGGGGCATTGACGTCGTCAGCAATCACCTGGAGGGCCTGCTTTGCGACGACGCCGTCCACCTCCGCAAACGCCTCCCACTCGCCGCCCACACTCTTGGCAAAGATGGTGTAACGCCCTGGCGGCAGACCGGTCTCACCGCCTTCCACCTCCGTCTCGAGGACGCCTAGCACATGGCCCTGAGCCGCCTCGTCGAGGCTCTCGGTAATCCGGGCCGGGATGAACGTGATCTTCTTTCCTTCGTGCTCGTGTGTGACAGCGCGGCCGTTGTCGAGATCCGCGTGCTTCAGTCGATCGGCGATGTACGAGCCCGCGGGCGCGCCCAACCGAACACCATTCCTGGCAGCCGGCGCACCGGCTTGGGTCGGCTGGCCCGACTGTGCCAGCGCGGGGGACGCGATGGCGATCGCGGACGCTGCCGACGCGATGCTCAGGAG
>JBHELH010000220.1:0-28985 GCA_046263215.1 Gemmatimonadaceae bacterium | reverse complement strand
GCTCGGCATCGGGGCGTTCGCGCACCGCCGCTCAGCGCCACAGGTCTTCATCGACCGCGGCTACGGCGGCAACCTGGTTTACACGCGTAACCTCGCCGAGCGGGCGCAGGCGAGCGCCGGTTACCGATTCGAGCTGACCCGCGTCGAGGCGAACGACGTCTACTTTTGTGTCAACTTCGGCATCTGCGACGACGCCAGCGTCTCGCTCCTCAGGCGGACGCAGCGCCTCACGCCGATCATCCTGACGTACCACCGCGACCGGTCGGATGAGCCGTTCAGCCCGACGACCGGTTACGTCGTGCGGGGCGACGCCGAGCACGCGTCGTCCTTCACGGCATCACAGTACCGCTACAACCGGGTGTTCGCCGACGGCACGGTGTACTGGCCGGTGCGGCGGCAGCGACTGCGCGGGTGGGCCAGCTCGAGCGTCTCGCCGGCGGTGTCGACGACCGTGCTCGCGGCGCATCTGAGGCTGGGCCTCATCCGGCCTCTCACCGGCGCGGCGGACGAGCGGTCGGTCGTCCACCCCCGCAAGCGCTTCTACGCGGGAGGGGCGCAGTCCGTGCGCGGGTTCGGCGAGAACATGCTCGGGCCGCGCGTGCTGACGATCGATCCCGGGGTGCTCAACAATCTCGACGGCTGCGACGTGAGCACGGAGGAGTCGGCGACGGCGTGCGACCCGAACGCGAACGACGTGACGACGGGCAAGCCTGTCGGCGACGACGAGTTCTTCCCGCGACCGTTAGGCGGGACGTCGGTGGCCGAGGCGAGCGTCGAGCTGCGATTCCCGATCTGGCGGAAGATCACCGGAGCGGCCTTCCTCGACGGGGCGATTGTCGGCCAAGCGGCGATCAGGAACATCGGGGACGTCGTGAACATCACGAGCTTCGCCAGCGGCACGGCGGCGCTGACGCCGGGCTTCGGCGTGCGGTACCACACGCGCGTCGGGCCGATCCGCGTCGACGTCGGCTACAACCCGACGACGTCCGAATCACACCGCGTCGTCACCGAGGTCTGTGCCGTTCCCATCTCCGCCGGCCAGGAATGCCCGCCGGCCGAACGGCTGATCGTCCCGCTACGCGAGCCACGACGGCTCACCGGCGGCCAGAATATCTTCCAGCGGCTGACCCTGCACCTGTCGATCGGCCAAGCCTACTGACCCCGCCATGTCGAGACGACGCCGCGTCCTGCTGACCGTCCTCGCTTCCGTTGTCGGGCTCACGGCCCTCGCGGTCGTGGCCGCACTCGTGCTCACGGGTACCGACTGGGGCCGCGAGCGCGTGCGCCGGGCAATCGTGAGCGCACTCGAGGACAAGGCGCATGGGCGGGTGCACCTCGGGCGCGTCTCGGGCAACCTCCTCAAGGGGATCACGTTCCACAACTTCGTGATCACCGACAGCGCCGGTGCGCCGTTCGTCGCCGTCGAGCGCATGAGCGCGCGCTACAAGATTCTGCGGCTCCTCCGGAAGCGCGTCGAGTTGGACGACGTGCTGCTCGTGCGCCCAGTCATCGTGCTCGACCGGCCGCCCGGCGGCCGGTGGAACTATAGGCGGATCTTCCCTGACGACACGCTGCCGGTCGCGAAGGACACGACACCGGGCTGGGGAGACTGGCTCGCGTTTACCGACGTCACCGTGGTCGACGGGCGCCTGCTCGTGCGCACGCCGTGGCGACCGGGCTCGGAGCTCGCTCCGTCGGCGCAGGCGGAGCAGACGCGCGAAGCACTGAGCGGCAAGGGACGGCTGCTGATCGTCAACGCCCCGCCGCCGTTCAGCGGATACCAGAAGGTCGTCGAGATGCGGGCGGTCAACGCGAGGATGCCACTGGTGCGACTGGCCGATCCCGCGCTGGCCTCACGGATCATCCAGGTCGCATCGATGAGCGCAACCGCGCTGCCGTTCCGGCCTCCCGCGGCGGAACTCCGTAACGTCGTCGGGCGGTTCGAGTTCACCGGCGACTCTCTGTGGTGGCGCGGCGCGCAAGTGACGATGCCGGGATCCCGGATGACCGGCGACGGCGCGTACGTGTTCAACAACGGCGACATGTGGATCACGGCGCTAGGCCGGCCCGTCGCGCTCGCGGACATGCGGTGGCTCTACCCGCGGCTCCCGTCCTCCGGCGGCGGTCCGATGGACGTCGCGCTCCGCTGGGATTCCGACCGCGACGACTACATCGTCCGCAACATGGACGTCCGCACGAGCGGCGCGCGGATTCGGGGACAGGCGGGCGTCACGCTGGCCGACACCTTCACCATTCACGACACCGACGTCCGGATCGCAAACCTCGACACGCGGCTCATCGAGCAGGTCGTCCCGCAGTTCGAGTCGCCGCGGCGCGGAACGTTGAACGGACGCGCCCAGCTCGCGGGCGGGAAGCAGGCCCTGCGCGTGAACGGCGACATCGCGTTCACTGACCCGCGGTCGGGCACGAGCCGGCTCGCGGCGATCGGCGAAGTCGGTTTCCTCGGCGACGGCGGCGACGATGGCATTCGCGCGCGTAATCTCCGCCTCCGGCTGTTGCCGATCCAGGTCCACCTCGCGCGCATCGTCGAGCCCGACCTTCCGATTGGCGGAACGGTGACGGGCACGGCGACGCTGAACGGCGATACGCGCTCGCGGCTGACCGCGGTGGGCGACCTGACGCACGTCGACCGCGGTGCGCTCTCCCGCGTCACGGGGCGCGGCGACGTACGGCTCACCGGCGCACGCTGGTTCGACGTCGACGCACGCCTCCATCCGTTGGAGCTGGCGACGGCGGGCCGCTTCGCGCCCGACATCGGGTTGCGCGGGAGCGCGAGCGGCCCGATCCGCCTCACCGGAACGCTCGCCGACCTTCGCATCGCCACCAACCTCACGTTCGCCGACGGCGGCAGTGTCGCCGCGCGGGGGCGGCTGGACTTGCAGGGGACGATCGGCTACGACCTGACGGCGATGACTCAGACGCTCAACCTGAACGCGTTCTTGGCGAGCGGTCCGGTCACGTCATTCAACGGCGGCATCATGGCGCGCGGCTCGGGGACCGACCCGGCGACGATGCGCGCGGCGGTGGCCGCGGACCTCGTCAGCTCCCGGTTCCGGGACTACGGTGTCGATTCGGCGACGCTACGGGTGAACATCGCGAACGGCTTGCTCTCGGTGGCGCGCGCGCACGCCGTCGGGTACGGCGCCGTCGCCGACGTCCGCGGCGCGTTCGGCCTGGCCGCCGGCCGGTCGGGGGAGCTCACGTACACGCTGTCTATCGACTCGCTCGGCGTGCTGAACCCGTTCATTCCGCGCGACCCCGCGGACACCGGGCACGTGCGGCCGCGGCCGGGCATTCTCGCCGAGCGCGTGCGCCGGGCGCGGGCTGACTCGATGCGGATTGCCGTTGCGACCGAAGTCGAGCGCGCGATCACCGGTGCGCCGCCGCCGCGCCTCGTCGTCGACACGCCCCGCGTCGTCCCCCGCGATACGATCGCCGGCTCGCTCTACGCGTCTGGGGTGCTGCGGGGCAACATCCGGAACTTCGATCTGCGCGGCCGCGCCGCCGGCGAGGGCCTCATCTTCCGCGGGCACGCGGCGCGGTCCTTCCGTACCGAGTACGCGTGGACCGACGCGCGCACCCGGAACTCGACGATGGCCGTGGCCTTCCAGGGCGATTCGGTGAGCGTCGCCGGCTTCCACTTCGACACGCTCGACGCCCGGCTCAGCTACCAGGCACCGCGCGGGCGCGTCGAGCTGCTCGCGCGGCAGGGCCCGCGGCGCGACTACGCACTGCGCGGCAACTTCGTGCTGCACGACCAGCACAACGAGCTGCACGTGTCGGACGTCACTCTCCGCTTCGACACGACCCGCTGGACGATGCCGCGGCCGGCCGCGATCCGCTGGGGGCGGCGGGGCCTCGAAGTGGACAACGTCGAGCTCGTGAACGGGCCGACTGGGCGCGTCTTCGTCGACGGCTTGCTGCCGACGGAGGGCGTCGCCGACCTCCGCGTCGCGGTGAACGACCTCCAGATCAGCAACATCACCGATCTGGTCCAGACGGACGTCGAGACCTCGGGGCTTCTGACGCTCGAAGGTCGTCTGCGGGGGACGATGCGCTCGCCGCGGTTCGAGGGCGCCGCGGCCTTGGCCGACGCGCGCTATCGCGGCAGCCCGATCCCGAATGTGCGCACGACATTCCGTTACGCCGACCAGTCGCTGACGCTACGGGGTGACGCGCTCCGGAACACCGGCGCGCCGCTCGCCACCGTCGACGCGACACTTCCGATCAACCTCGCGCTGAGCGGGGTCACCGGCGACCGCCTGCTCGATCGCGGGATGCGGGTCGACGTCGTCGGCGACAGCCTGCCGCTCGACCTCCTGCCTCGCTTCACCGAGGCCGTGTCCGACCTCAGCGGCCGGGCGGTCGGACGGCTAGCGCTCCGCGGGGCCCTCCGCCGGCCGACGCTCGTCGGCGCGGTCGCGGTGCACAACGCGGCGGCCCGCATCAACCCGCTGGGCATCGACGTCCGGGAGATCAACGGCGCGATCCGCATGACCGGCGACACCGTGGTGATCGATTCGCTCGTCGGGCGGAGCAAAGGGCTGATCCGCGTGAGCGGGGGGCTCGGCGTCGGTAACTGGCGGGAGCCGTCGTTCAACCTGTTCCTCGTGGCGAGCGACGCGAAGGTGATGGACAACGACCAGGGCGAGCTCCACGTGGACGCCGGGCTGCGGCTCACCGGGCCGTTCCGCGAGCCGTACGCCAGCGGCCAGGTGACGCTGCTCCATGGTGTGCTGTACGTGCCGAGCGGTGGGCAAAAGCGGCTCGTCAGCTCGGGCGACCCGGCGATCTTCGCCGTCCTCGACACCTCCGTCATGTCGGATCGCGAGCTGCTCCCCGCGCGGAACCCGCTCGTCAGCAACCTCCGGATGGACATCGACGTCGACGTGAACCGCAGCACGTGGGTGCGCTCGCGCGACTTCAACATCGAGATGTTCACCGAGGCACCGCTCCACATCAGCCGGCGCGGCGACCAGTTCGCGCTCACAGGCATCGTGCAGACGGATCGCGGCGAGTACGAGTTCATGAGCAAGCGGTTCGAGGTGCGGCGCGGGGCGGCGACGTTCATCGGGTCGCCGGAGCTCAACCCGACGCTGCAGCTCGCCGCCGAGTACGAGGTGCGGCTCCCCGCCCGCCCGGCGCTGAACATTCGCGTGCTGGTGGGCGGCACGCTGCAACGGCCTCGCGTCACGCTGGAGAGCGATGCGCAGCCGCCGATCGCGCAAACGGACCTTCTGAGCTTCCTCGCCTTCGGCACGGAGTCGCAGTCGCTGCTCGCGATCGCCGGGTCGGCGCTGACGGCGGGCGGCTCCGGGAGCGGCGCGCAGACGCTGTCCGGCGTCGGGAACATCGCCGCGCGCCGGCTCGCGGCCGTGGCGCTCGGCGTCGCGATCGACGAAGCGGAAGGCGAGGCGGGCAGGGACCTCGGCGTCGACGTGATCAACATCCGGCCGGCGGACATCCCCGACTTCAAGGGGAGCGCGTGGACGGAGTTCGTGCTCTCGACGGAGCTCGAGGCCGGGAAGTACGTCAACCCGAACACATTCGTGGCGTTCGAGGGCGGGCCGAGCTTCCTGCAGCGCGGCGATTGCCCGAAGGCGCTTCCAGGCTTGCGGCTCGAGCACCGGACGCCTGCCGGCTACCGCATCGAAACCAGCTTCGAGCCGCGCTTCCTGCTCAAGCCGCCGACACTGGCGCAGGACGCAACGCAGCGCTGCTCGAACAAGCAGATCGCCGGGACGTCGGCGTTCGGGCTGTTCGTGTTCAGGGAGTGGCGATTCTAAGGAAACGCTTGCGGGCTTGAGAGCTATTGCTTGTGAGGAAGGGTGCCGGTGGGGGTCCTCACACCTAGGCAGTCCCTAACAACGCCAGCTCACAAGCGCACAAGCCCATAAGCTCACAAGCCGTTTCTCCCCATCTCCTCCCACAACACCGCAACAGCCCTCATCCCGCGCTCGAAGTTCTCCTCGCTGATCCACTCGTTGGGTGCGTGGGCGTTCTCGCCGGGGAGGCCGAAGCCCATGAGGAGGACGGGCGCGGCGAGGACGCGCTCGAACTCGCCGACGACGGGGATCGAGCCGCCCTCGCCGGCGATCACGGGCTCGCGCCCAAAGGCCGCCGCGAGGGCGCGGTGCGCGGCGTCGTAGAGCGGGCCGTCCAGCTCAGCGCGCCAGGGCCGGCCGCCGTGGAGGTGCGCGACCGTGACCATGACCTCGCGCGGCGCGACGCGCTCGAGGTGCGCCTCTAGCAGGCGCTCGATCTCGGCGGGGTCTTGGTCCGGTACGAGTCTGCAGCTGATCTTGGCCATCGCGCGGGACGGCAGGACGGTCTTCGCTCCTTCGCCAGTGTAGCCGCTGAGCAGTCCGTTGACCTCGCACGTCGGCCGGGCCCAGACGCGCTCCAGTGCTGTGTAGCCCGCCTCACCGTTCAGCGCCGGGGCCCCGGTCTCCCGACGAAACACCTCCTCGTCAAACGGGAGAGCGCGGACTTGCGCGCGCTCCGATGCGCTCCACTGTCGCACCCGATCGTAGAACCCGGGGACGGTCACGCGCCACGCGTCGTCATGTAGCGACGCGATGATCCGCGCGAGCGCGGTCGCGGGGTTGATCACGGCGCCGCCGTAACTCCCCGAGTGCAGGTCGGTCGTCGGTCCCTGGACGTCGACCTGGAAGTACGCCAGGCCGCGAAGTGACGAGAGTATCGACGGGAGGCCCGGGGCGAACATCGACGAGTCGGAGATGACGACGGCGTCGGCCTTTAGCAGCCCGGCGTGCTCCTCGACGAATGGCGTCAGGTTGGGGCTTCCGATCTCCTCCTCGCCTTCGGCGAGAAACACGACGTTGACCGGCAGCGTGCCTCGCACCGTCAGGTGCGCCTCGAGCGCCTTGACGTGCAGAAACAGCTGACCCTTGTCGTCGACCGCGCCCCGGGCGAAGACCTTTCCGTCGCGAACCGTTGGCTCGAAAGGCGGCGACCGCCAGAGCTCGAACGGCTCCGCGGGCTGCACGTCGTAATGGCCGTACACGAGCACCGTCGGTGCGCCGCGCGCCCCGCGCCACTCGCCGACAACGACGGGATGGCCCGGCGTAGAGTGAACCGTCGACTCGAGACCGACCGCGCGCAACGACTCGGCTACCCATTCGGCGGCGCGCGCTGTGTCGGCGGCGTGCTCGGACCGGGCGCTGACGCTCGGGATGCGAAGGAACGCGAAGAGCTCGTCGCGGATGCGTGGGGCGTTGGCGGAGAAGAACGCGTCCAGATCGCGGGGGACGGGCATGGGGGACCGAGTTTCGAAGTTCGAGGTTCGAGCGAGCCTCTCGAAGCTGGAAACCCGAACCCCGAAACTCAAGCCAACGGCGCCCCGAGATACGCCAGATACACCCGTGCCAGCTCCTTCGAGAGACCGTCGTCCACCACCGCGCGCGGGTCCGACCACACCTCCCCGAACAGCACCGTCTCGCGGAGCGCGCCGATGAGGATCATGAACCCGAGCTCCACGGCGCGCTCCGGGCTCGGATGATGGATCTGGTCGGCGCGCGAGAGCAGCAGGGATCGCAGCCGCTCGAGGTAATGGGCGTTGACCTCACGCGCCGACTGCATGATCACGGGGTCGGTGCGGGCGCGGAGAAAGAGGCTCCGCAACAGGCCGCGGCGCGCCTTGTAGAGCCGTACGGCGGTCGCCGTGAACTCGTGCACGATCTGCGGCACCGTCGCGCCCTGCCACTTGCTCTCGCCGAGCGACGACTGCGCGAGCTCGTGCAGCTCGGCGAAGAAGCGGTTGTCGAGCAGATGCAGCAGCGCGTCCTTGTCGGGAAAGCGCCGATAGAACGCCCCGACGGTGACTCCGGCGCGATCCATGATCTCGGCGAGCGTCGCTTCGCCGAAGCTCTTCTCCTCGAGCACGTTCTCCGCCGCGTCGAGGATGCGGTCGAGCGTCGCCTGACTGCGCGTTTGCTGCGGCGGACGGAATCGCGGCGTCGTCATACCCGGTGTGCCGGTGCGGGCGAGAGGATCGGAGCGTCGTGCGCCTCTGACATCGCGCGATCCGGCCGCCGCGTCAAGAGGACGCAGGGCAAGCCCGGACTCAGCCTGGTGGCGGGAGCGACCGCGGCGGCCAGCCGCCGGTCCAGCCGAGGAGGACCCAGATGCGCCGCCGTCCGACGACGCCGCGGCGCGCCCGCAGCTCGACGGCGGTGCCTACGCGCCGCTCGGCGAAGTAGGGCTCCAGTCGGCGCAGCGCCGGGTGCAGCGTCTCGGTGTCGTCGAGCGCGAGGACGAGCGCGTCCCCTCGCGCGGCACGTTGCGCGAACCCGGGCCACAGGCCGTACTGGTTCGCGCGTCCGGCGAGGTTGAGTGAGAACGTCGTTGGCCGATCGCGCATGTGGAACGCGAGCTCGGAGGCGTCCTGGTAACGATCGGCACCGACGTGCACAGCTCGGCCGCGCACAGCACTCTGCGCCACGACCGAGTCGCGTACCAGCTCGACGGCGCGCGCGAGGCCGTCCCAGCCGGCCGACCGTGCGACTGGGTCCCGTCGTGCGGGGATAGGCAGAGCCGACGTGACCGCGTGCACGTAGATCACGAGCGTCAACGCCGCGGCGAGCATCCAGCCGGCGCGAAGCCACCGCCGACCGCGCTCGCCGTGGAACGCGTCGGCGAGCAGCGGGACCGCCGCGACGTACGCGAGCGCGGGCCAGTTCGCCTCGACCGGCTTCCGCAGTGCGCTCACCATGAAGAACGCGAAACAGACGGCCGCGACGACGCCAAGTAGAAAGTGAGGGTCGCTCCGCGGACGCTTGATCGCGCGCCAGACGGCCGCGGTGAGCAGCGCGAACAGGATTGGCGACACGAGTCCCGCCTGTCCGCCGAGGAGCTCCAGCTCCCGCCCGATAGCGGTGCCGCCCGCTCGTCCCCCGAGTCCGTGCCGAAACTGATAAGTGAACGACATCCAATCGTGGCTCGCGTTCCAGAGGAGCACCGGGACGAGTACCAGGGCAGCGACCGCGCACGCGAGGTACGGGCCCGGCTCCGCGAGCCGCGGCCGGAGGGAGCGATGCGCCGCGAATGCCGCGAACACGCCCGCGGGAACGAGGACCGCGGTGTACTTCGACGCCATGGCCGCACCCGCCGCGGCGCCGGCCACCAACCACCACGCCAGCGACGCCCGACTACGCCGGGGAGATTGGGTGGCGCGTACCACGGCGTAGGACGCGATCGCGGTGGCGGCGAGGAGGGGCGCATCGGGCGTGGCGAGGACGAGACCTGTTGCCGCGAGGGGAAGGACGGTGATCACGATTGCGGCGCGAACTCCCGCGTCGTGCCCGCCGATGCGCCGCGCGATCCCTACGGTGGCGAGCGCCGCGACGAGGCCTTGAAGGACCGGGACAAGTCGGATCGCGAGCGGCGACGGCGCGAGGCCGAGCGTCCCGAAGAGCGCGGTGCCGGCCCGGATCGAGAGCGCAATGCCGTACGGGTGGTCGAAGTAGCCACCGGCCAGGCGGCGCGACCACTCCCAGTAATACGTCTCGTCGGGAACGGGCGGGATGGTGGCCGCGAGGAGGAGGCGGATGACGCCGCCGGCGACGACGATCGCGAACGCGGTGCGCATTTCGCCGTTCGCGGTGCGTGGTGCGCGGTGCGTGGGAGAGGAGTGCTGCGAGAGTTTACCGCGCACCGCGCACCGCGGACCGCGCACCAAGGCGCCTGCGCATCGCGAACCACCCGCCAGCCAGCACCCACGCCCACACCACCCACATCACACGCTGGTCGGAGGAGAGCGTTGTCAGCATGCGCCAGGCAACGAGCGGCACCGTCAGCGCAACTCGCAGGGCGCTGCCATCCGCCTCGGCCACCCGCCGCTCGACGACGCGGGTGGCGCGGCGGCCGCCCTGCCGGACCGCCGACTCGATCGTGGTCGCCAACTCGTCGGGCGCCATCCCGCGCCAGCCGGGAATGCGGAACAGCGTCCACCCGGGGGCCGTCCGCCCCCAGCCGTGGTTGTTCGATCCCGCCACGAGCGTGAGGTTCAAGCTGTCCGCGAGGTGTACGATGCGGCGCCGCTCACGCCGCGTCTGCGTGAGGCCTCGAGGCGCGCCGTCGACGAGCTCGATCGCCCGCACGCCCGGAGTTCTGGGGCCCTCGGCCGGCACGATGCGGTCGAACCGACCCGGGAACGTCTGCACGATCACCGGCTCGCGACGCGTGACGAGACTCGCCATCGCGAGCGCGGTCTCGTCGATGTCCCAGAGATTGGGCGTCGTCAGGCCCCGATAAACGCGTCCCGCACTCAACACGTTCACGCGCTCGCCGCGGTAGACCACTTCGAGGCCGCTCAGGAGCACGGTCCCCTGCCCGGCGACCGGCGGGTTGGCCGCTACTCCCTCCTCCGCGCCCCGGTAGTTACGATGGTCGGTGATGTACGCGGCGTTGAAGCCGGAGGACGCGTGCCACTCGCGCACGTCCTCCGCCTCCCAGCCCGGCCGGCCGTCGTGCGAGTGCTTCGTGTGGCTGTGCACGTCGACGGCGACGACGTCCAGCTCGCGCACCTCGAGCGCCGCCATGGGTCGCGGCACGAGGGCGCCGATCGCGTACACGGCGACCAGCATGACCAGGAAAAGGGCAGCGAACGCGACCTCGCGTAATACCGCGCGTCCCCGACCGCGAGGCCCCTCGCCGTCAGCCGACGCCCGCGACGCGAACGCCTTCCGACGACGGCGCACCACGCGCGTCGCCACGTAGGCGACGATCGCCGTGACGAGCACCGCGACGTGCTGCGAGACCGTCAGCAGCGTCAGCGTATCCAGCGTATCGAAGAACGGAGCACCGGCCAGGTAACCCGGCGAGTATCCGAGGCTCGCCTCCGGCACTGCCTCGAGCGTCGCCGCGTCGCGTATCGGCGAGACCGGCCGGGCCGCCGCCGCGAGCACGAGGATGCTGGTGGTGACGGCCAGCCACGGCAGACGAGTCGGGCGCATTGGCTTGTCAGCTTGTTAGCTTGTGAGCTTGTGAGGCACTGCGCTTGCTCCTCGTGGCGTCCCGAGGGTGTGCGCGGCACGGCCGCGCCCTCACAAGCTATCAAGCCCACAAGCTCACAAGCCCACAAGGCCACAAGCTCACGAACCGCTCTCCTCATGCCCAACCGACTCGCGCACGAGACCAGCCCTTACCTCCAGCAGCACGCGGAGAATCCGGTCGATTGGTACCCGTGGGGCGAGGAGGCCCTCGAGCGCGCGCGGCGCGAGGACAAGCCGATCCTGCTCAGCGTCGGCTATGCGGCGTGCCATTGGTGTCACGTCATGGCGCACGAGTCATTCGAGGATGCGGCGACGGCGCAGATCATGAACGAGCGCTTCGTGAACGTGAAGGTCGACCGCGAGGAGCGACCTGACGTCGACGGCATTTACATGCAGGCGGTCCAGGCGATGACGGGGCACGGCGGGTGGCCGATGACGGTCTTTCTCACGCCGGATGGTGCCCCGTTCTACGGCGGCACGTACTTCCCGCCGGACGACCGGCGCGGCATGCCGTCGTTCAGGCGCGTCCTCCTCGCCGTGTCCGACGCGTACCGCGACCGCCGCGCGGACGTCATGCGTTCGGCGGAGTCGATGCGGCAGCTCTACGACGTCAGCGTGGAGCGGACGCGCAGCACCGGGCCGCTCTCCCCGATGCTGCTCGACCGCGCCTTTCGCGGCCTCGCACGCGCTCACGACGTGCGCCACGGTGGTTTCGGCGGCGCGCCCAAGTTCCCGCAGGCGATGACGCTGGACTTCATCCTCGCCCACTGGGCGCACACGGGCGAAGCGTACCCGCTCGAGATGGCGCAGCAATCGTTCCTCAAGATGGCGCGCGGCGGCATCTACGATCAGGTGGGCGGCGGCTTCCACCGCTACGCGGTCGACGCCGTGTGGCTCGTGCCGCACTTCGAGAAGATGCTCTACGACAACGCGCTCCTCGTGCGGCTCGGCGTCCACCTCTGGCAGGCGACGAAGAACGACGAGGTGCGGCGTGTAACGGAGGAAACGCTGACATGGGTGGCGCGCGAAATGACGTCGCCCGCGGGTGGCTTCTACTCGTCACTCGACGCGGACAGCGAGGGCGAGGAGGGCAAGTTCTACCTCTGGGACGAAGAGGAGCTCGACCGGCTGCTGGGCCGCGACGCGCGCCTTGCCAAGGCGTACTGGGGCGTGACCCGCGTCGGCAACTTCGAGGGGAGGAACATCCTCCACGTGCTCGACGACCCGCGGGTCGTCGCCGCCCGCAACGACGTCGCGGAAGGGGAGGTGGCCGACACGATTCGGCGGGCCAAGACTGTCCTGTACGCCGCGCGCGCGAAGCGGGTCTGGCCCGGGCGTGACGACAAGATCATCGCCTCGTGGAACGGCCTCATGCTTCGCGCGGTGGCGGAGGCCGCGCGTGCGTTCGGCGGCGCGGAGTACAGGGCGCTGGCCCTGCGAAGTGGGGAGTTCCTCTTCCGTGAGATGGTCCGCGACGGCGGCGCGTTGCAAGGTCTGCGCGTGATGCGGTCGTCGAAGGACGGTGAGGCGAAAATCCGCGGGTTCCTCGAGGACCACGCGTCACTCGGGCTCGGCGCGCTCGCGCTGTACGAGCTGACGTTCGACCGGGCGTGGCTCGACCGAGCCCGCGCGCTCGCGGCGTCTGCGGTCCGGTGGTTCTGGGATGAGGCGGGTTCCCGCGAAGCGGGCGGGGGGGCCTTCTACGACACCCCGCACGACCACGAGCGGCTGATCACGCGCCCGCGCGACGTCACGGACAACGCGACGCCGTCGGGAACGTCGCTGGTGACCGAACTGCTCCTGCGCGTCGCCGAGGTGCTACAAGACGCGGACATGCGGCGGCGGGCGACGTACGTGCTGGAGACGCTCGCCGAGCCGATGGCCCAGCACCCGTCGGCGTTCGGGCACCTGCTCTCTGCCGCCGACATGGCGGTGCACGGCGCGGTCGAGCTCGCGCTCGTCGGCGACCCGGCGCGCGCCGACTTCCGCGCGCTCGCGGACGTGGCAGGGGATCACTACGTACCGGCGCTCGTGATCGCCGGCGGCCCTCCCGGCGAAGGCGACGACATCCCGCTGCTCGCGGAGCGGCCCGCCTCGGACGGGCGGGCGACCGCGTATCTCTGCCGGCAGTACACGTGCGACGCGCCCGTCACCGATCCGGCGGCACTCGAAGACCAGCTGCGCGGACTTCGCGCGCCGGCGGGAGCGTGACGGTCTAGGACGCCCGGTGCCGCGCCTCCGGGCGCGTGGCTATTTTCACACCGACACTTCGCCACCGTCCGAGGTACCTGATGGCGCACGCCCAGCTCCCCATCGTCCAGCGCGGCTTCGGCGCGACCGTGCGCCGGGACGCCTGGTGGGTGCAGCCGCTGACCGTGTTCACGATCCTCTCGGCGTTCGTCGTCTACGCGACGTGGGCGGCGTTCCAGAACGAGCATTACACCTTCGGACCGTACCTCTCCCCGTTCTATTCACCTGAGCTGTTTGGCAGCTCTCCGCACGCGTGGCTCGGCCCGAAACCCGCGTGGTGGCCCGGTTGGCTCCCGTTCTCGCCGGCGCTGCTCATCCTCCCATTCCCCGCGCTCTTCCGCTTCACCTGCTACTACTACCGCGGCGCTTACTACAAGGGCTTCTGGGCCGATCCGCCCGCGTGCGCCGTCGGCGAGCCGCGGAAGAGCTACTGGGGTGAGCAGCGGCTGCCGCTCATCGCGCAGAACGTTCACCGCTACTTTCTCTACGTCGCGGTGCTGTTCCTCTTCGTGCTCGCCTACGATCTCTGGCAGGCGATGTGGTTCGCGAACGCCGCGACTGGCGCGCGCGAGTTCGGCATCGGCGTCGGCACGCTGGTCCTGGCGACCAACCTCGGCCTGCTCACGGCCTACACACTGGGCTGCCACTCCTTCCGCCACATCGTCGGCGGCTACCGCGATCAGCTCGCGACGGCGCCCGTTCGGATGGCCTGCTACGAGGGATGCACGAAGCTCAACCGGCGGCACCAGCTGTTCGCGTGGACGAGTCTCTTCGCGGTGGCGTTTGCAGACCTCTATGTCCGCCTCTGTTCGATGGGGGTGTGGAGAGATTGGAGGATTCTGTGACGGCGAAGTTTCGAGTTTCGAGCTTCGAGTTTCGGGCGCGCCACGCTGCTCTCTCGAAACTCGAACCTCGAACCTCGAGGCTCGGCGGCCGCGCCCATGACTGAATTCCAGTCCTTCGACTACGACGTCCTCGTCGTCGGCGCCGGCGGTGCCGGCCTCCGCGCCGCCGTCGAAGCCGCCGCCCACGGCGCCCGCGTCGGCCTCGTCTGCAAGTCCCTGCTCGGCAAGGCGCACACGGTGATGGCCGAGGGCGGGATGGCGGCGGCGCTGGCGAACGTGGACGACCGCGACAGTTGGCGCGTGCACTTCGCCGACACCATGCGCGGCGGCCAGTACGTCAGCAACTGGCGGATGGCGGAGCTGCATGCGAAGGAGGCGCCGGACCGCGTCCGGGAGCTCGAAGCGTGGGGGGCGCTCTTCGACCGCACCGCCGACGGGCGCATCCTGCAGCGGAACTTCGGCGGGCACCGCTACCCGAGGCTCGCCCACGTCGGCGACCGCACGGGTCTCGAGATGATCCGCACGCTCCAGGATCACGCGATTCACAAGACCAACATCGAGGTGCACATGGAGTGCACGGTGACGACGCTCCTCAGGGACGGGGAGCGCGTCGCCGGCGCGTTCGGATATGACCGCGAGCGCGGCCGCTTTCGCCTCTGGGCCGCGCGGGCGGTCGTGCTCGCGACGGGCGGGATCGGCCGCGCGTACAAGATCACCAGCAACAGCTGGGAGTACACGGGCGACGGCCATGCGCTCGCCTATCACGCCGGGGCGGCGCTGCAGGACATGGAGTTCGTCCAGTTCCACCCGACGGGGATGATCTGGCCGCCGAGCGTGCGGGGCATTCTCGTCACCGAAGGCGTGCGCGGCGAAGGGGGCGTGCTGCGCAACGCGGAAGGGCGCCGCTTCATGTTCGACGACATCCCGGAGAATTACCGCACGCAGACAGCGGACAACGAGGAAGAAGGCTGGCGCTACACGCAGGGGGACAAGAGCGCGCGCCGGCCGCCCGAGCTGCTGACGCGCGACCACGTCGCCCGGTGCATCGTGCGAGAGGTGCGCGAAGGACGCGGAAGCCCGCACGGGGGCGTCTTCCTCGACATCGCGTGGATCAGGCAGAAGCTTCCCAACGCCGCGGACCACATCAAGCGGAAGCTCCCGAGCATGTACCACCAGTTCAAGCAGCTGGCGGACATCGACATCACGACGACGCCGATGGAGATCGGCCCGACGACCCATTACATCATGGGCGGCGTGAGAGTGGACGGCGACACGCAGATGTCGACCGTTCCCGGGCTCTTCGCGTGCGGCGAGGTGGCGGCGGGCCTCCACGGCGCGAACCGTCTCGGCGGCAACTCGCTCTCCGACCTGCTCGTCTTCGGCCAGCGTGCCGGCGAGCATGCGGCGGCGTTCGCGAGCACGAACGGCGCCGCCCGCGTGCGGGAGACCGACACCCGCGATGCGGCGCGCGTCGCGCTGGAGCCGTTCGAGCGCGGGAACGCCGGCGACGGGGGGCCGTACAAGATTCAGCACGAGCTCCAGGACACGATGCAGGACCTCGTCGGCATCGTGCGAACCGAGGACGAGATGAGACGCGCCCTGGCGTGCATCGGCTCGCTGAAGGAACGCGCGCTGCGCGTGGCCGTGGGTGGCAACCGCGAGTACAACCCGGGGTGGCATACGGCGCTCGACCTCCAAAACCTGCTCACCGTATCGGAGGCGATCACGCGCTCGGCGATCGAGCGGAAGGAGAGCCGTGGCGGCCACTTCCGCGAGGATTACCCCGACAAGGACAAGGCGTACGGCGGCTTCAACCTCATCGTACGCAAGGGCGGCCGCGGCGAGATGAAGGTGGAGCGCCTGCCCATCCCGCCGATGCCGAGCGCCCTTCAGGCGGTCATCGAGGAGATGAAGTAATGGCCAGTCCCACCGCTCCCGCGCCAACCCGGGCAGCGCTCGACCACGACGCCTACGCCGCTGCGCAACACGCGCAAGATGCCAAGGCGGCCCACGAGCGGCGGAACTTTCGTTTGTGGCGCGGCAATGACGGCGCCGGCCGCTTCGTCGACTACAACACCGACGTAACCGAGGGGATGGTCGTCCTCGACGCCATCCAGCAGATCCAGGCCGAGCAGGCGCACGACCTCGCGGTACGTTGGAACTGCAAGGCCGGAAAGTGCGGCTCTTGTTCCGCCGAGATCAACGGGATGCCAAAGCTGATGTGCATGACGCGGCTCAACCAGCTGCCGGCCGACAAGCCGATCACCGTCGAGCCGATCCGCGCCTTCCCGCACGTGCGTGACCTGGTGACCGACGTCTCTGTGAACTTCCGGGTCAAGAAGCGCATCAAGCCGTTCAAGCCGCGCAAGCCCGACTTCCCGGACGGCACGTGGCGCATGTACCAGGCCGACATCGACCGCGTCCAGGAGTTCCGCAAGTGCATCGAGTGCTTCCTGTGCCAGGACGTTTGCCACGTCCTGCGCGATCACGCGCTGCACGAGGAGTTCGTCGGGCCGCGGCACCTGATCTACGCGGCGACGCTCGAGATGCACCCGCTCGACGTCGAGGACCGCGTCCCCGAGCTCAAGCGCGAGCACGGGATCGGCTACTGCAACATCACGAAGTGCTGCACCAGGGTCTGCCCCGAACACATCCAGATCACCGACAACGGGATCATCCCGCTCAAGGAGCGGGTGGTCGACGAATTTTACGATCCGGTGGGGCGGCTGGTGAAGATCTTCAGCCGGCGACGGCGCTAGCGATCATGCCCCCGCTGAAACCGATCTCGAAGAGCGCGATCCCCGCCGCGCTGGAGAAAGCGCAGAGGTACCGCCTGCTGAACGAGCCGGACGGCGCGGAGAGCATCTGCCTCGACGTGCTCGCGGTGGACACTGAGCACGAGGAGGCGCTGGTGACGCTGTTGCTCGCGATCACCGACCAGTTCGACGAGGACACGGCGGCAAACGTGCGGCGGGCGCGCGACGTGCTGCCGCGGCTGCGCGACTCGTACAAGCGCGCGTACTATGCCGGCGTCGTCGACGAGCGACACGCGAAGGCGCTGCTCCGGCGGGGGATGCTGCGGGCCGGGGAGGCGGCATACGCGCTCCTCCGCGACGCCATGCGGTGGTACGAGGAGGCCGAGAAGACGCGCCCGGCCGGGGAGGACGAGGCGATCCTGCGGTGGAACACGTGCGCGCGCCTGCTGAGCGCGAATCAGCAGCTGCGCCCGGGGGAGCAGGAGCAGTACGAGCCCGCGTTCGAGTAGTGCTAGCGCCTCGTGCCCGCCGCCGGCGGCCGGTACCAGTGCTTGGCCGTCGTGAACTGACGCGGGTCGAAGAGCGCGGGGTCGATCTCGACGTCGGTGCGGACGTCCGCGTACTTCTGGAAGAAGTAGCGCGATCCGTTGCGGAGGTAGTCGACCTCCTCCGCCACCCAGCCACCGCCGTGTTGCTTGTAATCGTGGAAGCGGATCTCGCGGGTGTTCACGGTGTCCGTCGGAAGCCACGGCTCCAAGATCCGCCAGAGCACCAGGCGGTCGGCGTCGATCCAGAATTGCTTGCGCCGCAGATCGCCCTGCCGCGCGCCGACGACGTAGTACTCACGCCCCTCGTGGTTCGTGCGGTACATCGACGAGAGGCCATACCCGAGTGACGACAGGATCTCCGCCGTGCGGCCGGGCGGGAGGTGATACACGTCGAAGCCCAGCACCTGGAGCGGGTTGTTTCCCGGCTCACGCCTCGTGAGACGCCGCTGCTGGAACTGGTAGATCGTGTCGTTGGCGTAGATCACCGCGTTCCCGACCGACGGGTTACCGATGTCGATGCGGAGCCGGCCGGGCAGCATCACCGACTCCGGCCACGTCTCGGAGCGGAGCACCGAGCCGTCGGGGCGGTAGTAGGTGCTCGTCTGCACGAACGTGAGCGTGCTGTACCACTTGCCCGCGTAGCGCTCGCGCATCGCCGCAATCAGATCCTCGGTCGTCCGGATCCCCGGATCCACCGGTTCCGCCGGACGGGCCGTGTCCGGCGCCGGCAGGTTAACCCCGCCCGTACGGCGGCAGCCCGTTTCGGTCAGCGCGAGCGCGGC
This sequence comes from Gemmatimonadaceae bacterium, assembly GCA_046263215.1. Lineage (GTDB taxonomy): Bacteria > Gemmatimonadota > Gemmatimonadetes > Gemmatimonadales > Gemmatimonadaceae > JBHELH01. The sequence continues at coordinate 10,768 of JBHELH010000220.1, read as the reverse complement.
CGCCGTCGCGAACAGAAGTCGGCGTCGGGACGAGGTCGTCGATTTCATGGGGCGTATGGTGCGCGCACCCCGCACGTCCTGCAAGGGGCGCGCTAGGCCTCGAGCCGATACCCGGCCTTCCAGACGGTCAGGATGTGCTTCGGCTGCGACGGATCGTCCTCGAGCTTCCGGCGAAGCTCGGCGATATGGATGTCCACCGTGCGCGTCATGACTTCGACGCGGTGGCCCCATACTTCGCGCAGCAGCTCGAGCCGCGACGCGACCGCGCCGCGGCGGCGCACGAGTGCGAGGAGGAGATCGAACTCCTTCGGGCTCAGCGCGACCGGCTTCCCCGCCTTCGTCACGGTCCGCGAGGCCGGGTTGATCTCTACGTCGCCGAAGTGCTCGAGCGCGACCTTCGGTTGGCCGCCGTTGTCCTGCGACCGCGCGCGGCGCAGCAGCGCGCCGACGCGCGCGAGCAGCTCGAGGACGCCGCACGGCTTCGTCACGTAGTCGTCGGCGCCGAGGCGGAACCCGAGCACCTTGTCGGCCTCCTCGCCGCGCGCGGTGAGGATGAGCACCGGCATCTCGTGCCCTTGCTCGCGCAGCGTGCGCAGCACGCGGTAGCCGTCCATCCCGGGGAGCATGAGGTCGAGGATCACCAGATGCGGGAGCCACTCCTGCGCCCGCGCGAGTCCACCTCGGCCGTCCTCCGCGACGTCGACCTCGTAGCCTTCGATCTCGAGGCCCGTGCGCAGGCCGTATGCGAGATCCGCGTTGTCCTCGACGATCAGGATGCGCGTCATGAGCCGCTCGTCTCCTCCGTCGCTCCGGCCGGTGCCGGCGCGGGCGCCGTCTCGGCGGGTGGCGTGGGCCCCGCGTTCGGCGCTCCGCCGGCCGCCGGCCCGCTGGCCGTCCGCATCGCCGGCAGCTCGATCACGACGCGAGTTCCGCCGCCCCCGCCCGCATCGCGGGCACCCGCCTCCTCGAGCCACGTGCGCCCGCCGTGGAGCGCGACGAGCTCGCGGACGACGGCGAGACCGATCCCGCTTCCGCCAGTCGCCCCATCGACGTCGCGGTCGAGGCGAACGTAGGGCTCCCAGACGCGATCGCGGTCGGCGGCCGGGATGCCGGGTCCTTGATCCTCGACCCAGAGACGTACGCGCGGACCGCGGCCGTTCTCGCTGACCGCCGCCATCCCGACCGTCACGGTTTGCCCGCGCGGGCCGTACTTGACCGCGTTGTCGAGGAGGTTGAGCAACACCTGACGCAGCGCGTCGCGGTCAACCTCGAGCGTGATCCCGTGCTCGAGCTCCGAGCGCAGCGTGGCGCGCCGCGAGCGGGCCAGTGGCGCGAACATCTCGAGCGCGTCCCGCACTTCCCGCTCGAGGTCCGTCGGCGCCGCGGAGATGCGGTTCGCCTTGCGCTCGGCGCGCGAGAAGCTGAGGACGTTCTCGACGAGGTACGTCAGCCGTCGCGCCTCCTGGTCGATGATGCGCAGCGATCGGTGACGCTCCTCCTCCGAGCGCAGCTTCCCCATGTGCAGCAGCTCCGCGAACCACCGAATCTGCGCCAGCGGTGTGCGCAGCTCGTGCGACACGCCGGAGACGAAATCCGTGCGAAGCCGGACCAACTCCTGTTGCCTGCGCAGCTGCAGGAGCGCGACGACGAGCAGGCCGGCCGTAAGTGCGAAGAGGCCGAGGAGGAGCGGCAGTCGCGAGCGCGGGAGCCCGCCGACGACGAGCCGGTCCGCGTATGCCGGGCGCAGCCCGACGCGAACCACGAGGTTGCCGAAGTGACCCTCGAGCGTGTCGGCCGCCGTGAACTCATGCGTGTGGCCGACGTGTCCGGGCGAGCGATAGATCTCGTGTCCCTCAAGGTCGGTCACCGAGATCGCGAGGACCGAGTCCTCGGTGACGGTCCGGACCAGCGACGGCGGGAGGAGTGAGTTCTTCTTGAAGATGAACTGGAACGTCGGCGCGAGAAACGGCGCCGGCTCCGTCTCGAACCCGTAGACGACAACCGGGTTCCCCTCGGTCGCGTCACGCGACACCACGAGCCCCAGCAACCGCGGCTTGCCGTCCGGCTCCCCGATGATCATCGCGTACGAGTCGTTCGTGAGCACGATCGCGAGCTGCCGCAGCGGCCCCGACGAGCCGTCGGGCGAGCCGAACGTCAGCGGCGTCTGCTTCGTGATCTTCGGCAAGGCGCGCACGTAGTCCGCGATGGTGTCCCGCGCCCAGCGCAGAACGTGAAGTGGCAGATCTGACTCCGTCGTCTGGAGTGTTCCGTCCTTCCAGTCGAATCGGAAGAAGAATCCAACCTTCTCGAGACAGTTACACCACCCAGCGCTCTGCTTCGCGATCGCCCCGACGTCGTACGGCGAGAGCAGCGACCCTTCGAGGTCGGCGGGGTTCACCTGAGTGGCCTGCGGAGCCAACCCCATCACCAGCGTCGTCAGGAGCGCGTTCTTCGCATGCTGTGAGAGCTGCCAGTTGGCGAAGGATGCGTAGTCCTTGAGCGTGCGCTCCGCGGTCAGCTGGTGTGACCGCGCCGCGTCCGCCGCCTGGTAGGCGAGCGTCGCCGCGAGCACGAGCGCCAGGGCCAGGAAGATCACGGCGCCGAGCGAGCGGGACTTCGGGGCGTGCGGACGGGAAGCCATGATGTGGGGCGGGGTCTGCCGGCGGGACGTGCTTACAAATGAAACACCGGACCCGAGTGAAGGCCAGAAGTCGTTGCGCTTCTTACGCCTTACTTACATCGTGGGTACCCCATGCGCGCTCGTGACGCGCGCCGGAGCCGGTCGTAGTTCTACCGGGAAACCCTGCGAGATACGCTTGCCCACCGAGAGCCGGCCGAGCCCCGGGATGTCCACACCGCAGAACCGACCCGGCGACGGGTCGCCACAGACGCCCCCGCGGGACCCCGCAGAACGATCCGCCACCCCGCCCGAGACCTGCGACCTCTGCGGCTCGGAGTCCGTGGCGTGGCGGAACTGCAAGCTCGTCTGCTTCAGCTGTCGCGCGATCGTAAGGAGTTGTGCGGACTTGTAATCGCCGCCCGCGGCGGCGACGCTATCAGCTATCGGTCCGCGCTTCGCGCGGACCGATAGCTTGCCTAGCATGCCACGCACAGCGGCCGCCATCTTCGCCCACCCCGACGACGAAACGTTTTCCATCGGTGGGTCGATCGCGAAGTATGCGGCGCAAGGAGTGCGGTGGGATCTGTTCTGTGCGACGGATGGGGATGCGGGCCGTAGCTCGGCGGTGCCGGTCGCGTCGCGCGAGGAGCTGGGGGCGCTGCGGAGGAATGAACTGATCGCGGCCGCGAGGATGCTCGGCGTCCGCGGCGAGATCGTCGCACGCGGGTATCCCGACGGCGGGTTGACCGAGGTAGATCCGGACCAGCTGATCGGCGAAGTCGTGCAGTTCCTGCGGGCGACACGGCCGCAAGTCGTCATCACCTTCGGGCCGGAAGGGGCGCCGAATGCGCACCGCGATCACCGCGCGATCTCGCGCGTGGCGACGGCGGCATACTTTCTCGCGGCGTCGCCGACGGCATATCCGCAGCCGCAGCGGCCGCCGCACGCGCCGGCGCGGCTCTACTACACGACCTGGCCTCCCCCCGGCCCCGACAGCCCGCACACCGTGCACGGCGTGCCGGTCACGGCGCGGGTGGACGTGACGAAAGAGCTCGATACGAAGCGCCGCGCATTCCAGGTCCACGCGACGCAGCGCGACCTCGAGGACCGGTTCCAGCGGCTGGCGCTCACCGACGAGGAGTGGTTCGCGCTGGCGTCCGGCCGCGCACAGCCGCGCGAGACGATCGAGGATCTCTTCGCCGGGCTCTGAGTGGCGCGCCCCTCAGGCGCCGGCGCCGTCGGCCTCGATCCGCTCCGCCAGCTTGAAGTCCGTGCTGGTCACGCCGCCCGCGTCGTGGGTCGACAGCGTCATCGTCACCTTGGTGTAGCGGATGTCGATGTCGGGGTGGTGGTCCATCTCATCGGCGATGCGGGCGACACGGTTCACGAACGCGATCCCGTCCGCGAATCGCGGAAACGTGAACGTCTTCACGAGCGCGTTGCCGCGCCGTGACCAGCCATTGAGCGCGCCGAGCGCGCGGTGGATCTCGACGTCGGAGAGCTTGCTCCGCATGGGTTGGGTTGGGTCACCGGGGATTCTACGCATCTTCGGCCGCCTCGAAAGATGCGAGTCCAGGGTCGACTTGCTCTTTCGGCTTATCTTCGGTATAGGTTATGCTGCGCATCGTGCCCACCGAGGAGGCGCTGCGGGGATGAGCCAACGAGAGCCGGACGTGCCGTTGCTCTTCGACGAGGAGGTGATCGGCGGATCCCGACGCCTGCCCGTGCTGGGCGAGCAGAAGGACATTGCCTACTACGGCGCGGTTGCCCGAACGATCGTCAACGGGCCGGAGACGACGGGCATGGACTTCTGGTCCATCAACCCGTACGTGGGCTGCGCGTTCGGCTGCGCCTACTGCTACGCGCGCTACGCGCACCGATACACGCTCGAGCGGGCGGCCGCCGCCGACCCGGCGGACGAGCACTTGCAGCGCGACCTCGAGAGCATGCCGCCTTGGCTGGCGTTCGAGCGGCGAATCTTCGTCAAGCAGAACGCGGGCGATACGTTGCGGAAGGTCCTCCGCCGCACGGGACCGCGCTACGACGCGCTTCGGGAGGAGGGTGTCGTCATCGGCACGGCGACCGACCCCTACCAGCCCGCCGAGCGGCGATACCGCGTGACGCGGCGTGTCCTGGAGACGATCGCCGAGCATCCCGGGATGTCGGTGTCGATCATTACCAAGAGTCCGCTGGTCACGCGCGACATCGACGTTCTGTCGCGAATCGCGGCCCGCGCCGACGTCACGATCCACGTCTCACTCATCACGCTCGACCGCGACCTCGCCCGGCGCATCGAGCCACGGGCGCCGACGCCCGAGTCGCGGCTCCGCGCGATCGCGCGACTGAGTGAGGCCGGTATCGACGTCGGCGTCAACGTGATGCCCGTCCTGCCCGGAATCACCGACGGCGCCGACGCGATGGACGCCCTCGTGCGCGCCGTCGCCCGCGCCGGCGCGAGCCATGTCGCCGCTTGCGCGCTCCGGCTTCGCGGCACGGCTCGGCGGCGGTACCTGCCGTTCATCGAAGCGGAGTTCCCGCACCTGGCCGAGCGATACCGGGCCTCGTACGCGGCCGGGTACAACATCGGCGAGCGGTATCGCGACGGCCTACGCCGCTACTTCGCGAAGCTCTGCGCGAAGTACAAAATCCGGAACGGGTTCTACGACGATGGAGACGAGGACGAGGAGGCGGAGACCGGCGAGACCGCGTCGCCGCCGCTCGACGCCAACCAACCCGCCCCACCGACCGACCAACTCGCGCTAGAGCTGTAGCTCCGACAGCGCCCCCGTTACGCGGCGTCGCGCTCGCCGGTGCCAAAGATATCCTTCATCGCCCCCTCCAACGCCGCGCGCAGCTCCTCCGCGGATGCGCCGAGGTGGAACGCGGCGACCGCCACGGGCCGCAACAACCCGACGAGCGTCTCCGGTCGCTCGGCCGCGGGAATGCCAGACTCTTTGCGCGGTGCGACGCGGGTGCCCCGCACGCCCTCGGTCACCACCACGCCCAGCCGCTCCAGTTCCGCGTACGCCCGCGCCACCGTCCCTGGGGCGATGTCCAGCTCGTCGGCAAGCTGACGAACGGTTTGCAGTCGGTCCCCCGGACCGAGACGTCCCGTAGCGACTGCTTCCTGCACCTGCGCGACGATCTGCTCGTAGATCGAGCGATCGGAGGTGTCGTCGATCCGCACGTCGAAGACGTGCGGCGCCGTACGTCCGTTGGCGTTCAATCGCCGCAGCGTCTCGACGCGGGCGCGGTCGAGAGTGACGCCGGCGTCGTTGATGACCTGGGCCGCGATCCCCTTCTCCTCGCGGAGAAGTCCGAGGAGCAAGTGCTCTGTACCGACGTACGTGTGGTTGAGCTCACGCGCCTCGCTCATCGCGAGCTCGAGGACTCTTTTCGCTCGCGAGGTGTAAGGGAGTTCCGGGCCAGACGGGGGCGCGGCGCGCCCCTCCTTGACGGTCGCTTCGATGCGTCGCCGCATCTTGTCGAGATCGATCCCGAGTGCCTGAAGCACCGCCGCCCCGACGCCGCCCCGCTCCCGGATGATGGCGAGCAGAATGTGCTCCGTCCCCACGTAACCATGACGGAGCCGTGTGGCTTCCTCGCGGGCCATCGCGAGGACCTTGCGTACGCGGTCGGTGAAGTTGTAGCCGCTCATGGAGTCCGCGCCGCGGCGACCGAATAGCATGGAGCCTCCCGTTTTGTACCAACGAGAGTGAACGATGCGGCGCGGATTGGTTTGTGTCAACCGGGATGGTACAACACCTACTCCGCGCGCAGCGCCGCGACCGGATCCGCGGCCGCGGCGCGCCGGCTTGGCGCGTACGCGGCGAGCGCGGCGACGCCTGTCAGCAGCGCCGCCACCGCCGCGTACGTCGCAGGGTCGTGCGGGCTGGTGCCGTAGAGCAGGCCGCGGACGACGCGGGTCGTCGCGATCGCGGCCCCGAGGCCGACGATGACGCCCCCCGCGACGGGGCGCAGCGCGCGTCCCACGACGAGGCGCACGACGTCGCGCCGCTGTGCGCCGAGCGCGATGCGCACGCCCATCTCGTGCCGCCGCTGCGTCACGCCGTAGGCGACGACGCCGTAGATCCCGATCGCCGCGAGTGCGAACGCGATGGCCGCGAACAGGCCGAGGATCGCCGTATTGAATCGCTCGCCGGCGATCGACTTGGCGACGTCCGCCTCGAGCGCGGCGACGCGTGAGATGGGCAGCTCGGAGTCGACCTCGAGCACCGCGCGACGGATCGCCGGAACGAGGCGCAGCGGATCGCCGGTCGTGCGCAAGAACATCTCCATGCCCGGAGCCGGCCACTGCGCGAACGGGTAGTAAACCGTTGGGTCGACCGGGGCCGCGAGTCCGTTGTAGTGGACGTCGGCGACGACGCCTACGACCCTGTGCCACACGGTGTCGCCGAACGCAACGCGACGCCCGACGGCGGCCGCGCCGTCGGCGGCCGCCCCGAGGTGGCGGCGCGCGAACGTTCGATTCACGACGACGACCGGCAGCGACCCGGCCCGATCGGCGCTCGTGAACGCGCGACCCGCGAGCACGGGAATGCGCAGCGCCGCGAAGTAGCCGCCGTCGGCGGCGAGCTGGAACGCGTTCGGCATCTCGGCGATGGACGTCGCGCCCCCCTCGACCCGCATCGCGCCGGCCGTGCGTCCGTAGGCCGGCGGTCGGCAATCGCAGAGCCCCACGGCGTGCGCGCCCGGCAGTGCCGCGACGCGCTCCGTGATCCGCGCGAACACGGCGCGCTGGCGCTCGGCGTCGGCGTACTTCGTGGGACTGACCGCGACCAGCATTGCCGCGACACCCGCGGGCTCGACGCCCGGATCGACGTCGCTCAGCCGCTGGAAGCTTCGCAGAAAGAGGCCGGCGCCGACCAGCAGCACGAGTGACGCCGCGACCTCCGCCGCGACGAGGACCGCCTGCGTCCGATACCGCCGCCGCGCCACGCCGGCCCCCCGGGTCCCTTCACGCACCGACGCGGCGAGGTCGCGGCGCGTGCCGCGGAGTGCGGGGACGAGTCCGACGAGCGTCCCGGTGACGACGACGGCCGCGGCGGCGAAGGCCAGCGCCCATGCGTCGACGCGCACGTCGTCGAGACGCGGGATCGCCTCCGGGTCGAGCGCCCGCAGCCCCACGACCCCGAGGTGCGCGAGCGCGACCCCGCTGGCTCCGCCGATCGCGGCGAGCACCAGGCTCTCCGTCAACAGTTGTTGGACAACACGCGCACGCCCCGCGCCCAGCGCGGCCCGCACGGAGAGTTCCCGTTCGCGCGCCGTGGTTCGCGCGAGGAGCAGGTGGGCGACGTTGGCGGCGGCGATGAGGAGCACGCACGCGACGGCGCCCATGAGCACGAGGAGCGCCGGCCGGACGTCGCCGACCATCTGCTCGTGGAGCGGAACGGCGACCGCCCCGGCGCCCGGGTTCTGCTCGGGGTATTCGGCGGCGAGCTGCCGCGCGATCCCGTCGAGCTCCGAGCTCGCGGCGGCGGCGCTCACCCCCGGCCGGACGCGAGCGACCGCGCGCTGAAAGCGGCGGCCCCGCTGCTCCGACCACTCGGGGCGCGTCAGGATCGTGGCGTACCCGGTCCACAGCTCGACGTCGGGACGCGGGAACCGGAACGCCGCCGGCATCACGCCGACGATGGCGTAGGGCTGGCCGCTCATCCGGATCGTGCGACCGATGATCGCCAGGTCGGCGCCGTAGCGGCGGCGCCACAGCCCCTCGCTCAGGACCACGGTGTAGGCGCGCTCGTCCTCGCGCGTTATCCCGCGCCCGAGGATGGGCCGCACGCCGAGCACGCCGGAGAGGTCGCCGAGGATCTGTGCGCCTTGGATCTGCTCCGGCGTCCCCTCGCCGGTGACCGTGAACCGGTTGAACGCGTACGCGACCGAGGAGGCGAGCGAGCGGCTTCGCGCCGCCCAATCCAGGTAGTTGGGCACCGACAGCGGGTTCCGGTCGCCCGGCGTTCGCGTCGACGTCTCCCAGAGCTGCACGAGGCGCTCGGGCGCCGCGTACGGGAGTGGTCGCAGCAGCACCCCGTAGACGACGCTGAACACCGCCGTCGTCGCGCCGATCCCGAGGGCGAGCGTCAGCAGCGCCGACGCCGCGAACGCCGGCGCGCGTGCCAGCGAGCGCGCGGCGTAACGGGCGTCCTGCCACGCGGACCCGAGGACCTCGGTGCGCCGCCGCACTCGCGCGTGCTCGATGTCGATGGCCAGGCACTCGTCGGTGACGCGACCGACGTCGCCGAACCGGCGGCGTGCCGCGAGCCGCGCCTCCTCGGCCGACAAGCCCGCGGCGCGGAGGCGCTCCTCCCGCATCGCGAGGTGGAACGCGATCTCGTCGTCGACGTCCCGCGCCACGCGGGTGGGATTCGCCGGCAGCCGGACAAGCCGCCGGAACCCTTCCGGCAGCATCACGCGGGCTCCGGTGTCACGCTGCGCAACGCCCGCGCGATCGCCTCGGCGTGGCGAAGCCACGTTGGGGCTTCGCGCCTGAGCTGAGCGCGACCGGCGGGCGTCAGGCGGTAAAACTTCGCCCGGCGGTTGTTCGCCGACGCGCCCCACTCGGTGTCGACCCACCCCCGCCGCTCGAGGCGGTGGAGGGCCGGGTAGAGCGTCCCCTCTTCTACGAGGACCGTCGCGTCGGTGGCGTGCTCGATCCACTCGGCCACCGAGTACCCGTGGCGCGGTCCCCAGCTCAGGGCCTTGAGGATGACGAGGTCGAGGCTACTGCGAAAGACGTTCAGCTCGGAGTCGGCCATGATGCTCCCCTTGCGTCGCAAGGGAAGATACGGCCGTCCCCTTGCGACGCAAGGGGGGGAGCCAGCAGCTGCTCAGTGAAAGTCCCGCGAACGGTGTGCCACCTCTGCGCCGACGTCCAACGCCCGGAACCGCCGGCCGACGACGTTGATCACGGCGCCATCCTTCTCCAACCGGCCCTGCACGAGGATGAACGTCGCGTGCTTCACGACCTCGGCGTTCGCGTCGACGAGTGTCTTCGAGACCACAACGTTGACGAACCCGAACTCGTCCTCGAGCAGGAGGAAGATCGTCCCGCCCGCGGTCTCCGGGCGCTGGCGCACGGTGACCATCCCGCCGATGGTGATCGTGCGGCCGTCCTCAAGCCGCTCGAGGTCGCGGCTGTCGACGGCACCGCCGCGGCGCAGCCGCTCGCGCGCGAGCTCCATCGGGTGGCCCTCGAGGCTGAGCCCCATCGCGCGGTAGTCGATGAGGATTCGCCGCTCGCGGTCGAGCGGCGCGGGCCGATGCAGTGCGTCCGACGCCGGCGCGAGCGGTAGCACGTCCCCCGTCGCGCGCAATGCCTCCCACGCCGCGTGACGCCGGTCGGCCGCCCAGGCGCCGAACGCGTCTGCCCTCGCCAACGCGAGCGCATCACTGCGTGTGAGCCGCGCACGCCGCACGACGTCGGCAATCGACGCGAACGGTGACTCGGCCCGAGCAGCCTTGAGGGCGTCGGTGACTTTGTCGGCGATGCCATTCACGTGACGCCAGCCGATGCGGAGAGCAGGGTGGAGAGTGGAGGGTTGAGGGTTGAGAAAGCCCTTTCCCTCATGCCGAGGTGTTTCTAGCGAACGCTCGCTCCACCCTCTACCCTCCGCCCTCCACCCTTCTTCCACCGTACACTCCCAATCTCCATCGCGCAGACACGGCCCCAACACCGTCACCCCGTGCCGCCGCGCGTCGTGGATGAGGGTGGAGACCGGGTAGAAGCCCATCGGGAGAGAGTTGAGGAGCCCGGCGAAGAACTCCGTCGGGTGGTGGGCGTTGAGGTACGCCGTCGCGTAAGCGATGAGCGCGAAGCTCCAGGCGTGCGACTCCGGGAAGCCGTAGTTGGCGAAGCTCACCAGGTCGTCACAGATGGACTTGGCGACGTCGGGGGCGACGCCCTTCGCGGCCATCGCGGCGCCGAGGCGCTCCAACTCGCCGAGCAGGCGTTCTCTCTTGCGGTTGTTGCCCATCGTGCGTCGGAGTGCATCAGCCCCCGACCCACTGTAGCCGCCGAGCGCCATCGCGATCGCCATCGCCTGCTCCTGGAAGATCGGGATCCCCTGCGTGCGCTTGAGGATCGGCTCGAGCGCGGGGTGGGCGTAGCGCACGGGCTCGAGCCCGAGC
>JBHELH010000219.1:0-18690 GCA_046263215.1 Gemmatimonadaceae bacterium | reverse complement strand
TGCGGTGGGGGACTCTCAACCCGCTGGTCAGTCCACAGGGCCTAACTCGCAGCGCCTGCGCGGCGTCACGGTGGGAACGTGGGGTCATGCATCAATGCGACGTGGGTCGGTCATCGCGGCTAGCCCGCTCCGAAGTGCGTGTCGTAGAGCCCCAGACGCTGGATCATGTCGGGCGGACGGCGGTTCCTCTTCAGGTCGCGGTAGCGCGGCCCGCGATGGTCTCGTTCGACACCCGGATCGACGAGCTCTGGAGGGATCAGTACGAGGATCTCTGCTTCGCCGTCGAGTCGGAGCTTCAGCGGACACGCCGCCTGCGCCTGGTCACCTAGCGCCGCGCCTGCGGCGATGCTCGCGGAAGGCGCCCTCCGGCCGTCCGACGATTGTTCCTGCCCAACCGAAACGACCGCGGGCCACGGTGCCGATGTCGGCGCAATAGATGGCGAGTGGCGTCACCCGACGGCCGTGGCGGTCCGAGGCACGCGCGGTAGTAACCAAAAATGCCCCCACCACCGTCGACTGCGCCGATCAGTACCGCAATGCCCGCGCAAGCCGTGGCGCGGAATCACTTAAGAACCCGAACGTGCCGCGCCCGAAGCACTCAAGAGGACCCACGAAAGGATATCCTTCCGGTAGTCCTTTGGGGGGAGTCCTTCGACCCGTCCCCTGCAGTTGCAGTTGCATCTGCAATTGCACCTGCAAGAAGAGCGGGGCGCTCGGGGCGCGTCTCCCCCGAACAGCAGCGCGTGGCCGACGCGCACGAGCTGCTCAATCGGGTCCTCGCGCTCGTGCGCACAAACACGCCGCCCGGTCAGGCGACCGTCGGCTACATCCTGCCGGACGATGTCGCGACGCTCGACCGCGAGGCGGCGCGCGTCTTCAAAGTGATCGGGAGTGCACGGTTCATCGACACTCCACCCGAGAAGTACGGGCTCCTCGCGCGCGACATCGCCACGCTGCTCGCCGTCGCGCGGGACGACGGCGCGTCGCCCCCCGTCGTGGGCGGGCGACTCCGCGAAACCGCCGGAGAATCGCGCGCTGCAGGCTCTCTCAGGGCCGATCAGCCGGCGCGGGACCGTGTGCCCCCGCGCGCCGCCGACCGGGCCACAGACGGCGTCCGGGCGCGATGATGGCGGCCGCCGTGCGCTCCCCTCACGACGGGGCGCGCGTCACGCTCAACGAGCTGCGCCGCGCGGCCCAACTCCTCCCGGCGGGCACGCTGGTCGCGATCCCGCGTGAGGCGCTGCTCGCTGCCCTAGAAGGCGATGGCGACGCCAAGCCGAGCCGAGAGGCGGCGACCCCCGGCGAGGCGGACACCGACCGCTGGCTCAAGGCGAGGGAGGCCGCGAAGCGTCTCGGCGTGTCGGTGCGCTACGTGTACGCGCACCGACGGTCCTTCCCCTTCGCCAAGGAGCTCCCGGGCGGGGCCGTTCGCTTCTCCGAGCGCGGCCTCCGGCGCTGGATGGACCGAAACTGGTGACCCGACGCCGGCGATGTCGGCTCGCCCGCACTGGGCGGCGCTTGCTCCCGCGTAGCTGTGGCAGCATTGCTGCCATGACTCGTGACCATCTGACGAGCGCCGTCGCGGCCGCCGTCCGCGGCGCGCCGTGCACCGTGCGCGCCCTCGCCTGGGCGGCGCGCGTTCCCGACTCCACGCTCGTGCGCATTGTCGCCGGCGAGCGCGCGGCGACCATCGAGGTCGCCGGCGCTGTCGCGCGCGCGCTTCAGCAGTGGGGTGCGAGCTGTGACCGGCTGGCGCGGAGGATCCGGGCTGCAAGCGAGAAAACCGAGGGAGGCAAATCATGACCACGACTGGCGCCAAGGCCGCGCCGCAGAGCGCACCACGCTCGTCACCAACGCGCTCGGCGCGACGCGCGCGGCGGACCGGGCAGATCTTCAAGGTCGGCGACGTGTGGAAGATCCGCTTCACGCTCAACGGCCGGCGCGTCAAGGAGAGCGCGGGACCCAACCGGCAGGACGCCGTCGAGCTGCTGAACAAGCGGCTCGGCCAGGCCGCAGAGGGGCGACTGAGCGCGGACGCCGCGCGCCTCATGTGGGCCGACATCGAGCGGATGATCCTCGACGAGCACCAGCAGCACCGGAGCCGCCCGAAGGTCGAGCGTCACGTGCGGCGGCACCCTCCGGCGCCACTTCGCCGGCGTGCGGGCGAGCAAGACCACCTACGGCAGGCTGCTCGCGTTCAAGCACGCGCGGCTGGACGAGGGCGCGTCGCCGAGCACGGTGCGCTACGAGCTCTCGCTGGTGCGGACGGGCCTCGTCGTGGCGCACAAGGCCGGACAGTTAGCGGCGCTGCCGCCCCTGCCCCACGTCCACATCGAGAACACGCGCACGTCGTTCTTCTAGCCCGGCGAGTTCGAGGCGCTGGCGAAGCACCTCCCCGACGCCGCGGCGGCCGTCGGCACGTTCATGTACTGGACGGGCTGGCGCCGGAACGAGACGCTCACGCGCGAGTGGCGACACGTCGACCTCACGCGCGGCACCATCGTGCTCGAACCGGGCGAAACGAAGTCCGGCGACGGCCGCACGTTCCCGTTCGACGTGCTGCCGGAGTTGGCGGCCGTCCTCAAGCGGCAGCGCGAGTACACCGACCAAGTCGAGCGACGCACGAGCCAGATCGTGCGCTGGGTGTTCCACCGCGAGGGGCGGCGCGTCGTGAGCATCCGAGCGGCGTGGCGGACCGCGTGTGACAAGGCGGGCCTCGCCGGGAAGATTCCGCACGACTTCCGGCGCACAGCAGTCCGGCGATTGGAGCGCGCGGGCGTGCCCGCTCAGTCGCGATGCAACTGGTCGGGCACCGGACCGAGGCCATCTACCGCCGCTACGCCATCACGAACGAGACGGACCTACGCGACGGACTGGCGAAGGTCGCCGCCGACGTGAAGGCGACGCAGCCGATCCCGCGGATCGCGCGCGCGTAAGGCCCACTTAAGGCCCAGCGGGGCCGTGTCTCATGAGCTAAGACACGGCCCCGCTAGAGTTTAGTGCAGTGGAGGCGCGGGGAATTGAACCCCGGTCCGAGAATAGATCGACCGCCGCGTCTACGTGCGTAGCTCGCCGTTGGATTTTTCCGCCCGCTGGCCGGCGAGCCGCCGACGGTCGGATGAGCCCTCTAGAGCTTCGCGCGACGGCAGAGAGCGCACCGTAGCGCTATCCCGGTTTTGCGATACCCGCGAAGCCGCCCCGGGCGGGCTTCCCCACGGGCACTCGGCGTAACCTTAGTTACGCAGCGAGAGCCAAGTTGTCGTTGGCAGTTGAAACGTTCCCGAGTGTTTTACCAGGGACCCGAGGACCTGGGCACGCGGCAACGGCTTCACTTACCCCGTCGAAGCCAGTCGCCCCCGTCTATTAAGGACGAAAGATACCCGGCCGGGGGAGCGGTGTCAACGTAGAAAACCCTCGCGGCCGGTTCAGCACTGCCGAGCTAAGTGCTTACATGGAAGCCGCTTGACTCGGCCAGTCTCACGCAATTTCGACCATCGCGCTTTGCGTCGTAAAGCGCGGTGTCCGCCGCCGGGAAAAGGGCATCCCGACTCCGCACCACGTCAGGGTAGCTCGCCACGCCAAACGAGGCGGTCACCGGGATCTCGGCATCGTTGTGCCGAATCGGGCGCCCAGCGATTCGGCGCCGAAGGCGGTCCGCGAGCTCGAACGCCCCGGCCGCGGTGGTCTGCGGAAGCAGAATCGCCAGCTCCTCCCCGCCGAATCGCGCGCACAGATCGACCGCCCGGACGCCGTCGGCGAGCGTGCGCGCGATCGTTCGCAACACGGCGTCGCCCGCTTCGTGCCCGTGTGAGTCGTTGACGCCCTTGAAGTGATCGATGTCCACCAGCACCAGCGACACGGGATGACCAAATCGGTCGCTGTGCGATAGCTCCCGCTGGAGCGACTCGTCGAACCGGCGACGGTTCGCCAAGCCGGTCAGCGGATCCGTCTCCGCTCGGCGGTTGACCTCCTCGATCTCCCACACGACCTCCAACGCCGTCGCCGCGATCGCGCCGAGCAAGCCGACGTTGCGCGCTTCCTCGTCGGTGATGGAGCCTACTTCGCCGCCCACGATGACGATGCAGCCGAGTAGCGCGGCGTCGTCGCGCGCGATGGGCACGACAGCCAGGGCACCGGCCCCGGTAAACCGCTCGGCCGGCCCAAACAGCTGGCCGCGCCGAACACCCGATGCGTGCTCAACGACGAGAGGTGATCCCGCTTGAGCGGCCGCGGCGACGAGCGACTCACCTGCGACGGCGAAGCCCGCGGCGACGCCCATCCCATCGGTCGCGTACTGCACGATTCCGGAGGAGTGCCCCGGTCCGCACCGGACGAGCGCCGACGCTCGTGCAGACGTGACTTCGAGCGCTATCTCGCAAATTGCGGCGCTCAGCGCCGTCCCCGAGCGATGCGAGTGGATCTGCTCGGCCGCTCGAAGCAGCGCTTGGCCGTGTCGCATCGATCGCCCGTATTCGCGCCGCATCTCGAAGAGGTCGAGTAGCATGGCAACATGCGTCGCATGCCGCGGCAGCCACTCCCTCGCGGCGGCGGATTCCATCGCGAGGCCGGCGTCGGCCGCAACGGTGAGCACGCCGTGGAGCCGGTCGCGGCTCATCACCGGCGTCGCCGCGAAGAACGGACGCCGTCCTCCGAGATAACACTCCTCGCGCTGCGCGGCCGACGACCGAACTCGCGGTCCCCACTCCGCGAGTCGAAAGTGGGCAGGCCGGTTGACGCGCTCGGTCGACCAGGCCCACGGGACGAGTGCGTCCTTGCTCTCCGACCAGCGCCAGAACACCGCCTCGCGCGCGCCCGTCAGGTCTCTGATGTCGACCAGATAGCCCGCGAGGAGGTTGAGGTCCATCTCGGTTTGCGCGCGTTCGATGGACGCCTGGACGTCGCGCCGAAGTGGCGACGGGGTTGTGGCGGCACGGCCGCTAACGTCGCCTGCCGACGGCTCGACTCGTCGAGCCCTCGGTGTGTGGGCCCGGATCAGCCCAAGTACCCGGCTCGCGTCAAGTCGGCGCAGCACCGTCGGTAGGAACGCTCCGACCGCGCCGCTCGCGGCGGCGAGGAGGACAGCGTCGGCCAGACCTTCGATGCGCAGCAGATACCCTCCCAGGGCGCGCCGAGCTGGTGCCGCGGTTCTGGTCGGGGGCCGCGAAAGCGGCAGCGGTGGGCTCAGGCGTGGGTGATGCGAGACGCCGCCATCGCGGCGCCAAACCCGTTGTCGATGTTGACGACAGCAACGCCGGCAGCGCAACTGTTGAGCATGGTAAGCAGCGGCGCGAGGCCCTCGAACGCCGCGCCGTAACCCACACTCGTCGGGACGGCTATCACCGGCACACGGACGAGCCCGCCAACGACCGAGGGAAGCGCACCGTCCATTCCGGCGACAACGATGACGACCGCCGCCGCCAGGAGTCTCTCACGCTGGGCCAGCACGCGATGGATGCCGGCCACGCCGACGTCGGTCAGCCGGTCGACGCAGTCGCCAGAGGCGCGGAGCGTGACCGCCGCTTCCTCCGCAACCGGGAGGTCGCTCGTCCCGGCGGTGACCACGAGCACGGTGCCGCGCCCCGGTGGCGGCGGCCGTTCGCCGGCGAGATACGCCGTGCGCGCGACATCGTTTACCTCGACGCCCGGGAAGCGCGCCCGAAGACGGTCACCCGCTACGCGATCGATGCGCGTGGCAAGAAAGCCGTCGCCGCGCGCCGCGAGCCGCGCGGCGATTGCCTCGACCTGCTCCGGCGTCTTCCCTGCGCCGAAGATGACCTCCGGGAAACCTTGGCGCAGCGCGCGATGGTGGTCGATCGTCGCGAAGGCCAGCGCTTCCGCCGGCTCGAACGCCAGCGCCTCGAGCGCCGCGTCGACCGACAGCGAACCGTCCGCGACGCCAGCGAGCACGTCGCGGACGCGCTCTCGGTTCATGCGGCCGCCGGCTCGAGCTCTCCCGCAACCCCCTCCGCAGCCCGATCAGCCACGCCCGCGACCTCGAGGTCTGCCGTCGCGAGGTAATCGAGGAAGATCCCTTCGACGTCCGCGAACGTCGTCACGGCGTGCAGACGCCGCCGTAGCTCGGCCGAATTGGGGAGCCCTTTCACGTACCACCCCAAGTGCTTTCTGAACTCCACGGCGGCGCCCTCGGGGTCGGCCTCGTAGGCTTCGACCATGCGCGCGTGGTCGAGCGCGATGCGGAATCTCTCCTCGATCGGCGGCGTCGGCCGCTTCGGGCGCCCTGCCAGGAGATCCTTCGTCTGATCGAAGATCCACGGTTGACCGAACGACCCGCGTGCGATCATGACGCCGGCGCATCCCGTCACGTCGCGCATCCGCACGGCGTCCTCCGGGGTCTTGATGTCGCCGTTGCCGACGACGGGGATCGAGAGCGCCTGCACTACGGCGGCGATCTCGTCCCACCGCGCGCTACCGGTGTACATCTGCGTTCGCGTGCGCGGGTGTAGCGTGACGACGCGCGCACCCGCGTCCTCGCACTTGAGCGCGATGCCGACGGGGTCGCGCGTGTCCTCGCTCCAGCCGCTGCGAATCTTGACCGTCACCGGCAGGTGGGTGCTGCGCGCGACGGCTCGAATGACGTCGCCGACGAGCGACAGGTCCCGCAGACAAGCGGACCCGCCGTTCCGTCGAACGACCTTCTTGACCGGACAGCCGAAGTTGATGTCGATGAAGTCCGGCTGGAAGACGTCGGTGACAAAACCTGCCGCTTCACCCATCGCGGCCGCATCGGCACCGAAGATCTGGACCCCGATCGGGTGTTCGTCCGCGCCAAAGCGGAGCTTGCTCACCGTAGCCGGATTGTCTCGTCGGATGCCCTCGGCCGACAGGAACTCGGTGACGACCACGTCGGCGCCGAAGCGGCGACAGAGTCGCCGGAACGGCGACTCGGACACCCCGGCCATCGGGGCCAGGTAGAGCGGGATAGCGGCGTCGACAGCGAACGGGAAGCGCATGGATGCCCGGAATCTACACCTATCGGGAAAGCGCTGCAACGCAAAGGTTTGACAGCACTTGCCGCTCCGGATAACTTCGCACGCTCGCGCATCGCCACCCTGTGTGACACCGCTCGGGCACGCCGGCAAGGGACGAGATGGAACTGCGGGAGTTCTTCAGCGAAGACGCCGTCAAGCTCGAGTTGGCCGGGTCGACGAAAGACGACATCCTGCGCGAACTGATCGGCTTGCTGAGCCTCGATGACAAGTCCGAGGGCATGCTCTTCAAGATGCTCAAGCGCCGCGAGAACCTCGGGTCGACCGGCATCGGACGGGGGATCGCGATCCCCCACTGCCGGTCGCTCGTCGTCAACAAGCTCCGCGTGGCGTTCGGCCGGAAGTCGCACGGCGTCGACTTCAAGGCGATCGACGAGAAGCCGGTCAACTTCTTCTTTCTGATCGTCGCCCCGCCGCTCGAGGTGTCGAATCAGTACCTGCCGGTTCTCGGGAAGATCGCGCAGTTCTCTAAGGAGGCGGATGTGCCGACGAGGCTGTTCGGCCTGAAGGAGCCTGCGGAGTTCATGCTGCTGCTCGAGGAGAAGGGCGTGTAGGCGGCCGCCGCGGCAGCCGCGCGGGGCGCGCCCTACTCCCACTCAATCGTCGCCGGAGGTTTGGAGCTGACGTCGTAAACGACGCGATTCACTCCATCAACCTCGTTGATGATCCGGTTCGAGATGCGGGCGAGCACGTCGGGGGGGAATGGGAACCAATCGGCCGTCATGCCGTCGGTGCTTGTGACGGCGCGGAGCGCGACGACGTTGTCGTACGTGCGCTCGTCGCCCATTACGCCGACGCTGCGCACCGGGAGCAGGACGGCGAACGCCTGCCAGATGTCGTCGTAGAGAGCCGCTTCGCGGATCTCTTCGAGGTAAATCGCGTCCGCTTTGCGCAGCACGTCGAGTGACGGCTCGGTCACCGCCCCGAGAACGCGGATCGCGAGGCCGGGCCCTGGGAACGGGTGGCGGCCGATCACCTCTTCCGGCAGGCCAAGCTCCCGCCCGACGTTGCGTACCTCGTCCTTGAACAGCTCGCGGAGCGGCTCGACGAGCTTGAAGCGCATCCCCGGCTTTAGGCCGCCGACGTTGTGGTGCGTCTTGATCGTGACCGAGGGCCCGCCGCGCGGCGACGCCGACTCGATGACGTCAGGGTAGAGCGTGCCCTGAACGAGGAACTCCGCGCCCTTGCCTACGTCGGCCGCTGACTCCTCGAAGACGTCGATGAACGTGTGGCCGATGACTCGGCGCTTGTGCTCCGGCTCCTCGACGCCGGCGAGCGCGTCGAGGAAGCGCTCCGCCGCCTCGACGACCGCCAGCCGGATCCCGAGGTGCGACCGGAACGTCCGCTCGACCTGATCGCGCTCGTGCAGGCGCAGCAGCCCGGTGTCGACGAAGATACAGGTGAGCTGGTCCCCGACGGCGCGGTGGACGAGGGCCGCGGCGACCGACGAATCGACGCCGCCCGACAGGCCGCAGATCACGTGCGCGCGCCCGACGGCGTCGCGGATCCTCCGCACCTCCTCGTCGATGAACTGACCGGGCGTCCACGTGGGCTCGCAGCGGCATACCTCGAACAGAAAGTTCGAGATGATCTCGGTGCCGCGCGGCGTGTGAGCGACCTCGGGGTGGAACTGCACGCCGTAGATCGGTCGGCTCTGATGCCTGAACGCGGCGACGGGCGTGTTGGCGCTGCGCGCGGTGACGACGTAGCCGCTGGGCGCGGTGAGGACGTGGTCGCCATGGCTCATCCAGACGGTCACGTTCTCGTCGGGCCGAAACCCGCCAAAGAGCGCAGCCGGCTCGCACACGGCCATCTCGGCGCGGCCGTACTCGCGGCGTCCCGCGCGCTCCACTGCCCCGCCCTCCAGGTGCGCGATGAGCTGCATCCCGTAGCAGACGCCAAGGACCGGGGCGACGTCGAGCAGCTCGGGCTGCGCAGTCGGCACGTCTTCGCCGTAAACGGAGTTCGGGCCGCCGCTGAGAATGATGCCTGCCGGCTGCCACTCGCGGATCCACTCGATCGACCGCGTGGGCGGGTGGATCTCCGAGTACACGCGAGCTTCGCGCACGCGGCGGGCGATGAGCTGCGTGTACTGCGAGCCGTAGTCGATGATAAGGATGCGGTTCGTCACGATGCGCTGAGAATTTCCACTCCTCAGAATTTCCACTCCGGGCCGTCGAGCGTCAGGAATTCGACGCGATTGGCCTTGAGGTCGAGCAGAGCTCCCGACGGCGTGCCATAGATCCAGCCGCACCCTTCGCCGGGGTTTACGATGAGCGTGTCGCCGCGCGAGCGGCAGTCCCCGCGATGTGTACACCCGTGCACAACGAGGGCGTGCGACTCCACCGATCGCGCCTGGACGTCGCCGATGTCGTGGACGAGCAGGATCTGGCGGCCCGCGACCTCGAACGTGTGAGGTGACTCGAAGAGCTCGACGCCGATCGCCGCCGCCGCCGTGCCGAGCAGACCCTGCCGGTCACCGTCGTTGCGCCCGAATACCCCGCCGACGGGCAGCTGGGGGCCGAGCAACGGCGCGATCGCGAACGGCGCGCAGAAGTCGCCGGCGTGGAGGAGCATCTCCGCACCGCGTTCCGCCATCAGCCGAACGAGCGCGGCTATGGCCGGGAGCCGATCGTGCGTGTCGGCGAGAAGCCCGAGTTTCATTCGCGGCGCCTCCATTCGGGCTCCGCGACCTCGGTGCGCACGAGGTCATCGTACCGCTCGCGCGCCGTAACGACGGCGAACCGGTCCCCGTCGACCAGCACCTCGGCGCTACGAGGCCGAGTGTTGTAGTTGGACGACATCACGTAGCCGTACGCGCCAACGTCGAACACTGCGAGCAGATCGCCCGGGATTACGGCGTCGATATCCCGACCGAGCGCGAGAAAGTCGCCGCTCTCGCAGACCGGTCCCACGATGTCGGCGACGATGCTCTGCCGGCGCGTGCGCACGGCCTCGATGCGGTGGTACGCCTTGTAGTGCGACGGCCGCAGCAGCTCCGTCATTCCGGCGTCGGCGACGAGGTGCTCCTTGCCACCGCTTCGCTTCCGGTAGAGCACGCGCGACAGCAGTACGCCGGCGTTGCCGACAATGAAGCGGCCGGGCTCCATGACCAGCTTCAGCCCCGTGCGCGCCAGCGCGGGGAGCACGACATCAGAGAACTGCTCGACATCTGGCTCGCTCTCGGTGAAGTATCGGACGCCCAGCCCGCCGCCGATGTCCAAGTACTCGAGCGTCTTCACGCCCTCGGCCTGCATGGCGAGGCAAAGCATCACCAGCCGCTCAGTCCCCCGGCGATACGGCTCGAGACTGGTAAGCTGCGAGCCGAGGTGCATGTCGAGTCCCACAAGCACCGTGTTCGGCAGGTCGCGGGCGAGTCGCGCCGCCGTGATGACCTCGTCGTACGGGATCCCGAACTTGTGACCGCGCTCGGCCGTCTTGATGTACTCGTGCGCCGCCTCGACCGTGATCTCCGGGTTCACGCGAAGCGACACAGGAACCGTGAGGCCCTGTTCGGCCGCGAGCCGGTCGAGCAACAGCAGCTCTCCCTCCGACTCGACGTTGAAGAACAGCACGTGCGCCGCTAACCCCTCGCGCAGCTCGCGCTCCGTTTTCCCGACGCCGCCAAAGATGATATCGCCGCCCGAAAACCCGGCGCGCAGGGCGCGGTGCAGCTCCCCGCCGGAGACGACGTCGGCGCCGGCGCCGAGCTGGCGGAGCACACCGAGGACAGCGCGACTCGAGTTGGCCTTGAGTGTGTAGTGGATGCGGTGCGGGACCTGCCCGAGCGCCGCCTCGAGCCGACGGTACCGGGCACGAATCATCCCGGAACTGTACACGTACGTCGGCGTCCCGACCGCGTCAGCGATCGCCTCCAGGGGAACGGCCTCGCACCAGAGGGCGCCGCCGATGCGCTCGAAGCCGGCCGCCGCTTCGGCGTTCAGTACGCCCTCGCCCATAGCGCCTCGGCGGTTGCGGACGACCCGCATCGGAGACAACGCGTTGGTGCCTCGGCGGACCGGAACTCCTCGTCGGGGAGCACGCGGATCGTGGCCTTCGTCTCCTCCTTAATCTGCGACTCGCATTGCGGCGAGCCGCACCAGCCGGCGAAGACGAAGGCACCTTCGCCGTCCATCAGTTCGCGGAACCGATCATACGCGATCTCGCCACGGTGGCTGTTCCGATCGAGTCGCTCGCGCGCCGCGATCAAGAGGTCCTGCTGCACCGTGGCGAGGAGGTCGGCGACGTCTTCGCCGATCGTGTCGAGCGAAGCCGTTCGCTTCTCGCGCGTGTCGCGGCGGACGAGGACGGCCTCGTTACGCTGCAGGTCGCGGGGGCCGAGCTCCATCCGAAGCGGCACGCCCTTCAACTCCCACTCGTAGTACTTGGCGCCCGGCTTGATCCCCTCTCGCGCGTCGAGGTGCATGCGGATGCGCCCGGGATCGCGCCGCTCCCAGTCGGTGAGGTTCGACATGATCCGCCCGGCCGCTTCAAGGACCGTTGCCCGGTCCTCGTCGGTCCGATAGATAGGGACGATCACGAGCTCCGTCGGCGCGAGGAGCGGAGGCACCTTGAGCCCGCCATCGTCGCCGTGGGTCATGACCAGTCCGCCGACGAGTCGCGTCGACACGCCCCAACTCGTGTTCCACGCGTGCTCGATCGTTCCCGCCTCCGACTGGAACGTGAGGTCGAAGACCCTGGAGAAGTTCTGTCCGAGGTTGTGTGAGGTGCCCGCCTGCAAGGCCTTGTTGTCCTGCATCATCGCCTCGCACGAATACGTGCGCAGGGCGCCGGCGAAGCGCTCCGAGTCCGTCTTCTGTCCGGTGATGACGGGCATCGCCATCCACGCTTCCATGAAGTCGCGGTAGACGCCGAGCATCCGCCGCGCTTCCTCCTCGGCCTCGTCGTGCGTCGCGTGGGCCGTGTGCCCTTCTTGCCACAGGAACTCGAGCGTGCGTAGGAAGAGGCGCGTGCGCATCTCCCACCGGACGACGTTGGCCCACTGATTCACGAGGAGCGGCAGGTCGCGGTAGCTCTGCACCCACTTGGCGAACATCGCGTAGATGATCGTCTCCGACGTGGGCCGAACGACGAGTGGCTCGTCGAGCTTCTTACCCCCGCCGTGCGTCACGACGGCCGTCTCGGGCGCGAACCCCTCGACGTGCTCGGCCTCCTTGTGCAGAAAGCTCTCCGGAATGAACAGCGGGAAGTAGGCGTTCTTGTGCCCGGTCGCCTTGAACATGTCGTCGAGCGCGCGCTGCATGCGCTCCCAGATGCCGTAGCCCGCGGGCCGGATGACCATGCAGCCGCGGACCGGCGAATAGTCCGCCAGCTCCGCGCGGAGGACGACCTCGTTGTACCACGCGCTGAAGTCCTCGGCGCGGGCGGTGAGCTTCTTTTCGTCTGCCATCGTGCGAGTGCGTTTAGTCCGCGCTTCGGAGGACGTGCCGGTTGCGGCCGACGACCTCCGCGAGCGAGTCCACCGTCCCGGCCGCCGCGGCCGCGAGCTCTTCCAGCGACGGGCTGCCCCGGCCGTCGCGACTGCCGAGCGTTTGCAGCTCGAACCGGCCGGAGGTCTGAAAGTCGGCCGCGAGGACGAGGAAGTACGCGGCGCCTGCCGAGAACGCCGCCTTGCGCTGCTTGCTCAGCGTCTGAGGTCTCAGCGCGTACTCGACCGACGCGCCGACGCGCCGCAGCAGTGTCGCGGCGGTCATGACGTCTCCCAGCGCCTCCTGCGCCTCCGTGGCGACCCAGAAGTCTGGCTGGGCCAGCGACCCGGTGCTCAGTCCTCGCGCCTTGAGCAGCTCGCCGAGGACCACGTCGCCCATGCCGAATCCGAGCGCGGGGAGGTCGACGTTGCCGAGCGACTGAAGCAGGTCGTCGTATCTGCCACCGCCACAGATCGCGCGAAACTCGCCCTGGGCGTCGAACAACTCGAACACGATGCCGGTGTAATAGGCGAGGCCGCGAACGACGCTCAGGTCGAGCCGCGCCCATTGGGCGACGTCCAGATGCGCCAGGTACTCGAAGTAACGTTCGAGGTCGTCCAGCCTCGGGGCGACCGCGGTCGATCGCCCGTACCGCTCGCGTACCGCCCCCGGCGTATGCATCTCGAATAGTGCGAAGACCTCCTCGGCCTGCTCCGGTCGGAGACCCAGGGACGTCAGCGCCTCCCGCGAGACCTGCCGCGGCTGCCGATCGACCTTGTCGATGACCGCGAAGACCGCGGCGGAATGCCGCTCGTCGACGCCGACCTCGGAGAGCAGTGCGGCGAGCAGCCGCCGGTCCGAAACGCGCGCGACGACGTCCTCCGGCGTGAGTCCGAAGGCGCGCATGATCTCTAGTGCGACCGCGAGCAGCTCAGCGTCTGCGGACACGCTCGTTTCGCCGACAATGTCGACGTTGAGCTGGAAGTGCTCGCGCAGCCGGCCCTTCTGCTGACGCTCGTAGCGGAACAGCTGCGGGACCGAGAACCACCTCACCGGCTTGCGAAGCGTGTTCGCTTTCGCGGCGACCATTCGCGCGAACGTCGGCGTCATCTCGGGTCGCAGGGCGACCTGGCGATCACCTTTGTCCGTGAAGTTATAGAGCTGGCCGACGATCTCCTCGCCGCTCTTCCGCGTGAAGAGCTCCAGCGGCTCGAGCGGCGGCCCGTCGTATTCGACGAACGCGAAGCGTCGCGCCACGTCGCGCCACACCTGCAGGATGTGGGCGCGCTTGGCGAAGTCGTCGGGATAGAAATCCCGGAATCCGGGAAGAGCGCCCTTTGACATCGGCGAAAGCTACCCGGCGAGCGGAGACACCTGCAAGCGCGCCATCGCATCACCCACGGTGTGAAAGGATCCGGTCACCAGCACGGTTTTGCCAATCTTCCGCGCGTGAGCCAGCGCGTGATCGAACGCCGGCACGGTGTCCGCCTCGATGCCGCTTCCCGCGAGAAACGCCTGGACCTCTTCGACGTCCCACGCGCGGCCCGGCGGCGCCGACGGCGCCTCCGTCAGCACGAATCGGTCGACGTGTGGTGCGAGGTGGCCGATCATCGCCGGCCAGTCCTTGTCGCGGAGAACGCAGAAGACGGCGGCAACCGGCCGACGTGGGGAGACAGCGGTCAGCGTGTCCGCGAGCACCGCGGCCCCGGCTGCGTTGTGGGCCACGTCGAAGATGAACCGACCCGCGCGCTGGAATCGGCCCGCCACCCGCACGTTCGGCAGCGCGCTCGCGAAGTCGGTCAGCCCCACGGCGAACTCGCCCCCGGCGGCGCGGAGGAGGGCCAGCGCGAACGCCGCGTTTCGTGCCTGGTGCGGGCCGACGAGGCCGGTCCGCATCACGCGCCGCTCACCGTCGGCCTGCAGTGAGAACGTCGTTCCCCGCGACTCGACGAGAACGTCGCCTAGCAGGAACTCCTCGGCGACGATTACGACGTCGCTCGCGCCGGCGGCCCGCGCGCGGTCGGCCAGTAGAGCCGCGATCTCCGCATCGGCTTCCCCGATCACCGCCGGCACGTCCGTCTTAAAGATCCCGGCCTTTTCGGCCGCGATCTCCGCGAGCGAGGCACCGAGGTACTCGGTGTGATCGTACCCGATGGAGGTGACGCCCGCCGCGCGCGGCGTGATCACGTTCGTCGCGTCGAGCCGGCCGCCGAGACCCGCCTCGATGACCGCAACGTCCGCCTCCGAGCGCGCGAACCAGTCGAACGCCATCGCCGTCGTCGCTTCGAAGAACGTTGCACCTACCTCCTCGACGAGCGGCGTCCAGCGTTCGACGAACTCCGTGACGCCGGCCGCGGAGATCGGCCGCCCGTCGACCACGATTCGCTCGCGAAAGTCGACGAGGTGCGGCGAGGTGTACGTCGCGACGCGAAGCGACTTGGCGCGCAGCGCTGCTTCGGCGATCGCGGCGCTGCTCCCCTTGCCGTTCGTTCCCGCAATGTGGATCGACGCGAACCGCCGCTGTGGCGTTCCGAGCGCCGCGAGGAGCGCCTCCGTGCGCTCGAGTCCGAACTTGAAACCCCCTCCCGTGCGCGCGAACAGGTAGTCCAGCGCCGCACGGTACGACGTCAGGGTACCGTCCACCCCGACGCGGCCGGCCGGCCGGACATGTGGCGTAACAGCTGCCCAACCGTCCGCTTAAGCTCACGGCGGTGGACAACGGCATCGAGCATACCATGGTCGAGCAGGAACTCCGCCGTCTGGAAGCCCTCCGGAAGGTCCTGACCGAGCGTCTGCTTGATGACCCGTGGTCCGGCGAA
Source organism: Gemmatimonadaceae bacterium (assembly GCA_046263215.1). Classification (GTDB taxonomy): domain Bacteria; phylum Gemmatimonadota; class Gemmatimonadetes; order Gemmatimonadales; family Gemmatimonadaceae; genus JBHELH01. Next base: position 3,435 of record JBHELH010000219.1, on the reverse strand, counting down.
CCCGATCACTGCGCCCGGCTCGGCCAGAACCGCGTCGCCGAGCATCGCGAAGCTGGCGCTGACCCCGCCCGTCGTCGGGTTGGTGAGGATCGAGATGTACGGAATGCGCCGCTCGGCGAGCATCGCGAGTACCGCCGACGATTTTGCCATCTGCACCAGCGACAGTACGCCCTCTTGCATCCGCGCGCCGCCGGAGGCCGAGACGACGATCAGCGGGAACTTGCGTTCGAGCGACCGCTGGCCGAGACGCGCGATCTTCTCGCCGACCACGGAGCCCATGGAGCCGCCCATGAACGCGAACTCCATGACGCCGACGTTGACCGGGAGCCCCTCGAGCGTGCCCGACGCGGCGAGCAGCGCGTCCCCGTCGCCCGCGTTCGCCGTCGCCTTCTTGAGCCGTTGCGGGTACTCCGGGAACCCGAGCGGATCTACCGACCGAAGGTCCGTATCGAGCTCGGCCGTCGATCCGTCGTCGAGGAGCAGCTGCAGGTAGTCACCGGCGCGAAGCCGCCGATGGAAGTCGCATTCTGGGCACACACTGAAGTTGCGAACGAACTTCTCGCGCAGATCGGTGTGGCCGCAGGCCTCACATTTCTCCCACGCGTCCGGCGGAATCTCGAGGCGCGCGCGCTGCGGCTGGCGCGGCTTCTTCTCCTTACGGAACCAAGCCATTGCGCGAAATGTGTACGGCCGCGACCGCTGTGGGAAGAGCCGACTGCGGAGTGCGGACTCACCCCTCGGGAGGTCTGGCGCTGGCGGCTGAAGCAGCCCGACGGTTCTTAGTCCGCAGTGCGCAGTCCGCAGTCGGATGCACTCCGCAGTCGGCTGCGGCCCGCAGTCGCCGTCTAGGTTAGATCGCCAGACCCGCGTTCCTCCCGCGCCCCTCGTTCGCGATCCGAACCAGAATGCCGATCGCGAGCCAGCTCGCGAGCATGAACGACCCGCCGTAGCTGAAGAACGGAAGGGGGATCCCGGTGATCGGCATGAGGCTCAACGTCATGCCGATGTTGACCAGCACGTGCATGAACCAGCCCGCGAGCAGGCCGAACGCGACGAGGCTGCTGAACGAATCGTTAGCCCGTTCGGCGATGCGCACCACGCGCAGGAACAGAATCAGAAACAGCGAGATGGCGACCATCACACCGAGGAACCCGAGCTCCTCCCCGACGACGGCGAAGATGAAGTCGGTGTGCTGCTCGGGGAGGAAGCCGAGCTGCTTCTGCGTTCCCTGAAGCCAGCCCTTGCCGAAGACGCCGCCGGATCCGATCGCGACCTTCGACTGCATGACGTGATAACCGGACTGCCGGGGGTCCATCGACGGGTCGAGGAAGACGAGCAGGCGTTTCTGCTGGTACGGCTGGAGCCGCTCCCAGAGCAGCGGTGCGAGGACGCCCATCGCGACGTTCGCGACGACGAGGAACACGCCCTCGGCAAGGAACGGTCGGTACCAGATGACGAGCGCGACGAGGAGGAGGAACCACGCGCCCCACACAGTTGTGCTGAACGCCAGGATGAGGCTTACCGCGGGGCTGGCGACGAGGATGAGTAGCGGCCACGGGATGCCGAACCAGAAGAGCATCCCGAACAGAATGCCGATGAAGACGATGCCGGTCCCGAGGTCGGGCTGCGCCATGATGAGCAGCCATGGCACGCCGACGACGAGCGCCGGCTTCCAAAGCTCGAGCAGCGTCTTCGGGGCCTCGCGGTTCGACGCGAGCACGCGCGCGAGCATGAGCACCACGGTCAGCTTCGCCAACTCGGCTGGCTGCCCGAGCCGTACGCCGCCGATCGCGATCCAGCTCTTCGTGCTCGCGGCGGTCCCCGCGCCCGTTCCGACGGCCAGCGTCAACACCAGCAGCAGGATGCTGAACGCGTACAGTGGCCACGTCAGCCACTCGAGCATCCGGATCGATGCGTGCGAGATCGCCCACGCGCCGAGCAGGGAAATGAAGAACCAGACCACCTGCTGCTTCCACAGCCGAGAGACGTAGCTCGGCATCTCCGTTTGGCCCGCCGAGTAGACCATCAGCATGCCGAAGATCGACAGCGCGAGTGCCGTGACGACCAGCGGCCAGTCCGGCGTGACCTTCCGAAGGCTCATCAGCCCTGGGTCTGCATCAGGATCCTCGGAACGACGCCGAGATACCGCCCGATGATCGCCGAGGCGACGCGCGCCGCGGAGTAGCCGTGCTCCCCGAACTCGAGCATGACTGCGACCACGATCTTCGGGTCCTCCGCGGGGGCGAACCCGACGAACCACGCGTGATCACGTTCGGGATCCTGAGAGTTCTGCGCGGTACCGGTCTTGCCCGCGAGCACGACGCCGCCGCTGAGCGCCGCGCTGCCCGCCGTGCCGCTGGCCGTCGTCACGGTCGCCATCGCGATTCGCAGCGTGTCCATCTGCCCGCGCGTCAGGTGCAGCAGCTGCTCGCGCCTCGGCTTCTGGAAGGCCGCGACGTAGGGGGTGGCGGCCGAGCCGTCGGTGGCGAGCGCCGTGTAGAAGCGCGCCATGCTGAGGATGGTCTGGTCGTTCTCCCCCTGGCCGATCGCCAGGTTGAGCGTCACCGCGTTCGTCCATCCGCGCGGCCCGTACTTCTGGTGGTAGTACGAGATTGCGTTCGGCCACCGCGGCTTCCGCTCCTCCGGAAGGTCGATGCCCGTCTTCTCGTTGAACCCCATCTTGACACCGCCCGCGAGCATGCGGCTGAGCGTGATCCTGAGGCCGAGCTGGTAGAAGTAGACGTCGCACGAGATCGCGATCGCCCCGACCAGGTCGCGGCTGCCGTGCCCCTTCTTGTCCCAGCAGCGGAAGTAGCGCGCGCCGTACTGCAGGCCACCGCCGCAGGCGATCGGCATCTTCGTCTTGGTGTCGATGATCTTGTTCTCGAGCGCGATCGCGGACGTCACGAGCTTCCACGTCGACGCCGGCGGGTACAGCCCCTGAAGCGCCTTATTGTAGAGCGGCTTTCGAGGGTTCTCGCGCAGCTCGTTCCAGTAGTCGGCGGGGATGCCGCCGATGAAGCGGTTCGGGTCGTAGGTCGGCGCACTGTAGAGCGCGAGCACCTCGCCGGTCTTCGGATCGAGGGCGACCGCGCCGCCGATCAGGCTGTCCGCGAAGACCGAATCGACGTAGCGCTGGAGGTCCATGTCGATCGTCGTGTTCAGGTCCTTGCCGCGGACCGGAACGAGATCCTGCACCGCTCCCGGCGCCGACACGATGCGGCCGCGGGCGTCGACCTCCACGAAGCGGCTCCCTTCCTGACCGCGCAGGCTGTCCTCGTACTGCTTCTCGAGGCCCTGCTTTCCAATCTGCTGCCCCATCTTATAGCTGGCGAACTGGGGCGAGTTGAGTTCGCGCTCGTTGATCTCGGCGGTGTAGCCGATGAACGCCGAGACCGCGGGGCCGTCCGGGTAGTAGCGCTTCGGTGCCGACTG
>JBHELH010000218.1:0-5325 GCA_046263215.1 Gemmatimonadaceae bacterium | reverse complement strand
GGAGGTGCGGCGCGACCAGGTGCTCTTCACCTGGGACCCGTACACCAACCCCATCATCTCGGACGTCGAGGGCACGGTCCGCTTCGTCGACATCGTCGAGGACGAGACGGTGGCCGAGGAACTCGACGAGCTCACCGGCCTGCGCCAGCGCGTCATCGTCGAGGACCGCGAGAAGCGCCTGCACCCGCACATCGAGATCTGGCAGGAGCGGGGCGGGAAGGAGAAGCGCGTCCGCGACTTCGTCATCCCCGTCGGGGCGCAGCTCACCGTGGACGACGGGGACCGGCTCTACCCGGGGCAGATCCTCGCCAAGATCAGCCGTGAGGCGTACAAGACCCGCGACATCACGGGCGGTCTACCGCGCGTGGCCGAGCTGTTCGAGGCGCGCCGGCCGAAGGATCCGGCGACGATCTCCGAGATCGACGGTGTAGTTCGCTTCGGCGAGATCAAGCGCGGCAAACGCGAGATCTTCGTCCAGCCGGTCACGGCGGACGGCGCGATCGAGGAGGGGCGCGACGCGCAGTTGTACGAGGTGCCGGCGGGCAAGCACCTGCGCGTCCACGAGGGCGACCGCGTGCGCGCGGGCGACCGGCTCTCCGAAGGTCCGGTCAACCCGCACGACGTGCTCCGCATCAAGGGGCCGCGCGCGGTGCAGGAGTACCTGCTCAACGAGGTGCAGGAGGTCTACCGGCTGCAGGGCGTGAAGATCAACGACAAGCACATCGGCGTCATCGTCCGGCAGATGCTCCAGAAGGTGCGCATCATGGAGCCGGGGGACACCGAGTTCCTCGAGGGCGAGCACGTCGACAAGCAGGTGTTCCGCGACGTGAACGACCGCGTGAAGAAGCGCCGCGGCGCGCCGGCGACGGCCGAGCCGCTCTTGCTCGGGATTACCAAGGCGAGCCTCACGACGCAGTCGTTCATCTCGGCGGCGTCGTTCCAGGAGACGACCCGGGTGCTGACCGACGCGTCGATCCGCGGCGCCCGCGACGACCTGCTCGGGCTCAAGGAGAACATCATCATCGGGCACCTCATCCCGGCCGGAACCGGCATGTACCGGTACCAGGAGGTCGAGGTCGACCTCGGGACGCCGGAGGGGATGGAGCTCCCGCCGCTGCCGGCGCCCGAGCCGGCGCCTGCGCTGTCGCCGCTGTTCGCGCTCGACGACGACGAGGCGGCCGAGCGGGCGGGCTTGCCTCGGAATGCCTAAGAGCGTTATGGCATAAGCACCTGTCACCTGTCAGCTATCAGTAGCAAGGAATGCCCGGCCGCGTGCGCGGCCGGGCTTTTCCTTTTGGGCGGTTGACGGGCCCCGGCGAGCGGCCGAGCTTTGGCCCGATGCGATTCTTCGATCGGATGGCAGCGCGGTCGGTGCTCCGCTCGCGCGCCCGGGTCGACCGGTTCAAACTGGCCGGGCGGAAGTTCGTGCGCGAGCAGTTGCTTGGTGACGCGGCCATCGCTGAGGCCGTGGAGCGACACGCGCGCGAGACGGGGGACAGCGAGGCGGCGGCCTGGAAGAGGGTCGAGTCGTACATCACGGAAATCGTACCCTTCTTTAACATCATCGCGTACTTCCGGGTCGGATACGCGGCCGGGCGCGCGCTCCTCAACGTGTTCTACAAGGTCTCGGTCGACTACGAGGATCGCGCGGCCTTGGCTCGGCTGCCGCGGGACTCCATCGTCGTGTACCTCATGAACCACCGGTCGAACGCCGACTACGTTCTCGTCGGCTACGCCTTGGCCGGGCAGGTCGCGATCAGTTACGCGGTCGGCGAGTGGGCGCGGGCGTTCCCGCTCGAGCACGTGTTCAAGGCGTTCGGATCGTACTTCGTGCGGCGGCGGTACAGAGAGCCCCTATACCACGCGGTCCTCGAGCGCTACGTGCAGCTCATCACGCGGCATGGCGTGACGCAGGGGGTCTTTCTCGAAGGCGGACTGACCCGCGACGGCAAGCTCCGCAACGGCAAGATCGGACTGCTGGACTACGTCCTCGGGATCGGGCGCGACTCCGCCTACCGCGACCGGCTCCACGTCGTTCCGGTGGCCGTGAACTACGACCGCGTGCTCGAGGACAGGTCGCTCTTGCGGGAGCTCGAGGCGAACGAGGGACGAGGTCGGACGTCGCGCGCCGTGCAGGCGCGCGAGGTTAGCCACTACGTGCTGTGGAATCTGGCCCGGATGGCGTCGCGGCGCTGGAAGCGTTACGGGCGGGCGGCGGTCGTCATCGGGCGGCCGATGCCACTTGGGCCCTGGTTCGCGCTCCAGTCGGACATGTTCGACGTGCCCCGCCCGGAGCGGCTGAGCCGCGTGCAGCGACTCGCGGATCGTGTCCTCTCGCGCATCGGCAGCCTCATTCCGGTAACGCCGGTGCCGCTAGCTTGCGCCGCGCTCCAGAGTCTCGGCAAGGACTTCGTGTCGCGCCACGAGCTGGTGACGCGAATGGCCGAGCTTCGAGATGTGCTGGTGGAGCTCAACGGCCGCGTGCTCCGCGCGGACCGCGACATCGAGGAGACGTTCGAGCGCGCGTTCAAGATGCTGGAGATGCGACGAGTTCTCGTGCCAGATGGGGAGGGCTACGCGGTTCTTCCGCGCAACCGTCCGCTCATCAGCTACTACGCGAACAGCGTCGCACACCTCCTCGGGCCGTTCGAGGCGGCGGTGCGCGCTCGCGACTCGCTGCCGGCCATGGAGCTCGTACCCGCCTAAAGTCCGTCTCGGACTCGGGTCTGACGGCCGCTCCGGCTGCGCTCAGTTTCTGACGATGGGCGGCACCACGGCGCGGTCCGCAAATACCGTCGCCGGGAGCGATGCAAATAGCCCGGCTGCGTCGGCCGACGCGTAAGAGTATACAGCGAACCCGTCCACGCCCTTCTCGCGACCGAGACGGACCTGCCGGGCGACCTCTTCCGCGCCGAGCTCGGCCCAGAGGCCCATATATAGTCGTGCGCGAGTTCCCCGTAGGCCGGTCTGGTGATCGTCCAGCAGGCATGCCCAGTCTGGATTCGTGTGGCCCCCAGGCAAGTTGTACGAGCAGTACCGCTCGTTGATCGCGAAATACGCCATCGGCGCCACGACGTCGACGTACCCGCCCGATGCCCACACTCGCGGATTCTGGTAAAACTGCGAAACACCGCTGGACGACGGCCAGCCGAAGGCCGTGCGGTCATGGACGGGCCACACAGCGGCCGAAAGGCTCACGCCGGGTCGTACCGAGGTGATGGAGTCGAAGACCGCCTTCACGGTGGCGTCGATCTGCTCCCTGCGAAAACGCGCCCAGTCGGAGTCCGACGCGGACCCCGGCTCACGCCTATAGCGGGCGCGGAAGGAGGACAGGCTCGGCTCGTCGTAGGACCACCCCGGGCCTGGGTAGCGGATGCGGTCGAGGTGCACGCCGTCGACCGCATAACGGCGTACGACGTCGGCGGCGACGGCCGCGAGATGGGCCCGAACGGCAGGGATGCCCGGAGAGACGTAGGCGTATTCCGGCTCCTGCGACGTGTAGCAGTCCATCGGCGTACCGTCGCGTGTTGTCATGACCCAGTCGGGATGGGCGAGGAGCATGTGTCGGGGCGAACCTCGCCGGCTCTCGATGAGCACGGAGCAGAAGGCGGCGTTGTTCTCGGTCGGCGCAGCCCAACCGGTCAACGCATTGAGCCAAGCATGCAACTGGATGCCGCGCGCATGTGCCTCGCGGACGGCGATCTCGAGGGGGTCGTAGGGTGGGCTGCCATTACCGAGCGTCCCGCAGAGCCTGATGGCGCACGGCTCGAGGTGGGAGCGGTAGTACGCGTCACCCTGACCGCGGACCTGGAAATAGATGACGTTGAAGTTGGCCGACGCCGCCCTGGCGATCGCCTCAGCGATCTCGGCCGCCGAGTTGTACTCGAAGCGGTTGATCCACAGGGCACGGCCCTCGGCCGCCGGCTCGGCCCTGCGTGGCGCCCCGAGCGCGGCGCCGCCGGCGTACGGTACGCTCAGGATGGGAACCGCGAGCGAGAGCAGCAGCACACGCGCACGACCCCCAAAGTTATACGGCATCGTCACTTGACACTCCTTACCCGCATGTCTACCTTCACCAGTCTGTCTTGCCCGGCCTCGGGCGAATCCGTTCAGTCGAACCCAGTAAATGCCGACAATCAATCAGCTCGTACGACGGAGCCGCCGCGACGTGACGAAGAAGGAGAAGTCGCCGGCACTCAAGGCGAATCCGTTCCGTCGGGGCGTCTGTACTCGCGTATACACCACGACGCCGAAGAAGCCGAACTCGGCGCTTCGGAAGGTCGCCAAGGTTCGACTGACGAATGGCATCGAGGTGATTGCGTACATCCCTGGGGAAGGGCACAACCTGCAGGAACACTCGATCGTGCTCGTCCGCGGGGGCCGCGTGAAGGACCTGCCGGGCGTGCGCTACCACATCGTGCGTGGCACGCTCGACGCCGCCGGCGTGCAGGGCCGCAACAAGAGCCGATCGAAGTACGGCGCGAAGAAGCCGAAGGCTGGAGGGAAGAAGTGAGTCGCCGCAAGACCGCCGTTAAGCGCCCCGTCCTGGCGGACGCCCGCTACGACAGCCAGACCGTGTCGAAGTTCATCAACGCGATGATGCTCGAGGGGAAGAAGGCGACCGCCGAGCGCATCTTTTACGACGCGATGGACCTTGTCGAGCAGCGCACGAACCAGCCGGGGGTGAACGTCTTCAAGCAGGCGCTGAGTAACCTCAAGCCGGCGGTGGAGGTGAAGAGCCGCCGCGTAGGCGGCGCGACGTACCAGGTGCCGGTCGAGGTCCGGCCTGACCGCCGGACGGCGCTGGCGATGCGCTGGCTGATCTCGTTCTCTCGAGAGCGCAACGAGAAGTCGATGGCGGAGAAGCTCGCGGCGGAGATTATCCTCGCCTCGCGCGGCGAGGGGAACGCCGTGAAGAAGAAGGAAGACACGCACCGCATGGCGGACGCGAACAAGGCGTTCGCGCACTACCGCTGGTAGTCGCGCGCGGCGCATAGGGTTAGGCCTGCAGCAGGATTGACAGGCGCAGGTCTTCCGATAGATTCAAAAGGCTGCGGCGCTTCGCGAAGGCCGGGCGATATCACCGGCGAACTGCGCGCCGGTTCTTACGGGCCCGCACGATGGAGGCGGGGGTGGATGGCCCACTGCAGTGGGCGACGCTGGCCGGAGCGCCTGGGGCGGTCCGGTTCCCGAAAAGCAACGCAGGACAATCAGACGTCGAGCGGGCAGTATACGGCTCTCCGAGCCGGCGCTCGGCGCGCCGTGGGTCCCTACTCGCGCTGCAGTGGCGGGCACACCCGGCGATGGCGGATGGATACCGGCCCC
>JBHELH010000217.1:0-4777 GCA_046263215.1 Gemmatimonadaceae bacterium | reverse complement strand
CGTCGCTGTATTCGACCTGACGCCCATCCGCCGCCTCGAGGCCGTCCGGCGCGACTTTGCGGCCAACGTCTCGCACGAGCTGAAGACGCCTCTAACAGTGGTCAGCGGCTTCGCGGAGACATTGCTGCACGATCCCGACCTGTCCCGGGAGGAGCGCCGCCACTTCGCGGAAACGATCATGGCCAACGCGACACGGATGCAGCGGATTGTCGACGATCTGCTCGACCTCTCGCGCATCGAGAGCGGCGGCTGGACGCCCGACCCGGCGTGGGTGGACGCGGAGGGACTCGTACGCGACGTCTTCACGACTGTGGAAGCGTCCGCGCGGTCGAAGGGGCTCCGCCTCGTGTCGGAGGCCGGTCGCGGCGCGCGAGTGTACGCAGACCCGACGGCGCTCCGACAGGTCCTCTGCAACCTCGTCGAGAACGCCGTGCGCTACACCGCGACCGGCGCAGTGACGGTCAGCGCGGAGGAAGGTCCCAGCGGCACCTGGGTCCGTGTCCGCGACACGGGTGTCGGCATCGCGCCCGAGCACCTGTCCCGCATCTTCGAGCGCTTTTACCGGGTGGACGCCGCTCGCTCGCGGAGCGAGGGGGGAACGGGGCTGGGCCTCGCGATCGTCAAGCACCTCGTCGAGGCCCACGGCGGCCGGGTACACGCGGAGAGCGAGCCCGGGCGCGGGACGACGGTGTCGGCCTTCTTCCCCGCCAAGGCGGCGGCACGGCCGGCAGCCGGCGGCTAGAAGCTCACGACGACGTGCGCGAAGAGCGCGCGGAACGACCCGGGTGACGGGAGGGCCGGCGCGCCGGAGTTCGCGAGCTGCTCCTGGTAGTCGAGCGCGAGCGTCGATCGGGCGTTGACGTCGAAGAGGAGCCCGGCGATGACGAAGTGGAAGCGGTCGTTCGTCGCCGTATTCGACTCGACGTCGTCGTAGCGGGCCATGACGCCGAACCGTGACCGGCCGCTGGAGTTGACGAACGCCAGCGGCCGGATCGTGCCGAAGGCCGAGACGACGTTGGCGCGGGTGTCGGTGACGACCCGCACGGGCGTGGCCCCGGTGCCGAGTGTGTCGGTCACCGTCCGCATCCGCGCCAGCTCGACGCCGCCGGTGATGCGCGGGTCGCGCAGGCCGACGACTACGCCGTGACGGTCGCGCGGCAGCCCCGCGCCTACGGGGGCGATGACTCCGCCGCCGCCGCCGCGGACGAAGCGGCTCGCGGCGGCGCCGTCATAGATCCACGGCGAGATGGTGAGCGTCGAGAGCGGTCCAGTGGCGCGTCCCGCGAGCGGCGTGAGACTCAGGCGTAGCGCGTAGTCCTTGAAGCGGTCGGTCTCGCGCCTCGTGTAGCCGGGCCCGTTCACCACGTGCGCGTACACTTCGCCGGCGTGCGCCGGCAGCGTGACCAGCGCCGCAGCGCCGACGTCGGCCGAGGCGAAGCCGCCGCTACGCTCGAGAGCGACTTGGGACAAAAAGCGCGGCCAGAACTGCTCGACGTGCTCCACGAGAACGTTGTGCAGCATCCCGGCGCGGACGGCGGTGGTCCATCCGGCGCGCGTCAAGAGGTCGTATTGCAGGTACGCGTACTTGGCGCGAATTGTCCAGCCGTTCTGGTCTCCGGATTGGAAGACGTCGCTCGTGACGCGGATGCTCGTGCGCTCGGCGAGCGAGGCGCGAACCGTCACGTAGGCTCGGTCGAGGGCGAACTGGTTGAACTCCTTGTTCTGTCCACCGAGGTGGTACTGGTAGTTGCCGAAGATCAGCCCCGACACGTTCACTGCCGACGTGGCGGGCCGAGACGGCGTCTGCGCGAAGAGCGCGCGCGACGACCCGAGCGCGGCCGCGAGAGCGATTGCGAGGCGGGGCATGGCACGCTGACGGTGGCGCATGTCCGGATCTCCGGGAGGGGAGGACGAATGCGGCGCTGAGCGCATGGTATGTAACGCGCCGGCCGGCAGCGATTGTCACCGCCGCGTCACGTCGCGCCGGTCCATTCGGTCACGAGTGCGTCTCGCGCCGGCCTCGGCGCATTTCGGAGCGTCGTGACGGAACTGTTACAGAGCCCGTTCCGGTCCGATACCGGCGCACCCGAACTTCGTGGTCTGGCATGCTGCGCATCCCACGTTCACGGAGCCTGATAGTGACTCGAAGAATCCTCGGTATGGCGGCGGCTGCGATTTTTACCGCGTGTGGCGGCGATGGTCGGCAAGGGGCGAACGCCCCCCAGACTTCCCGCGGGGTCGCGCTCACCGGTGCCGGCGCGACGTTCCCGTATCCACTCTACTCGAAGTGGTTCGCCAACTACGCCAACCAAACCGGCGTGCGCATCAACTATCAACCGATCGGCTCCGGGGGCGGCATTCGCCAGATTACCGAGGGCACGGTGGACTTTGGCGCGTCCGACGGGCCGATGACGGACGAGCAGCTCGCGCGTGCGAAGTACGGGCGCATCTTGCACTTCCCGAGCGTCCTCGGCGCCGTGGTCGTGACCTACAACCTTCCAAACGTCTCCGGGCCGCTCAAGCTCACCAGTCCCGTCATCGCTGACATCTTCCTCGGGAAGATCAAGAAGTGGAATGATCCGCGGATCGCGCAGCTCAACCCCGGGGGGTCGCTTCCCGCGACGGACCTGATCGTCGTGCATCGCTCCGATGGGAGCGGGACGACGTACGTGTTCACCGACTATCTCTCGGCCGTCAGTCCGAATTGGGCTCGATCCGTGGGCAGGGGAACGGAGGTCGGGTGGCCGACGGGCCTCGGCGCGAAGGGGAACGAGGGCGTCTCGAGCCAGGTTAAGCAGACGCCGGGCGCGATCGGCTACGTCGAGCTCGCGTACGCGAAGCAGAATCGCCTGGCCTATGCCTCCATTCGGAACCCCGTAGGCAACTTCGTCCTTCCGAGCATCCAGTCGGTGACCGCGGCGGCGGCGAGCGCGGCCTCGAAGCTCGGGCTCACCACCGATTACCGCGTCTCCATCGTGAACGCGCCGGGCGCGCAGGCGTATCCGATCTCGTCATTCACCTGGCTGCTCGTGTACCATCGCCACCCCGACCCGGCGAAGGGGAGGACGCTCGCCGACTTCCTGCGCTGGGCGTACACGACTGGACAGCAGAGCGCGCCGTCGCTCGACTACGCACCGCTGCCGCCCGAGCTCGCGGACCGACTCCGGCAGCGCGTCGACTCGCTCCAGGTCGGCGCCACAACGTGAGCGGGCCGGGCCGACGCGAGATCCGGGAGGACGCCGCCGCGGTCGGCGTCCTCCCGATCTCGATCGAGGGTGCCGTCCTCGGCGACCGTCTCTACAGGGTCGTCACGACGGCCTTCGCCCTGTGCGTCCCGCTTCTCCTCGGGCTCATCGCGTTCGAGGTCCTGCGGGCCGGGTGGCCGGCCCTGCGGCAGTTCGGATTCTCATTTCTGACTTCGAGCACGTGGGATCCGGTGGCCGGTGTGTTCGGCGCTGCGCCCGCCGTGGTCGGTACGATCCTCACCTCGGCGATCGCGCTGATCATCGCGACGCCGCTCGCGCTCGGCGCGGCGATTTTCCTCGCCGAGTTCGCACCGACATGGCTCCGCCAGCCCGTCGCGTTTCTCGTCGACCTCCTCGCGGCGATCCCGAGCGTGGTGTACGGGCTGTGGGGGATCTTCGTCCTCGTGCCCCTGATGCGCCAATACGTGATGCCGTTCATCTCGGACACGCTGGGGCTCGGCCGATTCGCCTTGTTCGCCGGGCCTGCGTACGGCAACAGCGTGCTCGCCGCGGGTGTGATCCTCGCGATCATGGTACTTCCCCATATCGCCGCAGTGTCGCGTGAGGTGCTCCTCGCCGTGCCGCGGTCGCAGCGCGAGGCGGCGCTCGCGCTCGGCGCCACTCGCTGGGAGACCATCGTCGGCGCCGTGATCCCATACGCCCGCGTTGGCATTGTCGGCGGCGTCATCCTCGGTCTCGGCCGCGCCCTGGGCGAAACGATGGCCGTCACGATGGTGATCGGGAACACGCACGATATCTCGGCCTCGCTCTTCCACCCGGGCTACACCATGGCGTCGCTGATCGCCAACGAGTTCAGCGAAGCCACCGGCGATCTTCACCTGTCCGCGCTCATGGCGGTCGGCTTCGTCTTGTTCGTGATCACCTTGATCGTGAACGCAGTCGCCCGCTGGCTCGTGTGGCGGGTGTCACGCGGCCAGCGGGTATGAGCGTCACCGCGGCACCTCGCGACGTCGGCGCGGGACCGGTGGCGCCGCGGCGCTTCGCGCGGCGCGCGGCGCTGACGATCCCGAGACGCCGAGTGGTCAGCGGTCTGATGGTCGGCCTCACCTATGTCGCGGCCGGTCTCGCGATGCTCCCGCTCCTACTGATCCTCGGCTACCTCCTCGCGAAGGGCGCGAACACGGTGTCGCTCGATTTCTTCACCACGATGCCGGCGCCGGTCGGTCAAGCGGGCGGGGGCATGGCGAACGCGATCGTTGGCACGCTGATCATCATCGGCACCGCATCGGCGATCGGGCTCCCGATCGGCATCGGCGCCGGGCTCTACCTCGCGGAGGCCGCCGGCAGCACGCTCGCGACGACGGTCCGATTCCTCGCCGACGTCCTGAACGGCCTCCCTTCGATCGTGCTTGGCATCTTCGCCTGGCAGCTGTTGGTGCGTGCGGTGGGCCACTTCTCGGCGCTTGCCGGGGGCGTGGCGCTCGCCGCGATGATGGTCCCGCTGGTAACCCGCACGACGGAGGAGATGGTCCGCACCGTACCCTCCGCCCTGCGCGAAGCCGCGTTGGCGC
>JBHELH010000216.1:0-18663 GCA_046263215.1 Gemmatimonadaceae bacterium | reverse complement strand
GGGTGCGCGACGAGCACCTGTACGACCCCTCGGCCCACGGCTCCCGTACGGGCTTCTTCGACGCAGCGACGCCGACGCGCGGATGATCCGCTATCACGCGCGGTGGGTCATCCCCGTCGCCGGATCCGCGGTTGCCGACGGCGTTGTCGCGGTGAGGGGCCAGCGAATCACTTACGTCGGCCCGCGCGCGGGCGCGCCCCCCGGCGAGGACGTCGACCTTGGCAACGTCCTCCTGATGCCCGGGCTCGTGAACGCCCACTGCCACCTCGAGCTGACCGCCATGCGCGGATTTCTCGAGGAGTTGGAGTTCGGAGACTGGATTCTGCGGCTCGCCACGGCGAAGCGGGCCGTGCTCACGAGCGTCGAGATGTTGGTCGACGCGGCCACGCTCGGCATCGCGGAAGGCCTCCGCGCCGGCGTCACGACGTACGCCGACACGTGCCACTCCGGCGTCGTCATCGACGCGCTCCGCGAGTGCGGCGTGCGCGGCGTCATGTACCAGGAGGTCTTTGGCCCGGATCCCGCCCAGTGCGCCACGTCCCTCGCCGAGCTGCGCGAGCAGGTGGCCGCGGCGCGCTCGCTCGAGACCCCGCTGGTCCGCGTCGGGGTCTCGCCGCACGCACCCTACACCGTGTCGGACGAGCTGTACAAGGCCGCCACCCGGTTCGCCCTCGACGAGCGGCTCCCAATGGCCCTGCACATCGCCGAGGCGGCCGTCGAGAGTCAGCTTGTGGAGCGCGGAGAGGGGCGCTTCGCCGACGGTCTCCGCGCGCGCGGAATCGACGTTCGTCCTCGCGCCGATTCGTCGGTGGGTCTGCTCCACCGGCTCGGGGTGCTCGACGCGAGCCCGTTGCTCATCCACTGCGTCCGCCTTTCGAACGGCGACGTCGAACGGATCGCCGCCACCGGCTCCTCGGTCGCCCACTGCCCGGCGGCGAACGCCAAACTGGGACACGGCATCGCGCCCGTCCGCGAGCTGCTCGACGCCGGTGTACGCGTCGGCCTCGGGTCGGATTCCGTCGCCAGCAACAACCGCATGGACCTCCTGGAGGAAGCGCGCCTCGCGGCGCTTCTCCAGGACGCGCGCCTGGGTAAGCACGACGGCATGACGACCGCGGAGGCACTCGAGCTGGCGACGCTCGGCGGCGCCCAGGCGCTGGGCCTCGCGGACCGGATCGGCAGCTTGGACCCAGGGAAGGACGCCGACCTCGCCGCCTTCTCACTCGACGTCGAGCGCGCCGTCCCGCTGCATGATCCGCCCGCCGCCGCACTGCACGCGCTGCGAGGAAGCGATGCGATCTTCGTCGCCGTAGCGGGTCGCGCCCTCGTGCGGGACGGAGCACTCACCGGCGCCGCGGCCGACCCGGAGCTGCGCACGCGTCTGCAGGCCCAGGCGGAAGCGCTCCAGGAGTGGCTGCGCGCAATGCGGCGATGAGCCAGCGGGTGCTGGCGCGCTCGTCGCGCCGAGCGTTATCATCAGCCGACCTTCTCGCGACGGGAAACACATGACGCAGCGCAGCTCCGGACGGACGACGAAGATCTGGCGTGACGGGCAGCTCGTGAGCTGGGACGACGCAAACATCCACGTCATCAGTCACGTCGTCCACTACGGGTCGAGCGTCTTCGAGGGAATGCGCTGCTACGAGACCCCGAACGGCGGTGCGATCTTCCGCGCCCACGATCACGCGCGCCGGCTGCTCGACTCGTGCCGCATCTACCGCATGCCGATGCGGTGGTCCGCCGACGACTTGGTCCAGGCGTGCGTGGATACCGTCGCCGGGAACGACCTTCGCGAGTGCTACCTGCGGCCGGTCGTCATTCGGACGGGAGAGCAGATGGGCGTCCTCCCGCTCGACGTTCCCATCGAGACCTTCATCATCGCGTGGAAGTGGGGCACGTACCTCGGTCCGGAGGCGCTGCAGAACGGCGCCGACGTCTGCGTCTCCAGTTGGCGGCGGCCCGCCCCCGACACGACGCCGATGCTGGCCAAGGCCGCGGGCAATTACCTCAACTCCCAGCTCTCCAAGCTCGAGGCGCGGCAGGACAACTACATCGAGGGGATCATGCTCGACTCCTTCGGCTTCGTCGCCGAGGGGAGCGGAGAGAACCTGTTCGCGGTGCGCGACGGCGTCGTTTTCACCGCGCCCCTCGGCGCAGGTATCCTGCAGGGAATCACCCGCGACTCGATCATGCACATCGCAGTCGATCTCGGGTACGAGGTTCGCCGGGAGAATCTTCCCCGAGAGTTCCTCTACGTCGCCGACGAGCTGTTCTTCAGTGGAACCGCGGCCGAGGTAACGCCGATCCGGTCCGTGGACCGCATTCCAGTGGGTGACGGCAAGCCAGGTCCGGTGACGCGAGCGATCCAGCGGGAGTACCTGGGGATCGCGAAGGGCCAGATTCCCGATCGGCACGGCTGGCTGACGCCTGTGCCGGAGGCGATAGCGGCAGGTCGCTGAGCAAACCGGCGCCTGAAGGACGCGGCACACGACGCCGATCGCGAGAATTGGTCACACCGACGCTCGGTCGCATTGTCCGGGCGGCGCAACGAGAGCGTGTATCGATGCGACCGAGCGCGCTCTTGTCCGTCTATATGTAGGGGCCTAAACTTCATGTGATCGGATCAGTTCGGCGAAGGAGGAGAATCGCGTGGTATTGGGGTGTCTCGCACTGAACGCCTCATTCGAGCCGCTCACGATGGTGCCTGTGAAGCGCGCCCTCCGGCTCGTGATCGACGGCAAGGCCGAGATCGTGGAGGCTGATCAGGGCCGCGTCGTTCGCTCGGAGCGGCTGACCATGCCACGCCCCGCGGTGATCCGACTCACTCGCTTCATCCACGTCCCTCGCCGCTTCCGCCGCCAGGTCACGAACACCTTCCTGTTCGCTCGCGATCGGTATCGCTGCCAGTACTGTGGCCGCGCCGCGATCGAGCTCCGGCCGCGCGAGGCGCTGACCCGCGACCACCTCGTTCCGCTGTCGCGGGGCGGCACCAACCACTGGAGCAACGTGGTGACGGCCTGCAGCACCTGCAACGCGCGGAAGGGCAATCAGCTGCCTGAGGAGATCGGGATGCATCCCCTGACGCATCCCGTCGAGCCTCACTTCGTTCACCTGAGCTGGGCCGTCCGCCGGCTCACGCCGATCCAGGCGAAGTACATCCGCACCTTCTACGGCGCCGAGGTCCTCCACCAACTCGAGGATCTCGAGCACCGCGCCCGCCGCGACCACCACCACGAGCCGCGCGAACCGGAGCCGGCCGAGCGGCGCGAGCACCCGACGCCCAAGGCGCACGGGCACCACCGGCACTAGCCGACTGCGGGCCGCAGCCCGGGCGTCGTTTACTCCGCCCTGAACGTCGCCGAGCGCTTCTCGTAATGCCGGCGCTCCCCGCCGAGAATCCGGGTCACGAGCGTCCTCGCGCCGCTACCGATTGCGCTCAACGGGTTGTTCTCGCCGCGCACCGCCGGACGAAGCTCGCCGCGCAGCCAGCGCTCCAGCTGATCCAGGTCGCTCACCGAAAGCGCCTCCACGTCGAGGATGAGATTGTAGTAGTACCGGCGGCCCGGGCGACGCGGCGTCAGCGGGACGCGTAGCGGGCGCTCGGATGCCGCCTGGGCACTCGCGAGCGTGGCGAACGCGCCGAGGTCCTCGAGCTGTCTGCCGAACCGCCGCCGCACCCGGTAAGACTGCGACGCCGGATCGAAGCCGACGACCATGTCCCACTCCGTAGAGCGTTCCAGCTCGTCGACCCAGCGTCCAACGCGCCACAGCTCGAGTCGGAAGTGGAGCTGGGCAGGGAACCCGGCGCGCACCAGCTCGCGCGTCTGTTCGTCGTCGAGCACGTGCGCGAACGCAACCGCGGGACCGACAGCGCCCGCGGCGCTTCCGTTGCCACCGTCGCTGGCGCGTGACGGCAGCGCGACGTCCAGCCGCGCGCCGCGCTGGGCTTGCAGCTGGCCGCCGCCGGCCAGAAGGATCGCGAGAGCGCTGACGAGAGCCCGCACGGCGTCAGAACCGGTGGCGAAGTCGAATGAAGAAGTTGAGCGGCTCGTCGCCGTCGGAGAGCGCCTTCGCGACGTAGAAGCCGATGAGGCGAAGGTCGATCCCTGCACCGACGTCCGTCCGAAACGTCGGCAGTGGGGGAATGGCGCCGCGGCCGTAACCCACACCGTCGGCGCGGGATCGGATTAGCCAACCGCGCCCGACGTCCATGAACACGATCCACGCGGCGTTGCTCCCGGCTTGCATGACGTTGTCCCACTCCGAGTCGCCGAACAGATCGAAGTGAAGGTCCCCGCGATACTCGGCCTGAACGAGCGCCATCCGCTCGCACTGCGCCGGTCGGCCGCCCGGTGCGAAACCCGCCCCGCTGCACGTTGCAACGTCCTCGCCCGCATCGGCGCCGCGGAAATCGAATCCGGGCAGTGCGCCCGGCCCGTCGACGGACAGCCGGCGTTGTAGAGGGAGCTCGTCACCCCCGAGCCACCCGCCCGTCACGACACGCAAGTTGACCTGGGACCGCGGGGAAAGGCGGTTGTACCGCCGCACGTCGAGAAGACCGCGCGTGTAGGCGACGCCGCCCGTAGCACTTTCGCGTACCCCCGGCGACGTCTCGCCGAGCGCCGTCAGTTGCCCGACGCCGCGCTCGATGTCGACGAGGATGTACCACCCCGACCACGGCCGATCCTCGTCGTTCCGCGTGTCGGCCCGCAACGTCATGTTGAGGAGGTGGAGGCGTCCCTCGTCGAGCACCGGGTTCGGGCGCCACGTGACCTCGTTGCGAAACAGCGTGAACGGATCGCGCCGCAGGCGGCCGCCCCACCGTTCGTGACCGTAGGCGAGCGTCAGATCGCCGCCGAGCGCCCGCGCGAAGAGCGCCGCGTGCACCCGCCCGCCGCGGCGCCCGAAGTAGTCGCGGTAGTCACGCCGCAAGAGAAACGATGCGAGCCCGACCTCGAGGTCGCTCTGCTGCCAGCTCTCGACCGGATCCACGACGTTGAAGAGGCGTGCCCCGACGGCCACTCCTTCACGGCCGCGGCCGCGCAGCTCCAGGCGCAGCTCGTGGCCCACGTCGAGGCTCTCCGGGGTGAAGCTGCTCGCCGTGCGCACAATCGCCAGCGCACCTAGCTCGAGGGTCGATCGGCGGAACACGTGTCGGATCTGAGGCCCGATCTGGATCGGCAGGCCTTCGACGCGGTTGTACGGCCCGGCGGATGCGACGAGGATGCGGCTGGAGTTGCGCGAGGCGCGCCTGCGCTCCCATCTCCGCCACCAACCCTCGTCGGAGTGCGGCTCGGTGTCCGCGACCAGCCGGTCACCTTCCACGCTGTACCGCAGGCGCTGCCGGTAGACACGGATCTCGCCCCCGATCCGCGCCGACATCCGTCCCTCGACCTCGCCGCCGACGACCACGAGGTCACCGTCAATTCGCGCCGTCGGGTGCAGGATGACGTCGGAGTTGACGGCGATCACCCGGCCCGCGACGTGCCCGGCGAGCACGAGCGGCCCGCGCAGGACGGCGACGTCCCCACGCACGACCCGCCCGGCCTCGATGTTCAGTCGCTCAGCCGTTCGGACGCCGCTCGCCGCGTTGAAGAGCGTCACGACCTCCCGCGCGATGTCGGCCGGAAGCGCGAGACGCGATGGCGCTGCGTCGCGTCTGGTCGTGTCGCGCTCCTGCGCGCTGAGCGGGAGCACGACACCGTGCGCCGCAACGAACGCCAGACCGAACAGAATCATCCGCATAGGTACTCCGCTGTCAGTCGTCGGCAGCAGCAATGCCGAGCCGGCGCATGCGCCGGTACAGGTTGGGGCGGTCCGTCTTGAGGCGGCGCGCCGCCTCGGCCACATTCCCGCCGGCCGTCGAGAGCGCCCGCGTGATGAGCGTTCGCTCATAGTCGTCCAGTGTGTCACTCAGGGGACGGTCGAGCGCCGCCGGATCGGGAAGCGGCGCCGCCTCGGGCGGCGTGTCCCGTGCGATCGGGAGTACCCCGCGCACCGCCGCCGCATCGATCGCGCAGCCCGCGTGCAGGATGGCCAGCCGCTCCACGATGTTCGCGAGCTCCCGAATGTTCCCCGGCCACCTGTAGCGGGCAAGCAGCCCGACCGCCTCGGGTGTCCACGACGGGACCGGGTGCCCCGTCCGCGCCCGGTGCAGCACGGTAAAGTGCCGGACGAGGGCGGGAATGTCGTCGGGGCGCTCGCGTAGGGGCGGAAGGACGATCGGGATCACGTTGAGGCGGAAAAGGAGGTCTTCGCGGAACACTCCGTCCGCGGCGGCGCGGGGAAGGTCCTTGTTCGTCGCCGCGATGATCCGCACGTCGACCCGGATCGGCTTGCCGCCGCCGAGCCGCTCGATCTCGCCGGCCTCGATGGCGCGCAGCAGCTTCGCCTGCGCCTCGGCACCCAGGTCGCCGACCTCGTCGAGGAATAGCGTCCCCGTGTGCGCGAGCTCGAAGCGCCCGACGCGGCGCTCCGTCGCCCCGGTGAACGCGCCGCGCTCATGGCCGAACATCTCGCTCTCCACGAGGTCGCGCGGGATCGCCGCGCAATTCACGCGCACGAACGGCCGATCCCGCCGCGCACCTCCCAGATGAATCGCGGTAGCGACCAGCTCTTTTCCCGTGCCCGACTCACCGGAGATCAGCACGCGTGCATCGGTCGCCGCGACGCGCGCGATCAGCTCGCGCAGACGCCCCATCGCCGGACCGTCGCCGACCATCTCCGCGTTCAGGCCGCGGTCCGCACGCAGCGCGCGCGCTTCGCGCTTCGCGCGGCGGAGCTCCATCGCCGACGCCAGCGCCAGGAGCACCCCCTCCGGGCTCAGTGGCTTCTCGAGAAAGTTGAACGCGCCCAGCTTCGTCGCGCGCACTGCGTCACTCAGCCCCGCTCGGCCGCTCATCATCACGACCGGCGTGTCAGGCACCACCTCGCGCAGCTTTGCGAGCGTCGTCATCCCGTCCAGGTCCCCGGGCATCATCAGGTCAAGCAGAACGGCGTCGGGCTCACTTTCGGTCACCCGATCCACCGCGGCCGCGCCCGTGGCGGCATCACGCACCTCGTACCCCTCCGCGCCGAGCAGTGCGCCGACCATCCGCCGGATGTTCGGCTCGTCGTCGACGATCAGGACGCTGGGCATCCGCGGCGCTCGGGCCTGCGCGACCGCGCGGGGTCCGGTGGCATCATCTCTCCGCCCCGCCCCCGCGCGACGTCGGCGTCGCGTCCGCGGTCCGCTCCGATAGGAGCTTCGTCGTGAAGCGTTGGCCCTCGGAGATCCGCTCGACCTCGATCGCCACCGCGTCGACAGCCTGCTCGATTCGGTCGAGGCGGGCGACGACCTCCGGTGGCACCTTTGGTTGGAGTGAATCGCGCTCCCAGCGGCGCGCGAGCGCCCGGACGAACGGGATGCCGAGTGCGAGCACGATGATCATGCTCATGCCGGCCAACGGTATGACGATGTCCTCGTTCATGCTCGCCCGCGTCCAGGTCGGCTCATTCGGCGAGGGCGGGCTCGCGCACGCGCGCGCCGTCGGCAGGGAGCACTAGCCGGATGGTGGTGCCGCCGCCCGGCACACTTTCGGCCGCCACCTCGCCGTTGTGCGCGGCGACCGTCTGCCGGACGATCGCGAGCCCGAGGCCAGTTCCTCCCGGTTTGCTTGTGACGTACGGATCCCAGATTCGGGAGATTCGGTCGGCCGGGATGCCGCACCCGCTGTCCGCGACCGTCACCTCGACCGCGTCGCGACCGCGGTGCGTTGTGCCAGCGACCCGCACCGAGACGCGTCCCTCCGGACCCGCCGACCCGCACGCCTCCACCGCGTTAATGAGCACGTTGGACACCGCCCGGGCCAGCGCATCGAGGTGGCCGCTGACCATGGGGACATCGTCGGCGACGTCGACGTCGAGTGGCATGTCGGCCGGCACCGTCGCCCGGGCGGTGTAGCGGACGAGCTCACCCACGTCCACTGGCGCGCGGGGGCCCTCGGGCAGCCGACCGAACTGGGCAAAGGCGCGCGCGATCCGCTCGAGTCGCTCCGACTCGACGGCGAGGACCTCTACACTCTCGCGCAGGTCGTCCGGAGCAGTGCGCCGCAGCCGGTCGACGGCGAACCTGATCGGCGTCAATGGGTTCTTCAGCTCGTGCGCGACCTGCCGAGCCGTTTCACGAAACGCTGCTGCTCGCTCGGCTTCCAGCGCCCGAGCCCGCCCAAGCTCCAGCTCCCGCGCCATGATTCTCATCTGCGTTCGGAGTACTTCGAACTCGGGTGCGCCCTTCCGCGGCGGCCCATCCGGCAACGGCTCCCCGCGCCCGATCCGCTCCGCCCAGTTCACCAGCTCACGGAGTGGTCGACCCAGGTTGCGGCTCAGATGGCCCGCTACCCGCGACGCGACTAGGCCAAAGAAGAGCACGACCGTCACCGCGACGACCAGAGCCACCGTTGGCGCTCGCCGTGTGACGAAGTTGAGCTGGCGCGCGCGCAGGGCGCTCTCGCTCAGCGCCCTCCGATGCGCCTCGAGCGCCAGCGCCCCGGACGGCTCTAACGGCGCGCTGCGCGCGGCGGCTATGGCCTTCTCTCCCGACGCCGCGATACTCTCAAGCGCCGCCGTGGCGCCGACCAGCGGCAGCGCCCACCGGACCGTCGCGCCCCACGCAAGCGTGAGGAGGACGGATGGGACGAGAGCGAACGCCAGCAGAAAGAAGAACAGGCGGGCGCGAAACCCAACTCGTTTCATGTGACCAAGCTACAGAACGGCCCCCGGGCCATCCACCCTGCGCCGACACGACGGATCGGAGCGATGAAGACACACACAAAGTACCTCACCTTCAACACCAAGGCGCGCCAGGAGATCATCGACATCACCGACGAGGTCGAGGACTGCCGGCGCACGGCGGGTATCCGAGAGGGCATGATTCTCGTCTCGGCTATGCACATCTCGGCGTCCGTCTTCGTCAACGACCACGAGCCCGGCCTGTGGAAGGACATCCTCGACTGGCTCGAGCGCGACGTCGCCCCCTGGGATCCCGACCGCTACCGTCACAACCGCGGTACTGGAGAAGACAACGCCGCCGCCCACCTACGATCGCTGACGATCGGCCACGAGGTCATCGTCCCCGTTACCGACGGCCGACTCGATTTCGGCCCTTGGCAGCGCGTCTTCTACGGCGAATGGGATGGCCAGCGCCCGAAGCGGCTCATCATCAAGGCGATGGGTGAGTGAACGGCCTTACGCAACTCCTTTCGAATACGTACATTACCGTGCTGAATGCCGATTCAGATGGCGATGTGACGTCGGCCGCACCCGGTAGGCCTGCGCCCCACCCGGTCCCCGTGATGGGAGGGGAAGGGCGCGGGCGCGTCGCCGAGCCCAGGGAGGAAGCCCGCCAAGTGCCGAGTCGGGCCTCCCCCCGCGACGTCGGCGCCACATCCCGGGCGCAGCCCCACCTCTAGGAAGTACATGAACCGCCCTCAACACGCCGGCGTACCGCACGCGGCGGCCGCCCTCGTCCACCGTGGACCTCAGGCGATCACGGCGCCTCACGCGCCCCATACCTCGCCGCTCCACGCCCCCAACGCAGCGTTGCTCATCGACTTCGACAACGTGACGATGGGAATCCGCTCGGACCTCGCCACGGAGCTGCGCAACCTGCTGAGCAGCGACATCATTCGCGGCAAAGTGGCTGTCCAGCGTGCCTACGCCGACTGGCGACGCTACCCGAATTACGTCGTTACGCTCGCCGAGTCGTCGATCGACATGATCATGGCTCCCGCGTACGGCTCGTCCAAGAAGAATGCGACCGACATCCGGCTCGCCATCGACGCCCTTGAGCTGGTGTTCACGCGTCCGGAGATCGGAACCTTCATCCTTCTCTCCGGCGACTCCGACTTCTCGAGCCTCGTCATCAAGCTCAAGGAGTACGGCAAGTACGTGATCGGCGTCGGGATTCGCGAATCGTCCAGCGACCTGCTCGTCATGAACTGCGACGAGTATTACAGCTGGAACGCGCTCACAGGACTGGTCCGCTCCGCCGAGGACGAGCCGCAACGCAAGTGGGACCCGTGGGAGCTCGTCACCGAGGCCGTGCAGCGCATGAAGCGTAACGGCGATGTCATGCGCTCCGACCGGCTCAAGCAGGTCATGCAGGACCTCGACCCGACCTTCGATGAGAAGAACCTCGGCATGGCGAAGTTCTCCCGCTTCGTGCAGGAGGCGTCCCACCGCGGCCTCGTCGCCGTGACGAAGCTCGACAACGGACAGCTGGAGATCGACGTGCCATCGCAGACGCCGGGTGACGGACACCACGACGCCGCCGAGGCGGAGGCGGAGGTACCGCACGGTGAGCGCGCTGCCTCGGGCGCAGGCGGCCGCCGCACGCGCCGCGGCCGGGGTCGTGGGCGCGGGCGCGAGCGCGACACGCGCGCGCTCGTCGGCGATGTCGTGGCTGCGGCCGAGGGCGGGGCAGCATTGGACGGCGTGCTCCCTAGTGCTGAAGTAGTCTCCTCGGACGCACCAACCGGGCAGTTGGAGCTCACACCGGAGCCGACGACGGCGATCGGCGTATCCGGCGAGCGCCTGACACGTGAGGAGGCGTTCGATCTCGTGCGCCGCGCCGTCGAGTCGCTCACGGTCGGCGAGGACGCCGTTCACGCCGCCGACGTGCGTCGCCGCGCGCGCGAGTTGCTCGGTCGGGATAGCGAAAGCCTCAGTGAGCGCAACTTCGCGCGAATTCTTCGCGACGCCCACGACGCTAATGTGGTCGACCTCCGCCGCCGCGGCGACGAGTTCGAGGTCGCGCAAGCTGCACGCGTGTCATCAGGGGCGGCGCAGGCCGGGCGCTCGACCGCCGTCACGGCCGCGCCAGCCGGTCCGACAGTCACGCCGGCGGGCGGCGCTCCGCGGGTTGGCATCGGCCTGCGCGGCACTGGGCCTCGCGGGCGCGGCGTCCGCCCGGGTCCGCCGCCGCCTGAGCTGCTGGCGATCGGCGTTGTCCCGGCGGTCGGCGCCGCGCCGGTCGTCAGCCCGCCCGCACCTCCAGTGCCGGTGACGACCGAGCAGCCGGCGGCGAGGCCGCCGGAGGCTCCCCAACCCGAGCAGGCTGCAGCCGCCGAGACTGATGCGAAGCGGACGGTGCGTGGAAGCGCGCGACGCGGCCGAGGGCGGAAGCAGCCGACCAAGCGAGCCGCCGCGCGCGGAGCCGCTCCGGACGTCACGCAGCCTGACACTCCCATCGAGCCGTCGTCCGAGCCGACTGTCGCCGAGGCCGCGCCGGTCGCGCGGCGAAGTGGCCGCACGAAAGCGGCCGCGAAGGCGCGCCGCACTCGGAAGTCGGCGGCGCGAGGCGCCGAAGAGTGACGCGGAGCGCTGCGCCACGGGCGCGGCGCCGTCAGCCCACGGACGCGCTTCCCGCCGCGTTTTACGCGCGCGAGACCGAGCTCGTCGCCCGTGACTTGCTCGGCGCCGTCCTCGAGTGCCACACGCACGAAGGTGTGGCAAGCGGTCGCATTGTCGAGACCGAGGCATACCTGGGCGAGCACGACCCCGCGTGCCACGCCGCCGTTGGACGAACCTCCCGCACGCTACCGCTCTACGGCCCCCCTGGCACGGCGTACGCGTACTTCATCTACGGCATGCATTGGTGCGTCAACGCGGTGACGCGCGATGAAGGACTGCCGAGCGCCGTACTCGTTCGTGCGCTCGAGCCGCTCGAGGGGGTTGAGCTCATGCGACGCCGGCGTCCCGGCGTGCGCCGGATCGAGGAGCTGACGAGCGGGCCGGCTCGATTGTGTCGTGCGCTCGGCATCACCGGAGCGCACAACGGGCTCCCGCTTCAAGCCCCGCCTTTGGTCGTGCGTCGGGGCCGTCGCGTGCCGGAGGACGCGGTGACGGTTACCCGCCGCGTCGGGATCAGCAAGGCCGCCGACTGGCCGCTGCGGTGGCTGGTCACCGACAGCGCGTTCGTATCCGGCCGCTCCGCGCGTCGCGGAGCGAATCTCGCTCGGTAGTCTGCTCCCTGTGGGCTGTCGGCTACCGCTCGATCGAGCTTCCGATATTGTATCGGATGCCTGCTTCGACCGAGTACGTGAACGTGTTCGCGCCGCGCAGGAAGAACCGCTGCGGCGTCGCCATTGCCGTCCCTTGCGCGAAGACCGACGCCAGTGGCAATCGGAGCTGGACGCCGACGATGCTCAGGGGGGACAGCGTCGCCTTGTAGTCGGAGATGAGGCTTTCAGTGCTCAGCTCCTCGTCCGTCGACGTGTAGGCGTTCAGGTTGGTCGCGCGCGCCACCTGCGTGAGCGACGCTCCGAGTCCGACGTAGGGCCGGATCCAGCGCCCGATGTCCGGAAAGATCATCGCGGCCATGTTGTAGCGTCGGATGTCTTTCATCTCGATGTCCGCGATCGACGTGTCAGGCAACATATCCGCGTTCAGGTACTGAACGCGCTCCGTCATGATGCCGTGATCGACCGAGACGTACAGGCCGCCTCGGCGCCTCGTGATCACCCACTCCGCACCGAATACCATCGCTGCCTTATTCGGCTCGGCGACCGTCGAATAAACTAGCAGGCCGCCCTTGCCGCCCCAGAACCAGGCGTTCTCGAAGCGGCGGCCCAGCTGGGCGCTGCCAAGGTCCGGCAGGAAGGCCAGAGCGGCGATGGCGATCGCCAGGCCACGGATGGTGCGCATGTGGGAGACCTTGATCGTAGGAACCCGTCGGGACCGGTTACCGAGCCGCGGCGCACGCCGCCTCAAGCTGGGGACGAGGGAACCAGCGTCCGGTAACGGCCGAGCTCGTTCTAGCGCTTGCCCGTTTCCCGACCGCGAACCTACTGTGCCGGTCGGAGGCCTGGATGGCTGCGATACTGCCCGAATCGAGTGAGTTCCGTACGGCGGTCTACGGGACCGTGTTCGCCAGACGATCCGCGGTCGTTCAGCGTCTGCGGATTGGCGACCCGCTCATTCTCGTTCCCGACCCGCCAGGAATCGACGAGCCAAGCGTGTGGGTGCATGCCCGTGGCGGTGATGTTGTCGGTCACCTGTCGCCGGATCTCAACGCCTGGCTGGTGCCTTGGATGCTGGCCGGCCACCGCTGCTCGGCCGTAGTCGCCCAGGTCGGCGGCGCAGACGTGGCGAGCTGGAAACGGCTGATCATTGCCGTCCGGTGCCAGAAACGCGCGGGTCACGGCCTGACAACCATAGATGGATCAGCGCCGGCCTGAATGGGCCGAACCTAGATCAGTCGAAGTCGCCGTCCGACCCTCTTGAACGCTGCGACCGCTTCATCGAGGTCGCGCTGCGTGTGCGCCGCCGAGACCTGGCACCGGACGCGCGCTTGTCCCTGTGGGACGACCGGGTATCCGAAGCCGGTGACGAATACGCCCTCGTCGAGCAGCATGTTGCTCATCTGGATGGCCGCCGCCGTCTCACCCACGATGATCGGCACGATCGGCGTGTCGCCCGCCAGCGGCTTGAACCCAACCTCGGTGATCGCGGCGCGGAAGTAGTTGGCATTCTCGCGGAGCGTGCGCACGCGCTCCGGATGCTGTTCGACGAACTGCACGGCGGCCAATGCGCTCGCGGCTACCGTCGGTGGCAGCGCGTTCGAGAATAGCTGCGGGCGCGAACGCTGGGTGAGGAAGTCGGCGAGGGCTTCCGGTCCAGCGGTAAAGCCGCCCGCCGCGCCTCCGAGCGCCTTACCGAGCGTCGACGTGATGATGTCCACCTCACCGAGGACGCCGTAATGCTCTGCCGTCCCGCGGCCCGTCTCGCCGAGCACTCCCGTCGCATGCGAGTCGTCCACAGCCACGATGGCGTCGAACTCGCGGGCGATCTCGAGGATGTCGGGCAGCTTGGCGATCGCCCCTTCCATGGAGAAGACGCCGTCCGTCCAGATCAGCTTCCGGCGCGCGGCTCGGTTGGCGGCGAGCTTCGCGCGTAGATCGTCCATGTCGCCGTGCCGATACACCGCGCCCGAGCATTTGGTGATCGACTTCGCCAGTCGGATCGAGTCGATGATCGAGGCGTGGTTGAGAGCGTCGGAGACGACGAAGTCGCCCTCCTCCATGATCGTTGCCGTGAGGCCCTCGTTCGCGTTCCAAGCCGAGACGTAGCTCAGTGACGCCTCGCACCCCACGAAGGCTGCCAGTGCTGCCTCGAGGTCCCGGTGAATCGTGAACGTGCCGCAGATGAAGCGGACGCTCCCCGTGCCGGCGCCGAACCGCCGGAGCCCGTCGACGCCCGCATCGACGACGGCCGGCTCGTCGCAGAGGCCGAGGTAATTGTTCGAGGAGAGGATGAGGACTTCCCCGCGCCCCTCCATCTGCACGCGCGAGGACTGTGGTGAGTCGAGGTAATTGAGCCGCTTGTACACGCTGTCGCGCTTGAACTGATCGAGCGCGGCGTCGAGCGCGGTTGCGAAGCCGGTGTTGTGGGCCACGGTGCGCCTCCGGTCAGGCGATCTCGAAGATGACCTTCCCCGCCTCGCCGGACTTGATCGCGCGGATCGCCTCGTCCGCGCAGGCGAGCGGAAAGCGGTGAGTGATCACGGGTGTGGGATCGAAGAGGCCCGCGCGGAGGAACTGCGTCATCTGCAGCCACGTGTCGTACATGCGGCGTCCGACGACACCATAGATGGTGATTCCCTTGAAGATGACTTCCGTAGCGAAGTCTACGTCCATCGGCTTCGCCGGGATGCCGAGCATCTGGACTCGCCCGCCGACGCGCACGAGCTCGAACGCTTGGTGGACGGCGGAGGGGACGCCGGACATTTCGAGAACGACGTCGACGCCCAGGCCACCGGTCACTCGGCGCACCGCGTCGCCCGCGCCTTCCGGTCGGACCGTCTCGTGCGCGCCCATGCGCCGAGCCAGCGCGAGGCGCCGCTCGTTCACGTCGGAGGCGATGACGTGCGAGGCGCCGGCGGCCCGGCAGATCCCGACCGCGAACAACCCGATCGGGCCGCACCCCGTGATGAGGACCGTCGCGCCGGGAATCTGCGCCGTCAGCGCGGTGTGAAACGCGTTGCCCATGGGGTCGTGAATGCCGCCAACGTCGAGCGAGACGCCGTCATCGAGGTGCCAGACGTTCGTCGCCGGCATGGTGATGTACTCGGCGAAGCAGCCGTCACGGTCCACACCGATGATCTGCGTGCGCGGACAGACGTGGGCGTTGCCCGTGCGGCAGAGCGGGCAGCGGCCGTCGACGATGTGGCCCTCCGCCGTCACCCGGTCGCCCTCGCGCACGTCGGTCACGAGGCGCCCGACGCCAACGACTTCGCCGGCAAACTCGTGTCCGACCACGACCGGCGGTTTTACCCGACCGCGCGCCCACGCGTCCCAATCGTAAATGTGCACGTCGGTACCGCAGATGCCGGCACGCCGCACGCGAATCAGGACCTCGTCCTCCCGCATCGCCGGCTCTGCAACGTCCTTCAACTGGAATCCCGGTCCGGCCGACTCTTTCACAAGAGCTTTCAAGCGCGCATCGCTCCAGGTGGCGATGGATTGGCGGCGCGATGCCGTGATCCGTTCGCCGCGCGACCTGAAACCTGACACCGACGAAATAGGGGGGGAAGGGTCGCCGTTCATCGTTCGGGAACGAAAGCTGCAACGCGAACGCCGC
Source organism: Gemmatimonadaceae bacterium (assembly GCA_046263215.1). GTDB lineage: Bacteria > Gemmatimonadota > Gemmatimonadetes > Gemmatimonadales > Gemmatimonadaceae > JBHELH01. The sequence continues at coordinate 3,045 of JBHELH010000216.1, read as the reverse complement.
GACGCGCTATTGCACCGGATACGGAGCAACTCTATATTCGCGTTCACAACAAGGTGGAAGTTCGAGGGGACCGCGTGAGTCGATACCGACACCCCGCGTCACGACAATCCTCGGCAACCGTACACCTCGACATCGCCGCCCGCAGCACCCCCCGGCGTGCGACCGCAGTCCCGCCTCCCCTCCCGCCGTCGGCCACTCTCGCCCGCGGATCCCAAACACGATTCGCAAACGTCGCGCTGCTCGCCGCTCGCTCGGCTGATGCGCGCGCCTGCACTCACGTCAGCTTCACCAGTTGCACCACCATCGTGCATGCCGTCGGCTAACGTCGGCGGTAAGCGGCTGCGCGGGCCCGTTCCCGGGTTCGCGAAGCGGCGGACGGGCGCTTCGGCGACGGCCGCTGTCTCACCGGTCCACCGGGGGACCGGTCGAGAGAATCACTCCAATGACGGAGAATCGACCCATGGCTGCAAGAAAGCGTGGCGGCGCTCGGAAGGGTGGCGGCAGGAAGTCGTCCGGCGGGCGCAAATCCGGCGGTCGGAAATCCGGCGGCCGGAAGTCTGGTGGGCGCCGGAAATCGGGCGGCCGTAAGAGCTCGCGCTGAACGAGCGAGTTTCGCAGGAAAAGGGGCCGGCGCGTAAGCGTCGGCCCCTCTCGCGTTCACCAACCTGGCCTTCAACGCGCGTAACGCGCCGACGCCAGGTCCACGATCCGCGAGATCAGTGCTTCGTACGTGAGCCCCGAGCGCGCGGCCGCGCGCGCGAACTCGCTCTCGCGCTCCAGGTAGCAGTTTGGGTTCACCTCGATCACATACACGTCGCCGCTCTCCGTCACGCGCAGGTCGATGCGCGCGTAGTCGCGCAGCCGCAGCGCCTGGAAGGACTCGACCGCGACGGTCTGCATCCGCGCTACCAGCTCCGGCTCAATCCCCTCGGGGAACACCGACTTCGTGCCGGCGAACTCCTCGCCGGCGCCCTGGCCGTCGGTCCCCCACTTCGCCTCCCAGCTCGCGATCCGCGGTCGTCCCGATGGCAACGCCGAGAAGTCCAGCTCGATCGCCGGCAACGCCTCCGGACTCACGTTTCCGAGAACGCCGACGTAGAACTCCCGCCCGTCGACGAACTCCTCGACAAGCACTGGCGCCTGAAACTGCGATTGGAGCTCGTCGATCTTCCCGAACAGCTCCTTGAGGTCTCCAACGACGGATGACGAGCTGATTCCGATCGACGCATCCTCCTGGGGCGGCTTCACGATGACCGGGAACGCGAGATCTCCCGCCCAATCCAGCGCGCCACGGTAGAACGTCGCGAACTCCGGCGTTCGGATGTCATGCAAGCGCAGGATCTTCTTCGTGAGACTCTTGTCGCCGGCCAGGAGCAGGCCCGCCGGGCTCGATCCCGTGTACCGGAGGCCGAGAAGGTTCAGTAGCGCCGCGACATTCGATTCGAGCGCACTCTTGCCGCCGAACGACTCCGCGAGGTTGAAGACGAGGTCCGGCCCCGCGGCGCGCAGGCCGGCGACCACCGGCTCCACGTCGGAGCCCACGGCAAGGAGCGACGGACTATGCCCCGCCGCGGCTAGCGCCGCGTGTATTTGCTCTATCACCGGATCCGGCGGCGGGTCCAACGCCTCCGCCGTGTGCAGCACGACAACCTTCATGCCGACTGCCCGTCGGGGCGAAAGGCGTCGGCCGGCTCCGCCGCCGCGCCGACGGACGTGCGGCCGCCGTCGAAAGCGTCCGTGTAGCGATAGTTCATGATCACGGCCGTCGCGAAGGCCGTCAGCTCGATGAGCGTCGACGCCTCGAGCCCGGAAACGCGCAGCGCCAACGCGTCGGCGCGCTCCGCCAGCAGCTCGAACAGCGCGCGCACCACCGTCGCGCTTTCGCCGGTCCAGTAGGACACTCGCGACACGAGCTCGCGCTCGTGGCGGCGCAGGAAGGACTGCGCCGCCTCGGTCGACGGTGCCTCCTCCACGCTCGCGAACAGCGTTCGCAGGTCGCCGTCGAAGTGCGACCGATCGATGAGGGGAAGCGACTCAGTGTGCTCGCGGTAATGGTCGGCGATCGTGTAGTGCATCGCCTCGACCGGCAGGTCGTCCTCCGTCGGCGTCGGAACCTCGGGCACGACCTCCGCCAGCTCGCCCATCACGCGGTCGACGTATTCGACCTTCTTGAGGGCGGGCCAGCCGGCGTATTCGCGTCGCCAGTCGACGGCCGGCGTCAGCCAGACGGCGAAGCTTTCCGCGAAGTCCTCATCGGGATGCTTCTGCGCGTACCACCCGAGAATGTGACGAACGAACTCCCGCGAGAACGGGTCGACGTGATAGCGGTCGCGGTACGGGCGTGAGTACGGCCCGAATGTGCGATGCCAGTCCGGACGATCGTACAATCGGTATGCGTAGTTGTACGCGTGCCCGGCCTCGTGACGAAGGTAGCGCATGGCTTCGACGTCGCCCTCCACGCCGCCGGCAACTTCTGCCTCGATGCGCTCGAGCCGGGGGTCGGCGAGGTAGAACGGCACGCCGATGAGTGGGGTCGCGTCGGGGCAACCCCACTGATCGCTCAGGTACACCGGCGGGCGGAAGGCGAGTCCTTTCGCTTCGAGCTCGGCGTACAGCTGCTGCATGAGCCGCTCGATGCGCGAGCCGCGAATCGAGAGGCCGAGCTCGGAGATTCGGCGGCCGAGGAGGGCCTGCCGCTCGTGCTCCCACGCCGCGGCCTGATCCATGTCATTGAACAAGGCGCAAGGCGCATACCGTACTGAAGTGCGACGGCGCCGCCGACCCAGCATGGGTCGGCGGCGCCGTCGCACTTCAGTACGGTCGCGCTGTCGTCCGGCGCGCTAGCGGCGCAGGGGCACTAGAAGCTCACGCCGGCCCTGGCTCGCGCGAACGACGCTCCTGCTTTGGCGCCGGGCCCCAGACATACGCGGAAATGAGTGGCGGTGTCTCGCGTGTGGGCCCTTCGGAGATGACGATACCCATCGGCTCCTGCGCCGGCTGCTTCTTCGGCTTCTCCTTCGTTCTCATCGTAACGCGCTCCGGTGT
>JBHELH010000215.1:0-11363 GCA_046263215.1 Gemmatimonadaceae bacterium | reverse complement strand
CTTGGCGGCACGCGTGGGGACCAGTTGCCCGCGGCTGCGGCGATCGACATGGCGCCGGAGGCCCGTCGGTGAGAAGCAAGGCGAGCTTCAAGGGGCATCCCATCCACCCGGCGCTCATCCCGTTTCCGTTCGCGTTTCTGTGCGGAGCCTTTCTCTTCGACGCCGTCGGTCGCCTGGCCGGCCGCCCCATGTGGTGGTCCGTCGGCGCGCACCTCGCCGTGGCGGGCATCGTGATGGCGCTCGTCGCCGCCGTGCCCGGCTTCATCGACTACGTGTACACGGTCCCGCCGCGGAGCACCGGGAAGCGACGCGCGACGCGGCACATGCTCGCCAACCTCTCGGCGGTCGTGCTCTTCGCGGCAGCCTGGTGGATGCGCGGCAGCTTCGACGCGATGCCGGGAGCACCTCAGCTCGTGCTCGAAGCTCTCGGTGCGGCGCTCCTCGGGGCTGGCGGGTGGATGGGCGGCGTCCTCGTGAACCGCAACCAGATCGGCGTCGACCACCGCTACGCCGGCGCCGGCAAGTGGCGCGAGGAATCGGTGGACGCGACGCCCGGCAAGGCGGTGGTAGTTGCCCGCTCAGACGAGCTCCGCGTCAATCAGATGAAGCTCGTCCGCGCGGGCGACCGGCGGATCGTCCTCGCGCGTACGGAGGAGGGTTACGTCGCGTTCGACGACCGCTGCACCCACCGCGGCGGCTCCCTCGCCGACGGCGTCCTGATTTGCGGCACGGTGCAGTGTCCGTGGCATGGCTCGCAATTCGATGCACGCTCCGGCGAGGTGCGGGCAGGACCGGCCAAGGAGCGGATCGCGACGTACCACGCCGAGGAGCGCGCCGGCGAGATCTGGGTGTCCCTCGAGCCACGCCGTCACGAGAAATCAGTCCCCGCGGGCTAGCGAAGCGCCGAGTGGGGTCCCTCGGCGCGCTCACCGGCCGAAAGCATGTCGCGGGCGCTCGACGAGGTCGAGTTCTCCTCGGCCGCTGCAGCACTGCGGCGCAGTGCTGCATCGAAATGAGACACCGGCGTAGCACCCAGGCAGAAAGGTCGCGGACCGAGAACTCGTTGTAGCGCCGCGAGTTATCCTCGGCACCGTCGCCCGTACGCGAACCGGCACCAGTCCTGCCTTTCCTAGGGAGCGCCGGAAGCTTCGATCCCGGCTCTCCCCACCTCGCACGTGCACGAGTCCGAGGGTGCTGCTCGCCCTCCGCGGCCCGCTGGGCCACTCGGGCAGCCGCGCCGACGCTGCACTGTGCTCCCTCCAACGCGAAACAGGAGACTCCGTCATATGCGTCACATTCGCACAGCCGCCATCGCGGTGCTCACGGCGACCACGCTCGGAGCTGCCGCCTGCGGCGATTCCCTTGGCCCGGCCGTAACCCGGAACGACCCCGGCACGGGGTCGAGCACGCTCAGGGTTGTTGCCGACATCGACGCGAGCGGCGGCACCGGCAGCATGCGCACCGACTACTCGGTTAGCGTGCGTGACGCCGCGGGCGCCCGCGTCTCGGGTGCCTCGGTGACCATCCAGAACGCGGTCCTCGGCACCCTGACCCTCGCCGAGACGGGCGTGGGCACCGGCGACTACTTCGCCAGCCGCCTCGACTTCCCCGGCGGCGACTTCCGGCTCGACGTGGTCCGCGGCTCCGACAACGTGCGGGGCGTCGTCCTCGGCGGGCCCGGCGTCCACGCGATCAGTTCGCCCTCCACTGGCTCGACCGCTACGGCTGATCAGCCCATGACCGTGCGCTGGAGCGTGCCGTCGCGCGCGAAGGTGGCCGAGGTCGAGAACCGCGACTTCGGGCCGTTCGCCGTCCCCGATACCGGGGCGTTCACGATCGGGGGCGCCTTCAACCCGGCGCGGCCCGATCAGAGGATCTCCGTCTCCCGGTACAACGAGGTCGACGTCGCCGGCGGCATCCTCGGCTCGCGCATGCGCGTGACGGTGAAGACCGACGTCGAACCCGTCAGCGTGCAGTAACCAAGGCTCTTCGTGCACTCCCGACTGCGGGCGGGCCGACGACGGCGTCGGTCCGCGCCGCGGTCAGCCTCGAACGAGGCGGTATGTCGGCGGTTTCAACGACGGCCGGCCGCTCGTCATCGGTGGAGAACATCGGGCGATCGTTCGAGGCATTCGAGGATGACGACACCAACGGCGTCGAAGACGCCCACCCCTAAGCTCACGCCGGGGCCTGCCGGAAGAGGGTCTCCTCCTCCCGTGCGTCCCTTCCCTTTCTCGCCGACCTTCGCCGTGCTCTCCCTCAGTGACTCATTCTCATCGACCTGGCCAGCTCTGGCTTCCGAGTGCGGGCTGACACTCAGCCCCGTTCCGGATCCGGCCGCTCTCGACCGGCTGGGCGGCGCGGTCGGCGTGATCGCCGCCGGTGGCGCAGAGGATAAGCTCGAGTCGGCGTTCCTCGAGGCGGCCGGCGGACGGATGGAAATCGCCGCAGTCGGCGCGCTCCAGAGCCACCGGCTGGCGTCGGCGGTCGTGCGGGCGGGAGCGGCCGCGTACTTCGCTCTCCCGGACGACTACGATCTCCTCCGGTCGTGGGTACAGGAGCGTGCCGAGCGACTTCAGGAGCGGCGGCGTGGCAGCGCTTTCGCCGACAGCGAAGCAGCGAAGTACCGCTTCGACGGCATCCTCGGCGAGAGCCCTGCGCTGCGGGCGGCGCTCGAGCGAGCCGCGCGGGTCATTCCGCACGCGGCTGTAACGGTCCTCCTCACGGGGGAGACGGGCACCGGCAAGGAGCTCGTCGCGCGCGCCATCCACTACAACGGTCCCCGGCGCGAAGCCCCGTTCGTCGACGTCAATTGTGCGGCGATCCCGGACCAGCTCCTCGAGAGTGAGCTCTTCGGGCACGAGAAAGGCGCGTTCACCGACGCCACGGTCTCCAAGCCCGGGCTCTTCGAGCTGGCGAACGGCGGCACACTGCTTCTCGACGAGGTCGGGCACCTGCCGCTCCAGCTTCAGGGCAAGCTGCTCCGCGCGCTGGAGGAGCGGAGCATTCGGCGCGTCGGCGGCACGCACGCGATCCCGATCGATGTGAGGGTGATCGCGGCGACGCACGTAGACCTGGCGGCGGCCGCGCGGCGTGGCGAGTTCCGCGAAGACTTGTTCCACCGGCTCAACGTCATGCCGATACAGCTCCCGCCCCTCCGCGCGCGGCGCGAGGATATTCCGGCCTTGGCGCGGCACTTCCTCGGCCGCGTCGCGGAGGAGTACGGGCTCGCCGAGCCCACGCTCTCGGCCGACGCCGCCCGGGCGCTGGCCGCCCGTGCTTGGACGGGGAACGCGCGAGAGCTCCGTAACCTCATGGAGCGTACGCTCCTCCTCTCGCCGAAGGAGACGCTCGACGCGGAGGATTTCGCGGACGACGACAGCCCGCCGCGGCCGGTCGACGGGAGCATCCCGTTCCCGGCCACGCTCGCCGAGATCACGCGCGCCGCCGTCGAGGCGATGATGCAGTTCTGCGGCGGGAACAAGAGCGAGGCCGCGCGCCGGCTCGGGATCTCGCGATCGCGACTTCAACGGGTGCTCGATGCAACGCTCGACACGCACTCCGACCTCACCAACGACAGCGAGGTGGATTGTGAATAGGCCCCTCAAGTTCGCCCTGCTTGCACTCGCGCCGATCGTCCTGTTCATCGGCTGCAACGAAGCCACGTCCCCCGACGTCGCGCGGCCATCGGAGGCATTGAACTTTCTCCGACCGGCGCCCGGCGCGCCGGCGATCGCCGACACGGTGGTGAGCTTCTGGGCCAAGCGCGGCGAGGACCGCGAGGTCCGGATGCGCTACGCGCCGAGCCCCGGATCGTCGGAGATGGAAGACTTTCTCCGCTTGTCCGTTCCCGCCGCGGCGCTCGAGCGCCGGCCTGACGGTTCGGCGTTCGCCGTCGGCGACTCTGTCCTGATCACAGTCCGCGTCGTCGACCCCGTGCGGATGGTCTTCGACTTCCAGCCGTCCGGGCTGCGGTTCTCGGCCAAGAGCCCCGCACGTTTGCGGATCGAGTACGGCGAGGCCGACGACGACATCGACGGCGACGGTGACGTCGACGACCGCGATCTGTCGCTTGAGACGCAGCTATCGGTCTGGCGCCAAGAGGCGCCCGGGCAGCTGTGGTACAAGGTGGCGAGCGTCGTGTTCGATGACCTCGAGGATGTCGAAGCCGACATCCTCGGGTTCAGCGGCTACGCCCTGGCCTACTGAGACGGGCTTCGTGCATGACCGCGACGCGTCAGATCGAGGGCCTGCTCGCGACCGCCCGTGCCCGCCGCCTAACCGGCGCGTGGGACGAGGTCCGCTCGCTGCTCCGCGACCACGGCGACGCAGCGCGCGCGCACCCCGAGCTCGCCGCGCTGCGCGGCGAATCCGAGCTTCGCACGGGTCACCCCCGCGAGGCGCGCATGTGGCTGACCGAGATCCTGCCGGCGCTCGAGCGGAGCAGCGACCGCGCGGCACTGCGCCGCGCCGTGAACCAGCTCGGGGTCGCCGAGGTCGAGCTGGGTGCTCTGGACGCAGCCGAGCGCACGTTCGGCCGCGCCCTGGAACTCGGCCGTCAAGACGGCGACGACCTGCTCATCGCCCGCGCGACCAACAACCTCGGCGCGATCGCGAACATCCGCGGCCGGCGCGACGAAGCGCTCGCGCTTTACCAGCTCGCCATTCCGGCGTACCAGCGCCTCGGGCACCTCGTCGGACTCGCCGAGAGCTACCATAACATGGCGATCTCGTGCCGCGACCTCGGGCAGCTCGACCGTTCCGAGGAGTGCGAGCGACGCGCGATCGCATACGCGCGCGAGGCTCGTAACGCGTCGCTGGTCGCCCTCGCGCGCTTGGGACGCGCCGAGCTGTCGTTCCGCGCGCGGGACGCGCGCCTGGCCGAAGTGGGCGCGCGCAGGGCGGCGGCGGACTTCGCGGCGCTTCCCGACCGGATCCGCGAGGCCGACGCCCTACGCCTCGTCGGCGCCGCGACCCTGGCGCAGGGCAAGACCGACGCAGCCAGCGAGGCGCTCGAGCGTGCCATCGAGCTCGCGCGGGCGCACGGGAGCGCGCTCGTGGAGGCCGAAGTTCTTCGCGTGCGGGCAGAGCTGCGGGCGGCGGCCGGCGCGCGGGCGGCCGCTCGGGCCGACGCCGAGGCCGCGGCAGCGCTTTACGAGTCGCTCGGTGCGGCCGCGGAGCGTCAGGCGGTCCTCGCCTGGATGGCGCGCACCGTGCCGGCGCGCCAAACGCCGTCGGCGGGGCCGAGAGGCGGCGGCCGATAACTATGCCACGCCTCCACGATCTCCCCTCAGCGTTTGCTCATCGGCCTGACCGAGGCGCCCGTGGTTACAGGCGAGTTCGCTCCGCCGTCAGCATTCGAGAGGTCATCAGACCGGTATCCACCTCGAACACTCAGGGGCCAGCAATGCCCAGCTGCCTATACACGGCGCGCCCGCGCGCCCTTGTCCTCGCGCTCGTCGTTCTGGCGATCACCGCGCCGACGGCGCGCGCGCAGCGCCTCGAGCCCAACCCGCCGGCGACCACAAAAGGCCGCTGGCGCCTCTCGCCGGTGGTCGCGAGCGAGACCGAGTTCGACAACAACGTCTACCTGCTCTCGCCGGGGAAGCGCGACGATGTCGGCGCTCCGTCGACCGCGGACGAAGCGAGCGGACGGTACACCGGCATGAAGAGCGCGAGCGACGTGATCACGACGGCGCGTGGCGCACTCGTGATCAAAGGCGCCGGCATCGGAGGACAGCCGCTCCAGATTACGCCGGCGGCGGCGTATGAGTTCTACGCCATCAACGCCGAGCGGCGGAACACGACGCTCCGGCTGTCCGTCGAACAGGAGTTGCCGCGCGGGAGCCGCGCCGAGTTCCGCGCGCGCATGACGCCGAGCTACTTCAAGCGGAACTACCTCGCCGACGCGGTCGACGCGAATGGCGACGGCTCGATCGCGCCGGCGGAGCGCGTCTACGCGCCGGCCATCTACCGGGAGACCGGGCTATCCGCCGCCTACCGGTTCAGGCTCGACAAGTCGACGAAGAAGAGTCCCTTCGGTGCGAAGCTGGAGTTCACCGCCGGGTACTACGGCCGTGTATACGACGCCCCCTTCGCCGCGCGCGACATGAGCGGCCCGACCGCTCGGGCGTCGCTGTTCCTCGATCTGACGCGGCGCATGGCGCTCGACCTGGATTACGGGTTCGAGTCGCTCTCCGCGTCGCCGGCGCGCGAGGTCATGCTGCTCGACGAGGTCGACTTCGGCCGCGACTTCAACGGAAACGGTTCGAGCAACGACGTCAGCGCCCGGGCGAACGAGCTGGCCGATCACTCGCGTCGGGAGCACAGCCTGGGCGGTACGATGCGTTTCGACCTTCCCCACCGCGCGACCCTCGCAGTCGCCTATGCTCACGTGCGGCGCCGCAACACCTCGACCGAGGCCTACGACGTATCGAACAACGGCCGCCGGACGTCGCGGAACGACTTCGGCGCGGAGCTCGGCGTTCGGCTGACGCGCGACGTTCGACTCACTGCGGCCGCGGAGACGACCGGTCAGTCGCTGAACCGCACGAGCGACGTCGCCGGGACCGTAGACGAGACCGACTACAAGCGGCACCGCGCGAAGCTCCGGCTCTCGTACGAGTTCTGATTCCCATCAACTCATTCAACTACCGAGCCGAATCATGGTGTACACAATGCTCCTCGGGCTCGCGCTGGCTTTGCCCGCGAGCCCCGCCCGCCGGCCGCATGACGGCGGTCCCGTTGGGCCGGACACGCTCACGTGCACCGTAACTGCCGGACCGAAGGCGAAGCGCCGATGCTCCGTGATGATTCCGGAGAGGCGCGCGATCCTCGCATGCTCCGCCGCCGACCGGCGGGCCGACCGCTGCACCACGCACGGTGGCGGCGCCCACGCGGTGTGGGTGACCGGCGCGGGCGGCGCCCGCTGCAAGGTCTCCTCGAAGCGCAGCGACTGGAAGACGAAGGTGACGCTGAGCATGAACAAGAAGAGCATGAAGACCCGCGGCGCCGCGTGCGCGCTGCACGTTGCCGTCCGATGACGAAGAGGGTCACCAGGCGCAGCGCCGCACCGAAGCGGATCCTCTTCGCCGGCTACGCGCCCGTGCACTTCGTGTGCTTTCAACCGCTCTACGAGCGGCTTAAGCGGACCAAGGGCGTCGAGGTGTTCCTCTCCGGCGGGCGCGAGGCCGACGCCGAGGGGAACGGCCCGCTCACGGCCGCGCAGCTCTACGCACCGTTCCGCGTCTCACGGTCGCAGATCCTCGAGCTCGACCAGATGCGCACGCAGTCGTTCGACCTCGTCTTCTGCGCCCACGTGTCGGGCTACTTCCCCCGCGAGGACAAGGCGCGGATCCAACTCTTCCACGGCGTTTCGTTCCGCAACATGGCCGTGCGGCGGGACGTGCTCGTCTACGACCACCTCTTCGTGGTCGGCCCGTACATGCGGCGGCTGTTCACCGACAAGCAGATGCTGCGTGAGGGCGACCCGCGGCTCGTGAACGTCGGCTTCCCCAAGCTCGACCGGCTGGTGAACGGCACGCTGAGCCGCCGCGCACTCCTTCAGCGCCTCGGCCTCTCCGGGCGGCGGCCTGTCGTGCTCTACGCGCCGACCGGGCAGAAGGACAACTCGCTCGAGCACACGGGCGAAGCCTTCCTGGAACGTCTCAAGGCCACAGGGCAGTACGACATTCTCATCAAGCTCCACGATCACCCGCGCGACCGGGCGACGGACTGGCCGCGGCGGCTGAAGCCGCTGCTCGACCGGCACACGAAGCTCGTGAGGGACTACGACGTGGTGCCCTACCTGTTCGCGGCGGACGTGCTCGTCACCGACGCCTCCTCGGTCTCCAACGAGTACGCGCTTCTCGACCGGCCGATGGTGTTCCTCGATGTGCCGCAGTTGCTCGCGAGCATGCAGCGGAAGGGTGTGGCGCTCGACCTCGACACCTGGGGACGCAAGGGCGGAGTGACGACGCGCTGGCCCGACGAGGCGGTCGAGGCAGTCGGGTGGTCACTCGCGCACCCGCGGCACGGGAGCCCCGTGCGGCGGGCCATGGCGCGCGACCTGTTCTACAACCCCGGACAGGCCACCGAGGCCGCTCTCCGATGGGCGGGCGAGCGCCTCGGACTCCCCAAGGTCGCCTAGCGTGGCGGAGAGTCGGGTTCTCCTCCCGCGGTCGCGGCTAGTGCTCGCGCTGCTGCGGCCGCACGCCCGCGGGGAAGGGCCGGCGGCGGCGACCGCCGTCCTCCTGAGCGCCGGCGCCGTCGGGCTCCACCTCCTCCGTCCGTGGCCGCTCAAGTGGATGCTCGACTACTTCGCGGGGACACATCACGCCGGCGCCGCGGTCGGCCTCGTCACGCGGGCGCCGGCGACCGCCGTCCTGGTGCTCGGCGCCGCGTTCATTGCAATCGCGCTCGTCGAGGGCGCGGTCGAGTACGCGCGCGTGCTCCGAATTACAGGGCTCGGCAACCGCGTCGCCTATCGCCTCCGAGCCGCGCTCTTCGCGCACCTGATGGCGCAGCCGCTGGCCTTTCACGAGCGGCGCGAGGTCGGCGAGCTGCTGACGCGCGTGGTGTACGACACCTCGCGTCTGCGCCGCGGCCTGAACGGGTTCGCGGTCCAGACGCTGTACGCGGCGGTCCTGTTCGCGTCCACGGTCACCGTCCTCCTCTGGCATCAGCCGACACTCGGACTGGTCATGGCCGTCGGCGGCGCCTGCGCCCTCCTGGCGATGCGCCGCTCCGGCCGCCGGATCGCGCGAGCCGCGCGGCGGCAGCGGCGCAGGGAAGGCCGCCTTGCGGCGGTGGTGGAAAGTCAGCTCCGCGGCGTCCGCGAGCTCCAGGCCTACGGGGCCGCGGAGAGCATGGCACTCCGGCGGTTCGGTGATCGCAACGGCCGGAGTCTGAAGCAAGAACAGAAGGTGCGCCGACTCGAGGCGGGCCTCACGTTTCGCGTCGAGACGCTGCTCGCCGCGACGATCGCCCTGGCGGTCGCCGTCGGCGGTCGTGCCGTGCTCGCGGGCCGGCTCACCGCCGGCGACCTCGTGCTGTTCGTGACGTACGCGCTCGCGCTGCGGGCGCCGTTCGCGTCCTTCGCCCGCGAGACGGCGCGTCTGGGGCGCACCCGCGCGTCTGCCGACCGTCTCGCAGGGCTTGCGGCGCGGACGCCGCGCGTCGCCGACCTGCCCGGTGCCGTCGACGCGCCGCCGTTGCGGGGCGAGCTGGTGTTCGACGGCGTTCGAGCGAAGGCGCCCAAGCGGGTTCGCGGCGCTCGCAAGTGGACACTTGACCGGTGCAGCTTCCACGTTCCCGCGGGAACGCGGGTCGCCGTCGTCGGACCAAACGGCGCCGGCAAGTCGACGGCGCTGCGGCTCGTGCTGCGTCTCGCCGACCCGTACGAGGGTGCGGTGCGGCTGGACGGGCGTGACGTGCGCGAGTACACCGTCGCGTCGCTCCGCTCCCAGCTCAGCGTCGTCTTCCAGGACAGCGTCCTGCCGGGACTGACCGTGCGCGAAAGCATCGCGCTCGGCGCGCCGCAGGCGAGCGACGAGGCGATTCGCGAGGTCGCGGCGCGCGCGAAAGCGCACGATTTCGTCGAGCGCCTGCCGCAGGGCTACGACACCCCGTTGCGCCGCAACGGCGGACTACTTTCCGGCGGCGAGCGCCAGCGGCTCGCGATCGCGCGCGCTTTGCTGCGCGACGGGCGCGTCTGGCTGCTCGACGAGCCCACGACCGGGCTCGACCCCGCGACGACCGAGGAGCTGACGTCGCTCCTCCTCTCGCTCACCAGCGGCCGAACGACGTTCTGGATCACCCACGACCACGCGCTCGTCGACCGGCTGGACCGGGTCCTAGTCATCGACCAGGGGCGCGTCACCTTCGCCGGCACGCCCGCCGAGTATCGCGGGCCATACGCGCCGGCGCTCGTACCGTCACCGCCACTTCAGTCTGTGGAGACCTGATATGCAGGCAGTCATTCTCGCCGCCGGGCTCGGGAGCCGGCTCAAGCCGGTCACCGGCGGCAAGGCGAAGGCGCTCATCGAGGTCGGCGGCCGTCCGCTGATCCTGCACCAGCTCGAGGCGCTCGCCGACCACGGCGTCGGCCCCGTGCTTATTGTGGCCGGTCATGAAGCCGACGAGGTGCAGAAGGTCGTCCGCGACCGCGCGGAGTTCATCCTCAACGAGCGTTTCGCGGAGACGAATAGTCTCTACTCGCTCTGGCTCGGTCGCGAGTGGATCAAGGGGCCGTTCGTGCTCCTGAACTGCGACCTGCTGTTCGACCCGCAGATCCTCGATCGGCTGCTCGCGGAGAAGGGTAACGTGCTCGCCTACGACTCGACCTCGTCACGCGGCCGGGAGCAGACGAAGGTCGCCATCAAGGACGGGCGCGTCGTCGACATCGGCAAGGACGTCCCGGCGAGCGCCGCGCGCGGGGAGAGCATCGGCATGCTGAAGTTCGACGCCGACGGCGCCCGGGCGATCCTGCGCGCGGCCACGGAGCTGATCGGGAACAAGGAGGAGACGGCCTGGGTCATCGCGGCGACGCGAGTGGTATGCAGCCAGGTCGCGTTGCAGGGCGTGAACGTCGCGGGGCACGCGTGGGCGGAGATCGACTTCCCCTACGACCTCGACGTCGCGCGCCGCGAGGTGTGGCCGGCGATCAACAGGGGACGGTGGCGGCAGCGCGTCCACTGGCGCCGCACCCGCTGGGCCGCGGTCGGCGTGCTCGCCGCTGCGATGCTCATGGGCGGCTGGGCGGCGAGTACGCGTGTCGGCCCCGCGAGCATCGACTGGGAGACGATCCCGGTGGCCGGTGTGCCGCCCATCCAGATCGACCGGTATGCGAAGCGGCAGCAGTGGTGGGGCGTGGCCTCCGGGCAGTCGGCGACCGCGCAGGTCGACAGCGGGCTCGCGGTCATCGAGACGCGCCTCGTACTGCCGCCCGACGCGCCGCGGCGACCGCGCTACGTCGTCGCCGTCACGGTCGACGGCCGTCCCTACGATTGGGAGGCGTTCACGGCGCAGATCGACACGTCAGCCCGCCTCGCTGGCGCGCCGCTAGGTGACCGCGACCAGATCGCCCTCGCCCTTGGTCCCGGCAGTCACACGGTCGCGGTGTCCCTCGTCGACGGACACGCCCAGCGGATGCTCATCCGGGTGCGCAAGCCGCAGGAGCGTGAGGACTAGGGCGCGCCATTCCGAGCACCTACACGGATGGGCCACAGGCCACGCGAAGATTGAACGGAGCGCGGGCTCACGGATACGCGAGCGGCCTCGTCCTCACCTCCGTCGACCCGACCGTAACGGGCGCATCCGGGTAAACGCCGCCCGCTCTTCCCGGGGTACGCATCCTGCGCAGC
>JBHELH010000214.1:0-71695 GCA_046263215.1 Gemmatimonadaceae bacterium | reverse complement strand
CCCGAGGCGATGGACGCTGAGGACGTGCTCTACATCCTCTACACGTCGGGCACGACTGGCAAGCCGAAAGGGATCGTCCACACCACGGGCGGCTACCTGACGGGGGTCACGATCACGACGAAGTTGGTCTTCGACCTCAAGGACGACGACGTCTTTTGGTGCACCGCCGACATCGGCTGGGTGACCGGTCACTCGTACGTCGTCTACGGCCCGCTCGCCAACGGGGCGACCGTCGTCATGTACGAGGGCGCACCCGATTGGCCGGAAAAGGATCGGTTCTGGGACATCTGCGAGCGACACGGCGTGACGGTCTTCTACACGGCGCCGACCGCCATCCGTGCGTTCATGAAGTGGGGCGACCAATGGCCGGCGAGGCACGACCTCTCCCGCCTGCGTCTCCTCGGCTCCGTCGGAGAGCCGATCAACCCCGAGGCCTGGATCTGGTACCACGAGCAGATTGGCCGCGGCCGCTGCCCGATCGTCGACACGTGGTGGCAGACGGAGACGGGGGCGATAGTCATCTCGCCCCTGCCGGGGGTCACGTCGACGAAGCCGGGAAGCGCGACGATCCCGCTTCCGGGCTACTCCGCCGAGTTGCTCGACACGCAGGGCAGCCCCATCCCGGTCGGCGGCGGGCTGCTCGCCCTGACGCGGCCGTGGCCGTCGATGTTGCGGACCATTTGGGGCGACGACGACCGCTATGTGCAGACGTACTTCTCCAAGTGGCCCGGCCGACCCGACCTCTACTTCCCGGGGGACGGCGCGAAGCGCGATGAAGACGGCTACTTCTGGATCCTCGGTCGCGTCGACGACGTGCTAAACGTGGCCGGGCATCGGATCGGCACGATGGAGGTCGAGTCGGCGCTCGTCGAGCACCCCGCGGTGGCGGAGGCCGCTGTTGTCGGCCGCGCGCACGAGCTGAAGGGCCAGGCGATCGCGGCGTTCGTCACGCTGCGCGAGGGCTTCAAGCACGACCCCGAGCTGCGCGAGGAGCTGCGGAACTTCGTAGCCGAGAAAATCGGCGCGATCGCGAAGCCTGACGACGTCCTGTTCAGCGCCGACCTACCAAAGACACGCTCCGGCAAGATCATGCGCCGTCTTCTCCGCGACATCGCCGAAGGGCGGACCCTCGGCGATACCACCACGCTGGCGGACCCGACCGTGGTCGCGAAGCTCAAGGACATGTACGAGGCGCAGGAGGCATGAGCAGGAGGGAGGAATGAGGAGGGAGGGAGGAGCGCTCCCCTCATTCCTTCTCTCCTCCCTCCTCCTTCCTGGCCCAACACCTGCCAGTCAATCGAGCGCAACCAACCCCATCCTATGCTCCGCAACCTCATTCGAGGCGTCTTCCCCGAGACGCTCTTCTCGCGCAAGCTCGACGCGGGCGCCGAGCGCCGGCTCCGCCTGGCGCAAGCGCGCGCCGAGGAAGGCATTATCCGCGCGCACGTCGACAACGCGCTGATGTTCGTCGACACGCTGGCCGAAGACATGGCCTTCGACCGTGCGATCGACACCTACATCCGCGAAATGGGCGTCCCTGAGCCGCTGGCCAGCGTCGTCGTCACGCGCACTCTGGTGGTGCTCGGCCAGGACCTCGTCCCTTACCGGCGCCGCGCCCGCGAGGCGGACGGAGGCGGGGACGATGGTCGGCCGAGGCTGCGGCTGAACGAGGCGGCCGAGAGTAAGAGGGTGAGGAGGGCGTAAGCGCGCGCCGACGTCTTCGCACGGGTTCCCTGTTCCTGGGTTTCCAGTTCCAAGAGAGAAGAAAGGCCCGCGACATTGCGCCGCGGGCCGCTTTTCTTCCTTCGGGGGCGATTACTCGCCAATGCGACCGGATTCGTGCGCGGCCTTCGCGTCGTGCGCCGGGTAGTCTTCCGGGAACTGGGAACTGGGAACTCGGAACTCTTTTCGGCTCTCCCTCCAATCCAGGAAACAGATCACAAACAACGCCGCCGCCAACACCGCCGACACCACGCACCACTGGCAGATCGCATCGATGACGAACAGCTCGAGATACGTCAGCCAGGCCGAGAAGATGAGCCCCCACCCCGTCAGCAGCACGAGCGCGAGCGCGATGCGGCGCGAGTCCACGAGGCGTCCGTGGACCCCGGCGAGGGCGAGGGCGAAGACGACGGCGTAATAGCCGACGCCCCACGCCGCGACGGGCAGGCCGAAGAGCGTCGCCCAGCGGCTCAGCTGGACGGTCTCGCACGAGCCTACGGAGCAGCTCAGCGTGCCGATCAGGCCAAGCTTGTAGAGCGTCAGGTACGTCGCGACGAAGAGACCCGCCAGCGCGACAAGCGCGGCGAGCATCCGTTTGGTCACCGCAGGTTACCGAGTCGGTGCGGGCGCGGCCGCGGGCGTCTTCGATGACGTGTCGGCGGCGCGAGCCTGGTCCACGTACCGCTTGAACTCATCGTACGGCAGGCTCCCCGTGTAGACGCGCCCGCCGATGATGAAGCTCGGCGTGGACTGCACCTTGTATCGCTGCGCGGCTTGTCGGTGCGCCTGGATGTTCGCGAGGAACTTCTGCGACGCCATGCACTGCTCGTAGCGGCCGACGTCCAACCCGATCTCACGCGCGAGTGGATCGATGACGCCCCGCGGGTTGCGGGTCGCCTGCGTCGCCCACCGGTCCTGGACCGCGAAGATCGCGTCGTGCATCTCCCAGAACTTCCCCTGCTCGTTCGCACACGCGGCGGCGAGCGATGCGGTGGGACTGTTCCGGTGACCGATCTCGACGAGCGGTAGGTCAAGGAAGCGCAGGCGGATCTGCCCCGTCTGCACGAGGCGGCTGCGCACGTCGGGCTCGTGCAGTGTCGCGAACTGGGCGCACGCCGGACACTCGAAGTCGGCGAACTCGATCACCTCAACGGGGGCGCTCGGGCTACCGAGGACGTACCCTTCCGACTGAACGGTCGGCAGACTCGGGTCGAGCTGAACGACGTCCCGGTTGCCGCCGCGCATTGCGACGTAGCCGAGCGTGCCGAGGCCCGCGACCGCGAGGACGGCGAGCGCGGCGTAAAAGAGCGCGTTGGGCGAGCGCTTGCGCGCGCCCTTGACGGACGCTTTCGGCGTCGGCCTCACCACTCCGAGTCGTCCTCCTCGTCCCGATTCCAGTCTGTCTTTTCCCATGTCGTCTCTTGCTGCGTCAGGGCCTCGGAGACGATGCGGCGGTTATCGGCGACCTCCGGGGTGTCGTAGGTCGCGCGCACTTCGTAGTGGAACAGCTCGCTGCGGACGTCGCCAATCAGGCGCATCAGCTCGCCGGCCTGGTCGAGGAGCTTCCCCTCGGCGTCGAGCTCCCTGATTCGTTCGGCGAGGGCTCGCAGGAGCGCTTCCAGGTTGCGCGCCCGCCCCTCGTCATATGTCTGCTCCGACTCCGACATGACCGTGCCTCGGGATTGGATCTGGACCAAGCACCTACGCCGCTCACCCACGAGCGGTCCGGCTCGGCCGTCGGCGTCGGATGGACCGCCGGACAGGCCGGCGGAACGCCGGCTAAACCTACGACGGTACTGAACCTGCGCAAGCAACAAGCCCGGAACTGCAGGTGGGAACAGGGAGTGGGAGCACTACCTCCTCTTTGCTCTCACCTCCAACCCTCCGAGCTCCGCTATACATTCTCTCCACACCCCGCACGCCACCGAGGTTCCCATCGACGCCGATCTGCTGCGCATCCCGGTAGGCCCGGGCTCGATGAGCGTGGAGCGGTACGGCCACGGCGGTGCGCCAGTTCTGCTCGTCCACGGCTTCGGGACGTCGAGCTTCCTCTGGCGCTGCGTCGCCCCGCAGATCGCGCTCGCGAACCGGACCGCGTACGCAGTCGACCTCTTCGGCTACGGCGAGTCCGATCGCCCCTTCGATGCGGACTTTGGGATCGCCGCCCAGACCGAGTACCTCGATCGGGCGCTCACCGCACTGCGGCTACCGACGGCGACGGTCGTCGGCATCGACCTCGGCGGCGCGATCGCGATGCAGCTCGCGGCGACGCGGCCAGACCGGGTCGAGCGCCTGGTGCTCATCAACCCGATCGCCTTCGACCAGATCCCTGCCGGCGACGTCGAGGAGCTTCAGAACAACACGCTCTGGAAGGCGTTGCGCATCTCGCGGGGAATCCTCGGCGCGGCGCCACTCCTGCGGGAGCTGCTTGAGAAAGCCGTGGCGGACAAGACGAAGATGCCCGACCGGTTGATCGCCCGATACCTGGCGCCGTACGTCGGGAAGGAAGGCCTCGAGCATCTTCTGACCCTCGCCCGGTCGATCGACGAGGAGGACATGGAGGACGTCGACCTCCGCTCGATCGCGCAGCCGGCACTCATCATTTGGGGCGAGCAAGACGCGTGGCTCGGCCCGAAGTTCGCCGATCGGCTCGCGAACACGCTCCCGGACAACCGTCTGGTGCGCGTGCCCAACGCTGGCCGGCTCGTTCCTGAAGAGGCGGCGGACACACTGGCCAACCTGATCCTCGCCTTCATCGGCGTGCGTGTCGGCGTGTGAGATCCGCCATCTCAGGGAACCTCGCCACCATGCCCTTGGTAGGCAGATGTGGCGGGTTGCGTTGTCCGCGCCGCGGTACGAGCGATGCGTGAGACGGCGCAGCCTGACCTCTGATCATCGACAGCTTCCGGATCCCTATCGCTTTCTACATGGCAAAACAGAGAAACCGCCGACCACCGGCTCCCGCGGGTCCGACCCCCTTCGAGGAGTCCCGCGACGAGCTCTTCCAACACATCATCCGATGCGGCGTGATCGGCGCCGAACCGGAGCACGTCGAGGAGTGGTTCAACGAGACGATGCGGTACCTCGAGGAGCGCTATCCCGAGCTCAGCACGGACCAGTTGCGCGAGCTGCGCGTTCTCGGTACCCGCTTCGCACAGCCGCCCAAGGAGCGCAAGGCAGACCCGAACGCCGCCTCGGCGGCCTGAGCGTTCCACGAGGCAGTACGCACCGCCGCGCGCTCGCGCGCTTCGCGGTAGACCGACGCCCCAGCGCGAACTGACGCGCGGGGCGTTTCGTTCAGCGGCGCCCGGCGTCCGACCTGCGCAGAACGAGTCCGACACGGGCGCCCCCACCGAAGCCGGCTTGCAGCGCCGACGCGAGCGACCCGACGCGCGGCCCCTCGAGGTCGACGACTACCGCGACGAGCGCACGCCACCGGTGGCGGACGCGTGACGCGTCGCGGTCGTAGCGCGCACTCAAGCCTCCGCCCGCGGAGAGGCCCCAGCGCTGCTCGCGGAACGGATCGAGGGTAAAGCGGCCGATGACGTCGGCGCGCGCGCTGCCGAACGCGCGACCGTCGTGCCAGCCTGCGCCTCCGGCACCGAGCAAACCGACGCGCAGGTACGTTCCGACGGGCACGTTGACCCCCGCGCCGGCGTGGACGTGCGGATTGGGGCCGAGGTAGTCCACCCGTACCTCGGGCCGCGGGGGCGCCCGCCGCGTTTGGCGTTGCGCCCGCGCGGGCGTCGCGGCGATGAGCGCGGCCAGGGCGATGATGGCCGCGCGGGCGCGAGTCAAGCCGCTCCCGCGCGCGCGCGCCACGACGTGACGGTATAATCGACGATCGACCACGCGGCGCCCACGCCGACGAGCACGAGCAAGGGCGCGAAGAGCTCCGGCGCCACGACCGCGCACAGGAGCGCCGCGAACTGGAGCACGGTCACGAGCTTTCCGAGCCAGCGCGCCTTGAACTCCCGCGGCCGCAGTCGCGGAATGGCGAGCGCCACGAGGAAGCCGACCGCCGTCGCGATGTCGCGCGCGAGAAGCACGAGCGCCGCCGACGCGGTGATCGCGCCGCTCGCCGCGAGCGTGACAGTCGCGGCGAGCACGAAGACGCGGTCGGCGAACGGGTCGATCAGCGCGCCCCAGCGTGTGGCCGCATTCAGCCGGCGCGCGAGCCACCCGTCGAGGACGTCGCTGAGTCCCGCCGCGCCGATCAGTCCCGCGCGCAGGACGACGCCGTCGGCCGCGACGAATCCCGCCGCGAGTAGGATCCGCGACAGCGACAGCACGTTCGGAAGATCGCCGAGTCGCGGACGCGCACGCATGGTGAAATGTTAGCCCGTCGGCGTTTGCCTTGCAGCCCCTGAGGGCCCCGTCTAGCTTGGCCACATGAGGACGTGGCTTCCGATCGCGCACCTCGCGCTGACACTCGTCATCCTCGCGTGGAACATCGCGCTCGCGGGCCGCATCTCCCAAGTGCGGAAGGCCCCGCGCGCGTTCGCCGCGATCACCGCTCTC
This sequence comes from Gemmatimonadaceae bacterium, assembly GCA_046263215.1. Lineage (GTDB taxonomy): Bacteria > Gemmatimonadota > Gemmatimonadetes > Gemmatimonadales > Gemmatimonadaceae > JBHELH01. The sequence continues at coordinate 65,452 of JBHELH010000214.1, read as the reverse complement.
GCCGGCTTCCTCATCGCGCCCGCGCTGGCGCTCGCGATCGCGTCGTCGAGCGCCATCACCGGCCGCGCGCTGGTCGCCGTCGATTGGCTGTGGCCTCTCACCGCGGTGCTCTTCGCGGTGCAGGCGATCTACGCGCTCGCGAGACGCCTCGTCAACACCTTCGTCGGGCTGCCGATCGCGGTCTACAACCTCGTCGTCGGCGCGACGGTCGTCCTCCGCTACCTCGCCTCGCGCGGCGTCGGTCTGCCGGAGCCGGCGCTGGTGCTGCTCGCCGCGCAGACGGACGCCCTGACGCTCGTCACCGGGACGGCCGCGCTCACGTCGCCGCTCTTCTTCAACATCCCGATCATCTCGCCCGCTTTCCCCGCCGCGCGCGAGCTGACGGCGGGCTTCCGCGTCGTCGTCGCCTTCCTCGCGGCCGCGTGGACGACGCTCCTCGCCGTCGGCCTGCCGCGTGGCCAGATCGCTGTGCCCGCATACGCCAAGTACGAGAACGCGCCGATCGCCGACCGGCCGGCCGGCGACTTCCTGCTCGGCGTCAAGATCCTGCCCGACCTCGCGCGCCCGCCCTCGGTGCGCGCGATTCGCAGCGACCTCGCGCTCATCGACACGCTCGGCGTCGATGCGGTCAGTATCGTCGTCGTGCCGGAGGGCGCGATCGGCGCCGTGCTCGACTCTGTCGCCCGCGTCGTCGAGCCACTCCGTCGCACCGACAGTACGCTCCTCATCGTCGCACTCGGCTACCCGGGGAAGCTCATTCCACCACTGCGGCCGTTACAGCTCGACGTCGACGCGCGACTGCGTGCGGTCAACCAAGTGGTTCGACGGCTCCGCCCCGACATCCTCGTCCCGGCCGAGGATCCGTACGGGGCGGGCGCGCGCGCGTTCGGGCTGCTGCCGGTCGAGACGTGGCAGAACTATCTGACGCGCGCGTCGCAGCTGTCGAAGCGCCTGCGCCCGCGGACGCGCGTCGGCGTCGCCGCGTCGTCCTTCGGGACGCGGGACAGCTTGCTCTACGCGTGGGCGGTCAAGCCCGGATCGCCGATCGACATCGTCGGTTTTTCCCTCGCCCCATCGCGGCGCGGCGCCGAGACGCTGGACGCGGCGATGCGCGCCGCGGATCGGTGGATTCAGACGGAACGGCCGCGCAAGGAGCACTGGGTCTTCTCCGCCGGCGGGCTGCCGCTCGCGCACGGGGAGGAGAGTCAGGAGCGCGCGCTCACCGGGATCATGTCCTGGGCCACAAGCCGCGGCGTAATCCGTGGCCTGATCGTGAACGGTGCGGGCGACTACGGCGCGATCGTCGGCCTGCGCGCGCCGAACGGCCGCCTGCGCCCCGCCGCGCTCGCGGTCCTGCGCGCGAAGCGCGGCCTCGAGGAAGCCGCGGCGCCGGGCGGGGGCGTGACTGCGCTCGCCGGGCCAACCGGCGGTGGCGCCACGCCTGTCGAGAACGCACCGTCCGGCTCGCCCGGGCGCACGCCCGCTGACACGGCGCCACGGGGGAGGACGACGGGTCGACAGCCGCGCACGCGGCGGTGAAGCGGGAAGTGATCTCTCACACCGTCTTCTGCACGCCCCTCACGATCCCCTCGACTCGCCGTTCGGGGTCGAAATACCGCTCCGCCACCGCGCGCATGCGTTCGGGAGTGACACGGCGGATCTGCGACTCGAACTCGTCGAGCTCCGCGAGGCGGCCGAAGAGCCAGGCGTCGACGACGTCCGCGAGGACAGAGCCGCCGCTCTGCTGCCGGATGGCGTGCGTGCCGATCGCGTAGGTCTGCGCGCGCGATAGCTCGTCGGCGCCGACCGGGGCGACGCGGAGCTTGTCGAACTCGCACAACAATCCCTCGCGCGCGACGTGCTCCTTGTCCGGCGACGTCGCGATGTACGCCCCGAACGTCCCGGCGAGCCGTCGCTCCGCCTGAAACGCGTGCACGGTGTAACAGAGCGAGTGCCTGTCGCGCAGCTCCTCGAAGAAGCGCCCTCCGAGTCCGCTCGCGACGCCCGCCAGCATCGCGGCCGCGAAGCGGTCGTCATCGTCGCGCGTCGGCGACGGGAACAGAATCGCGAGGGCCGTCTGCGCCTTGTCACGCTCCTCGGCCGACCGGCACGTTGCCGACGGCCAGACGGGCGGCGCGATCGCCGGCGCGTCCGCCGGCGCGAGCTCGCGGAGCGCATGAGCCGCGAGCGCGGCCACGCCGTCGGCGTCGACGTCGCCGACGACGGCGATCACCGACGGCGCCTCCAGCACACGCATGCGGTGCCACGCGCGGAGCTCGGTGGCGCTGATCCGCCGCAGCGATTCCTCGGTTCCGGAAACGGGCACGCCGTACGGATGCCCGGCGAACGCCGCCGCGCCGGCGAGGCGCATCGGATACCGGTACATGTCGTCGCGCAGCGCGACGACGTCCGAGATCGCGACCGCTCGCTCCGTCTCCACCGCGTCCGCCGGGTACACGGGGTCGCTGACGACGTCCGCGAGCAGCTCGAGCGCGGCACGCGCGTGCTTCGCCGGCACGGAGATCGACCAGCCGAAGCTCTCCACACCGGCCGAGCCGCCGACGCTCCCGCCGAGTAGCTCCGCCTCCTCTGCGATGACGACGGCGCTTCGACGGCCAGTGCCCTTGAGCGCCGTTCGCACGAGTAGAGTTGTCAGGCCCGCGTGCTGCTCGTCTTCGGCGGCGCCGCCGCCGAGCGCATAGATCCCCAGGTGCACGAGCCCCGCGCCGGGCTTGCGGCGCACGAGGATCGGCACGCCGGCGCTCGTCCGGTATACGCGCACGCCCGCCTCCTCGCGCTCGAAAACCGGCGCGGTCGACGCGACGAACGCTGCCGCGTCGTCCGGCGCCGCCGAGCCGGACGCCGGCAGCGGATCCGCCCGTCCATCAGTGACGAGCGCGCGCGCCGTGGAGGCGTCGGCGGCGAGGGGCGGAGATGGTTGCGGGCGATACACCACGAACCCGGCCCGGTCGGGGTCGAGGTAGCGCTGCGCGACGTCCCGCACCTGCTCCCCGGTCGCCGTCAGCAGCCGCTCGAGGTACCGGTCGCCGAGGCGCCAGTCACCGAGCGCCTCCCACTCGGCGAGGTGATTCGCCTGCCCTTCCATGGTCTCGAGGCGGCGGATCCAACGCGACTCGTGGATGCGCTTCGCCCGCTCGAGCTCCAGCGCGCCAAGCCCCTCCGCTCGTACGGCACGCATCTGATGCGAGGCCGCGCGCGCGGCCTCGGCCGCCGTGGCCGGCGGTGCCTCGGCCTGGACGACGAAGACGCCGACCTCCGTCGGCGTGTAGTTGTACGCCGCGATTGACGACGCGAGCGTCCGCTCGCGTACCGCCCGGTACAAGCGTGACGCACGCCCGGTTCCCAACGCGGTCGCCAGCAGGTCGAGGTGCGGGGTGTCGGGATCCGCGCTGCCGGGAGTTCGCCACCCGAGCGCAAGCTGCGTCTGGCCGATGTCGCCCGCCCACTCGCGATAGCGAAACCCGCCGGCGCCGTTCTCGCGCGGGCCCGGTGTGCGCGTCGGGCTCCCCGCGCGCAGCGAGCCGTATAGGCGCTCCACCTGACGCAACGCATCCTCGGGATCGACGTCGCCGACGATGACGAGGATCGTGTTGCCCGGCCGATAGAAGTTGCGATAGAACGCGAGGAGATGCTCGCGCGTCAGCGCACGGAGCCCCGGCTCTCGCCCGATGCGCCAGCGGCGAATGCGGTGTCGGTCGTGCAGCACCTCGTAGAGCGTCTCGATCGCCACGGCGTGCGGGTTGTCGGCCTTCCGCTTCGCCTCCTGGATGATCACCTCGAGCTCGCGCGCGAGCTCGCCGGCGTCAATGAGTGAGTTGGCGTAGGCGTCGAACTGCACCTCGAGCCCCGTCGCGAAGCCGGACGAGGGCAACACGGTGTAGTAGCTCGTGTAGTCGTAAATCGTGGCCGCGTTGAGGTAGCCGCCCACGGCCTTCGTCGCGCGCGCGATTTCCCCGACGCCCCGCGTCGGCGTCCCCTTGAAGTACATGTGCTCGAGCACATGCGCGATGCCGACGACGTCATCGGTCTCGTCGAAGTACCCGGCGCAGACATGCGTAACGATCGCGACGACAGGGGCGGAGCTGTCGCGGCGGATGAGGACGCGGAGGCCGTTCGGGAGAACGGTCCGGTGGACGGTCGAGGGATCGAGAAGGGGGAGGGACAGCGCGGGTGCGACGAGGGTCATTCGAGGCAGTTTAGAGTTTCGAGGTTCGAGGTTCGAGTGGCCGACGCACAAAACTCGAACCTCGAAACTCTAAACTAGCGGTCACTGTGCGGCTAACGGCCGCCACCGCACCACGACGAGCCCCGCGATAAAACACGCGACTCCGTACGCCGCCAGCCACATCAGATCGCCGACCGGCAGCGTCTCCCCCGCACGCACCGCAGCGTACACGCCGTCGACGCGGTGCACGGGCGGTAGGAGGCGGACGAGCACACCGGCCGGCCCGGCGCCATCGCCGAATAGCTCCCATACAACGCGCGATCCGAGTAGGACCGTCGCGAGCGACAACCAATCGAAGCGCCATGCCGCCGAGAGCAGGAACCCGATCCCGCCAAGCGCGACGTAGACGAGGCCGAGCGTCGGTAGAAGCGCCGCCGGGAAGAAGCGCTCGACCGCGACGTTGTAGATGCCGAGCAGGAGCGCCGCCACGATCATGAACCCGACACCGTACGCGGCGAACTTGTGCGCGTAGAACTGCACGACGCTGACCGGCTTCGCGAAGAGGAGCCGGTAGTAGCCGTGCCGCCGATCGTCGGCGACGATGCCGTTGGTCGCGAACAGGACGCCGAGAATGCCCAGTGACCCGAGCCAGTTCACGAACGCCCGATCCGCCACCTGGTCGAGAAGGTTTTCGCCGGCGCCCAAGGCTCGAGCGCGCGAGATGGAGAGGTAGTTGAGGTAGCCGAGCAGGCAGAGTGTGACGAGCGTGGCGACGCCCTTCTCGCGCAGGTAGTCGCGCAGGTGCCAGAGCGTGTATCGGCCCAGCCTCGCTCGGCTCGGCGTGCGCTGCGTGGTCGTCACGATTCCTCTCCCACGGCTTCGCGGAACTGTTGCTCGAGCGCGGTGTGCACCGGCGTCAGCAGGCTGACCAGCGCGCCGCGCGCGACGAGCTCCGCCAGCCCGCGGTTGAGCGCGCCGAGGTCCGACGGCGGGAGCTCGAACTCGCCGCGCGCGCGTGCGCGCGCGTCGGGAAAGACGGTACGGACGAGCTCCGCACCGCGAGCGACTGCGAGCAGGTACGGCGCCCGCGCGCCGTCGTCCGGCACGGCCGACGCGGCTCTGGTTACCACGACGCGCTGCAACCGTCCGCGGTCGATGATTGCGACGCGATCCGCGAGGCGCTGCAGCTCATCGAGGTTGTGCGATGCCATGAAGATCACGCGATCCGGGCGGCGGAGCTCGGCCGCGATCTCGCGGAAGCGCTGCGTCCACACGGGATCCAACCCGTGAGTCGGCTCGTCGAGAATGAGCACCCGCTCGTCGCGCAGCAGCGCCTGCGCGAGCCCCAGCCGTTGCAGGTTGCCCTTCGACAGTTGACGGATCGCCTTCTGGCGGTGCTCGCCGATGCCGAGCTTCTGAATTACAGCCTCGACGCGTGCGCGGAGCTCGGGGTCGGGAATCCCCGCCAGCAGCGCGAACCGCGTGAGCGCCTGCTCGAGTGTCCAGCGTGGCGGCACGTTCACGAGCTCGGATAAGTAGCCGACGCCGTGACGAGTGACGAAGCTGCGCGGCGATTGGCCGTCGATGCGGACATCGCCATCGCTCGGCCGCAAATAGCCGAGCATGAGGGCGATGAGCGTCGTCTTTCCCGCCCCGTTGGGGCCGGCGAGCCCCAACACCTCGCCCGCCGCGATGGACAGCGTGAAGGCGTCGACCGCGCGGACGCGCCGCCGTTTGAGCAGGCTACGGTAGGTGTAGCCGACTCCCTTGAAGTCGATCATGGCGGTGCGAGGTCCGCGCTGCGCGGTGCGGCGCCGCGAACCCCGACGCTATCCGGCGCACCGCGGACCGCTTACCGCGGACCGGGTCATGGACTGGGCGGTAAGGGCTGCGGCGGAAGCTGCCCCGGCGGCATCGCCCCCGGCATGCCCGGCATCGCCGCGCCGGGCGCCATCGTCGCGCACGAGCTCCAGTTCCCTTGCCCGGCTCGCGTGAGCCAGCGCAGGCCTTCATCCCGCCGACCCAGTCTGATGAGGCTACACCCGAGGTAGCCTTGGGCGGTCCTGTCCGAGGTGTCCGCCTCGACCGCCCGGACGTAGAACCGCCGCGCGAGCTCGTAGTTGCCTGTCGTCAGCAGGTACGCGCCCATCTCGCGGAGGGCCAGGGCGTTCCGCGAATCTTTCTGGATCGCGCGATGCGCCTCGTCGCGCGCCAGGGTCAGGTTGCCGACGTCGCGCGCCAGGCGCGAGAGGTAGATATGCGGCAGGGCGTTCTTGGGGTCCTCGCGCGCGGCTCGCTCGAACGCCGCCGCGGCTTGCTCGCGCTGTCCCGCCTTGTAGTGCTCCACCGCGCGGTCGAGCGTGGAGCCGCCGCTCGACCGCATCAGCAGCCAGGTGCCGAGTGCCACGACCACGATGACGGCTGCTGCCCCGATCGCCCACCGGAGCCAATCCGGCCGGGCGGGCTGAATCCCAGAGGCGGTGACCCCGATAGGCGCCCCGGTGGTATTCGCGGTATTCGAAGTGGCCGCGGCGGACCCGGCGGCGGTCGAGCCGGCGGCCGCGCCGGTCATTGCTCCGGCCGGCGCCCCGGAATCCGCCGCGCGCAGACCGCTCTCCAGCTTCGTGAACGCGTCTCGCGCCGCGGCGACGTCCGTCTCCGTCGGCTCGTAGGCCATCCGCTCAGCGCGCGTGCGCGCCGCCTCGAACTCGGCGAGCGCATTCGCTTGCTCGAGCGTAATCACGTGGCGGCTCCGGAGCTCGTGAATCAACCCGCGTCCGGTCAGCGTCGAGCCGCCCACGAGCGAGCGGAGCGCGGTTTCCACCGCGCTCCACCCTTCGATAAGGTCCGCCGCCCGATCCTCGCTATTCTGTTCGGATTCCAGCCGTTCGATCGTCGGGCGCGCCGCCTGGAGTGCGGCCAGCGCCGAACGCTGTGCCGGCGTCGTCACTTGACGATGCGGAGCAACCCGGCGTGCGCGATCGCGCGGATGAAGCTCTCCGCGTCATGGCTCGGTATGCGGACGCCGGTCTCCGAGTAACACCGCGTCGCCGTGCGGCGCATGTACTCCTCGATGCTGCGGTCCGCATACGCCTTGTCGGCGTCGCGCATGCCGCGCACGATGTCATCCCATGAGCCGGCGTACTGCCGTCCGTCGCGCGTCATGATCGAGTGATCGGCCGGTGGCTCAGACGGCTCCTCGTCGTCCTTCGCCTCGACGCGCTTCTGGTCCGCCAGTCCGTGGAGCAGCGTACCGAACAGCTCGAGCTGGCCGCGCGCAACCTCGGCCTCCCTCTCGAGCGCCGCGTCGTGACGCGCCGGCTCGAGCTCCATCAGGAGCTCGTCCACCTCATCGACGCCACTCGACAGCTCCGTCAACCGCTCGTCCCACGGGCGGAGCTCCGGGTCGTCGTCGTCGAGCTTGTACGTAGAGCGCTTCAGCTCGATTAGCCGCCACAGACCCAGCTCGTCCCAGTGGTCGTCCGGGCTCGTGCGCTCGAAGTGGTACAACGCCGCTTCGAACTCGCCCCGGTCGTAGAGGATGTTCGCGAGGTAAATGCGCCCCTCGGTGTGATCGCCGTCGAGCTGCAGCGCACGGCGGAGTTGCTTCACCGCGCCGTCGTCATCGCCCAGCCGATGCAACACATAGCCGACGCAGGCCACGGCCTCCGCCATCTCGGGAGCCTGCTCGGCGGCGACCTCGAAGAAGTGGTGTGCTTCCTCGAACAGGCGGCGTTCCTCGCGCAGCGACGCTTCGCGGAAAAGCGTACGCCCGACTTGCAGCATCAAATCGATGTCGTCGGCGTAGCCGAGCTCCAGCGTCCGCTGGAAGCAGCGGAGCGCGGCGTCAGGCTGACCGAACTTGAGTAGCGTTTCGCCGAGCCCGGCGAGTCCGTCCTCGTGCTCGGGCTCGAGCACGAGCGCCTCCTCGAACGCACGGCGTGCCCACGCGTATTCCTCGCGGGCGAGCCGCGCGTACCCGACCCCCACGTGAAGCTCTACCGCGTTCGGGTAGACCGCGAGTCCTTCGCGCAGTACGGTGAGCGCTTCCTCGTACTGCCCTTCGTTGTACAGCTGATGGGCGCGCTCGTCGTACTCCTCAGAACTCAGGAACGGGGTTGGCATGGGTACTGAGGCCTCCTGCTCATGAGTGTGTCTCGCCTATAGTACCATCGGAGCACTCGCAAGTTCAACGGCAGACATCCGCTTAGCCTTCACCCCCTCAGTTCGCCTATTGTGCGACGACTGGCGACGGCCCGTCGGCACGCTCACCGCTGCTGCCGTCCGGGGCTCGGCCGCTCGCACCTCGTGAAGTCAATTCGACCGCAACGTCGGCAGCGAGAGCGGCGTTCGCTTCCAGCAGGCCGAGGTTGGCGGCGAGCGATCGGCCTGCTGTCTCGCGCTCGACCGCGGCCAGCAAGTACGGCGTTACGGCGGCACCACGAACGTCATCCACGAGGGCGCGCTCGAGCGCCCGAGCGACAGCGCGGTCCACGTCGGAGCGCTCGAGCGCGACCGACGACGGCGGGGGCTGAACGACGAGCAACGCGCCCGGCCGGCGGAGCGCCCGCTGCGCCCGGAAGAGCTGCGCGATCTCCCCGGGCGACTCGGCGCGAACGGAAAGACGTATTCCGCTTTCGGCCGTGAAAAACGCGGGGAGCTCTGACGTGCGATAGCCCACAACCGTTATCCCCAAGGTCTCGAGCCGCTCCCACGTCGCCGGGAGATCGAGGATCGACTTTGCGCCCGCGCAGACGACGACCACTGGTGATCGCGCCAGCTCCACCAAGTCACTCGATTCGTCGCGCACCCAGCCCATTGGGCGCGGGCTCACCTCCCTGTGAACGCCTCCGATCCCACCGGTCGCGAACACCGTCACGCCGGCGAGTGTTGCAAGCGCGAGTGCGGCGGCGACAGTCGTCGCCCCGTTGGCCCCCTTGACCATAGCGGTCGCGAGGTCGCGCGCCGACACCTTCTCAACGCCATCGCGCCGAAGAAACGCGTCCAGTTCGTCGGGCTCCAGTCCCAATGTCGGGGTGCCGCCGACCACAGCGGTGATCGCGGGCACAGCGCTACGGGCCTCGATGGCCGCCAGCATTTGGCTCGCCGCCGCGCGGTTAGCCGGCACTGGAAGCCCCTGCGCGAGCACAGAGCTTTCCAGCGCGACGACGGCTCTGTGCTCGCGGATTGCGTCGGCGACAGCCGCGAGCAGACGGACAGGGGGGCGGGCGGGCACGCCTTGAGGGGAGGGTGGAGGGTGGAGAGCAGAGGGTTGAGCTTGCGCTCTTCTCAACCCTCTACCCTCCACTCTGTCTTTTCAAGACCGCGAGCCCTCCCAACCAACCGGCTTCGCCGTGATGACCAACCGCTCCGGCGCTGGCCCGACGTATCGAATCGGCCAACAGGTCGTGAGCGTCAGCGTTGCGTCCGACGTCGCGAATAGCGCCGGGTCACTGCTCCGGATGACCCGCCGGGCGATGACGATCCACTTGAACCGCTGATGGGTCAAGGTCTCGGTGATGACCTCGTCACCGACTTGCAGCGAGCCGAGGCTGCTGAAGTGCCGATCGCGATGAGCCGATATCACCGCATTGCCGCGCTCACCCGGCAGTGCACTTCCGGGCAGGTGACCTGGACCGGCGTTCAGCTCCTCGTCGCCCACGCCCTCGATGACGATCTCGTCGAGGCCGAGCGCCGGAATGATCAGTCGCGCGATCGGTGAGCCGATCGCCCACGGCCGGCCGAGCGGGCGAGCATCGAGGCTCGCGTTCGCGACGGCAAACGCCGATCGGGCTTGCGCCGCCTCCCACGCGCGCCGCGCGGCGTCCTGGCGCAGTGCCCCATGTGCGTACCGCGCCCCCGCGAACGACAGCAGGAGCGCGCCGGCCGCGACCAGCCCCTGGCCAAGGATCTTACGCACCCCGCGGCCAGCGGAGGAGCACCACCCCAAGGCCGATCGCGCCGGTTCCGACGAGCACGAGCAGCGGCAACCAGGTGGCGGTGTCCGGCGCCTGCGCCCCGTCCCGGAAGGCCGTCGTCGACTCGGCTCCGGCGGCGTCGCGGCGGGCCGCGGTCGTTGAGCCCGGGGTAACCGGTCCTGTGGCCGCGACGGGCCGTCCGGTCGAGTCGGCCCGGTTGACGACGACATCCCCCGCAGCCGAGTCGACCCAAGCTTTCATGTTCGTGATGGCGACGCGCGCCATCGAGTCAGCGGCGGCTTCCCGTTGGGCCGGCGTCGCGGGGACGTTCCTCGCCGAATCGACCCTCGGCCGAGGCGGCGTAAACGTCGTGAACTGCGCCTCGGCAGCGACCGGGAGCAGCGTCGAGAATGCGAGGACCAAGAGCGCGTGGTACTTCACCGTTCCCTCTCGATACCGTTGCCGCCCGAGATGGGCATACGCCATGCCTGAATGTGCTCGGCAGAGCCTGGTAAGGCTAGAGGCAGCTGATGTCGTTCGTTGGGGGCCGCGGATTGCCACGGACGACGCAGAAACGCGCGGATCGGTCCGCGGGGCGATCCGGACGCCCCCGCGCCAGCCTGTGCGAAGACCTTTGCTACACCCCGGCACGCTACGAGGCGAGGGGCTAGCTCCGGCGCAGGTGGCGTCCCGGGGCGCAGCCAAAGCGTCGTCCGGGCTCGTGGCGGTGCGGAGCCCAGTGCGCTAGGAGGGCTGACAGCGCAGTTCTGCGTCATCGGCGGCAATCCGCCTCATCCGCGCTCCGCTCTTCACCAACGACGCCCTCGCCATTTCGCCCTTCGTCATGTCACCACCGCGCTCCCCCTCTCGAACCGCCGCCATTCCCCCGACGCCAACGTGTCGTCGATCATCGTCATCGCGCGCTCCAGCTCCTCGTCTGTCGTATAGAAATGCGGCGCGATCCTGATGCCGGCGCCCGGCCGGTAGTCAATCAGCACGTGGTTCTCGAGGAGCAGCTGTGCGACCTCGTACGCGTGCGGCACGTCGACGGCCACCGTGCCGCCGCGCCGCGCCGGGTCGCGTGGCGCGTTGACGCGGTAGCCGCGCGCGTCGGCGAGCTCCACCAGCCGCGACGTCTGCCGAACGCTCTTGGCGCGGATCGCCTCGACGCCGGCACGGCGCACGATCCGCGGCCCCTCCGAGGCGGCGTACAACGCTGGGACGACCGGTGTGCCGTTCAGCCAGCGGAAGGCGTCCTCCGCGTACTCCATCTCCGGCTCGAACGCGAACGGACGCGCGTGCGCCTGCCACCCAGTGAGCGCCGGGGCGAGCCGACGGGTCGCGTCGGGCGACGCATAAAGGAAGCAGCCACCCGGGCCGCCGCAGAGCCATTTCAGCACGCCGCCGGTCAGGAAGTCGGCGCCTGTCTGCTTCACGTCAACCGGCAGCACGCCGACGGCGTGAAAGGCGTCGAGCGAGACCGTCGCACCGACTGCATGCGCGCGCCGGCAGATCGCGTCGACGTCCATCACGTACGCCGAGCGGAAGATGACGTGCGAAACGGCGACGAGCCGCGTGCGCTCGTCGATCGCCGCAAGCAGACGATCGGTGTCGATCGTGATTCCGTCGGACGACGGGACGACCACGATCCGCGCACCGAGGCGTGTCGCAAGCCGCTCGTATACGTAGCGCACCGACGGGAAGTCGAGCGCCGTCATAACGATCGCGTCTCGCGGCGGCGCGTAGTCGAGCGACGAAAGGATCGCCGCTTGACCCATCGTGACGTTCGGGACCATCACGACCTCGCCCGGGCCAGCGCCGATGAGCGGCGCGATCTCGTCGCCGACCGTTACCGGCATCTCCCACCAGCCGCGCGCCCACGCCCGCACCCCTTCCTCCACCCACGCTCGCGCATACTCGGCGAGTCGGTCGCGCACACCGCGCGGCATCGCGCCCAACGAGTTGGAGACGAGGTACGTCGTCCGCTCCAGGATCGGGAACTCAGGGCGTAGGGCGAGCAGGGGATCGAGCATGGAGAGCAAGGTGCTAACGGCCGGGTGCGGAGTGCCAGTGGCTGGCCGCGATACCAGGGTGCTCCCTGAGCTCGCACGCAGCGGCGGCCAGCTCCTGGGTCCGGGGAACTGGTGACCCGTCAGCGGATTGGTGGATTAGTCAAACAGGAGCGGCGACAATCCCGCCGGCCGATGTTCCGGCTACGGCGCCCCACGACCTTTCAGGAGGGGACCATGCGCGCATGTCATCGGATCGTGATCGGAGCGGCGACGCTCGCCTCGCTATCGACCGCCGGCTGCAGCGGCGGCGGGGGCCCGACGAGCTCCGGTAGTCAGAACCCGCCGCCCAGCGGGCAGCCACCCGGGCAGCAGCCACCCGGACAGCAGCCGCCCAGCACGAGTACGTCGATCACCGTCCGGAACAACCGGTTCGACCCCTCGTCGACCACGATCAACGTCGGAACGACCGTCACCTGGACATGGGACGCCTGCAGCGACGACGGCTATGGCGGCCGTTCGTGCGTCGACCACAACGTCACCTTCGACGGCGGCGGCGCGGCGTCACCGACCCAATCTGATGGCGTCTTCTCGCGGTTGTTCAATGCGGCGGGCACGTTCACCTACCGCTGCACCGTTCACGGGGCGCCGATGACAGGGCAGGTGATTGTGCGGTAGGCCGAGTGCGTTGCTCGTTGCGGGAAGAGCGGGAAGGGCACGGAAAGAGCGCACGCGGACGAGCGCGAATCGGCGAAGGGCGAAAGCGCGATGACGGGCGCGGCCGGCCGGAGCCTCCCGATGGTGTAGCAAAGGTCCTGTCCCGGGCCGGCGCGAGGAGCCCTGGATGTCCACGGAGTTCTCCGCGGCCATCGCCGTTCCTCCGCGCCCTCCGCGTGCGCGCTCTTCCCCGCTCTTCCCGTGCGCTTCCCCCGAAACGCCGTCGCCCTTCCGCCCTTTCGAGATTGGCTACGCGACTGCCCGACGCCCCCTGGTCGCGAGAAAAACCGCGATCGCGACCATCGCGACCGCGGCGAGGCTGGCCCACTCGCGCGCGGTGATCGACGACAGCAGGCCGACGATCACAAGGCAGGCGAGGATCGGCACCGCCGCGCCGCCCGGGACGCGGAATGGCGTGCCGGCGCCGCGGACGTCCCGTCGCTTGAGCTCCCACGACGCAACACAGCAGGCGAAGTACACCGTGAGCACCGACAGGTTCGCCAGGATCACCAGCGCCTCGAAGCCGCTCGTCAGCGCGAGCGCGAACACGAGCGCCGCCTGGATCGCGATCGCCACATGCGGCGTCCGATAGCGCGGGTGCACCGCCGCGATCGCGCGCGGCAAGAAGCCGTCGCGCGCGAAGGCGAAGAGCGCCCGCGGCACTGCGAGCATCATCCCGCTGAGATAGCCGAGCGTGGACAGCAGCACACCCGTCGAGAGCAGCGCCGCACCCCACGGGCCGAAGACGCGCCCCGCGGCGTCGGTCAGTGGCGTCGCGTTGCTGACGAGACCTGCGCCGAGGGTGCCCTGCGCGACGATCTGAATCAAGAGGTAGACGAGCGTGACGATGCCCATCGCCACGAACACGGCACGTGGCACGGTCCGCGCCGGGTCGCGCACCTCGCCGCTCGGCACGAGTGCGCTCTCGATCCCGGCGAAGGCGAAAATGAGAAAGATCGACGAGCGGGACACGTCAGCTGCGGTCGGCGGCGCCGACCAGCGCAGGTTCGCGGAATCGACGGCGAAGAGCCCGCCCGCGATCAGCAGCAGCAACGGAACAAGCTTCACCACCGCGGCGACGACGTTGAGTCGCGCACCCTGTCGCACGCCGATCACGTTCGTCGCCGTGAACAGTAGCAGCACGCCTCCCAGTAGTACCGCGCGGCCGACGCCCCCGCTCAGCGCCGGGATCACGCGCGCCGCGTTGTCGGCGAAGATCGTCGCCACAGCGGCGAACGCGGTCGTCGCCGTGACCCATAGTAGTACGCCGACGAGATAGCCGACGAACGGCCCGAAGGCGACCTCGACGTAGGCGTACGGCCCGCCCGTGAGCGATACGCGGCTCGCCGCTTCGGCCATGCAGAGCACGATGAGTCCCATCGCGATCGCGCAGACGACGTACGCCAGCGGCGCCGCGGCGCCGAGCCGGCCGGAGACCTCCGGACTCGCCGGCGCCCGGAAGATCCCGCCGCCAATCGTGACGTTGACAATGGCCGCGGAGAGGGACCACGTGCCCAGTGCCCGGATCAAGCCGCCTTCGGCGGCCGAGGAGGGAGGAGCGAGGAATGAGGAGGGAGAGGGACGTGGGATGTGCTCCCCCCTCCCTCCTCCTTCCTCGCTCCTCACGGTACTACCGCCCGCAGCGCCCGGAACTCCGCATCTCTATTCCACGTCGGCACCGTCGGGCTGTTCGCCACGAGAAGCCCGAACCGCAGCACGATCTCCGAGAGCTGCACGGCGCCGGACAGGTCATAGTCGGCACGGTACTCGTCCGACGGCTGATGATAGCGGCGCGCGGTGTATTCCTCGTCCCACTCCGTGCCCCAGACACGCGGCTTCCCAACGACGTCGGTTCCCTCGCCGATCGACACCGCCGGCACGCCGACCTTCGCGAACGAGAAGTGGTCGGAGCGGTAGAAGTAACCGCGCTCCGGGTGCTCCTCGGGGGAGATCCGCATCCCGAGCGGGCGGATCATTGCGGCGAGCATCGGCCCAAGGGAGCTCTTGTTCTCGCCGAGTACCTCGAGGTCGCGCGTGCGCCCCTTCAGGTTGCCGCCGTCGACATTGATGTTCGCGACGATGCGCTCGATCGGGACTGTCGGGTTCTGCCCGAAGTACGCAGAGCCGAGAAGCCCGGACTCCTCCGCGGTGACGAAGACGAAAAGCAACGAGCGCCGCGAACGGGGAGACTGGCTCGCGACGCGCGCGACGGCGAGCAAGTCGGCGACGCCGGACGCGTTGTCGAGCGCGCCGTTGTAGATCGAGTCGCCGTTCACCGCCGGTCCGGTGCCGAGGTGGTCCCAGTGCGAGCTGAACGCGACGTACTGGTCGCGCAGTGCGGCGTCGCGGCCGCGCACGACGCCGACGACGTTGTTCGAGTGGAGGTGCTGCACACGATTGCGGAACGTGGCTTCGAGGGTTACGCCGGTCGGCACCGGCCGGAACGAGCGCGACTCGGCGCGGCGCCGCAGCTCAGCGAGGTCGACGCCGGCGCGTCGGAGCACCGCGCCCGCGGCGCTGTCCGTGATCCACCCGCGAAACCCAAGCGGGGCGGGGAGCTTGGGATCGCGCGCGAGCATCCGCTGCTCCTTGGCCCACGAGCCGACGACGGTGTGCCACGGGTAGCCCGCCTGCTCGGTCGTGTGCACGATCAGCGCGCCGGCCGCGCCACGCCGCTCGGCTTCCTCGAACTTGTACGTCCAGCGGCCGTAGTACGTCATCGCGCGCCCGCCAAACAGGTTCGGCTCACGGGGCGGCGCCGGTGGATCGTTCACGAGCACGAGCAGGATCTTTCCGCGGACGTCGACGTCCTTGAAGTCGTCCCATTGGTACTCCGGCGCCGTCGAGCCGTAGCCGACAAACACGAGCTCACCACGCGCCGTGGTCCCCTCCGTTGCCGAGCCAGCCCAGACGACGACGTCCTGCGGGTAGCGGAGGGTGGAGTTGACCACCGTCATTTCGCCGCGCGCCTGCGTCACCGCTCCTACGCGAAGCGTCGCCGTGTCAACAGCTACGACGTCGATCGGAACGCGCTGGAAGTAGGAGCCGTCGACTCCGGCGGGCTCGACGCCGAATGCGCGGAGCTGGGCGGCGATGTACTCCGCCGCGAGCTCACCGCCTCGCGTGGCTGGAGCCCGTCCCTCGAGCAAGTCGTGGCTCAGGAATCGCAGGTGGCCGTCGATCTCGCGCGCGGTAATCCCGCTCGCGGCAGCGGCCGCGGGCTGCTGGGAGGACACGCCGACCGGCGACGCGGCCAGAAGCGCGGCTGCGGCGACGAGCCATGGGGTGCGGATCATGGATCAGCTTGGCGACCGGGTATTGGGTTGGGACGTGCGTCCGGAGAGGGACGCGTTACGATTCTAGACCGCGCATTGTTCAACCGCTACCGGGCGGAGGTCCGCCCCGCAGCGACTCACCCGCAACTCGCAGCTCGGGCAACTCTGGAGGCGCTCGTGATGATCGCACGAATTCGTCGCTTCGCCCTCACCTCGCTCGCGGCAGCCGGCGCCGCACTCGCCGCCGCGCCTCTGTGGGCGCAGCAGGCGTCACCAACCCCGGTTGGTCCCGACCCCGCGGCGCGGCACCAGGCCGTTCCCGCCGGTCCGACGGTCGACCGCGCCGCTGTCGGCGTGCGTCCGCTCTCGCAGGAGACCGACTCGTTGGCCGATCCGTTCGCGCAGCAGCGGCGGGCGGGACTTGGTCGGCCGGTGGCCCTCATGGTCGTCGGGTTCGGAGCCGTCGTCGTCGGCCTGCTGATCGGCGACGACGTCGGCACGCTGATCGCCGTCGTGGGCGCTGCCGTCGGGTTGTACGGGCTCTATCACTACCTGAAGTAGACGCTGTGACGCCGGTCACCCGCGGGGGGCGGCGGCCCAAATCGGCCGCCGCCCCCCGCGTTTTTTCGCACCCGTTACGGCTCCGTTGCCCGCTGCGTCGTGCTACTGACGGACCCCTTGCGTCCAGATGAAGGATCGGCACGCGGTTTGACAGTGTAGAACAATGCAGTAGAGCTCGGTCGTTTCGACGTACGGCGAGCATGATGCGAGTGAACGCAACGGCAACACAGCAGGGTCCTGAGCCGGCCACGTTGGGCCGCCGCGTCGCCCTCGTCCTGGGCGGCGGCGGCCTGAAGGGCTTTGCCCACATCGGCGTCATGCGGGCGCTCGAGGAGCGCGGGATCGCGCCGCAGGTCTACGCGGGGACCAGCATCGGGGCCCTCATGGCGGCGGCCGCGGCCGGTCGCATGCCGAACGAGGAGATGGCTCGGCGCGCTACGTCCCTGCGCCGGCGCGACCTCTTTCGGATCAACCACATCGGCATGTTGATGGAGCGGATGCGGTCTCCGGCGGTGTATCTCGAGGAGCCGTTGCGCGAGCTTGTTCGCATGGTGGTGCCCCAGGCGAAGTTCGACCAGCTCCCCCACCGCCTGCTCGTGAACACAGTCGACGCGGAGCGAGGCACGCAGGTGGTGTGGGGCCTGCCGGGTCTCGAGCACGCGTCGGTGCAGGACGCCGTGTACGCATCGTGCGCGCTCCCCGGCCTGTTCCCGCCCGGTCGGGTCGCCGGCCGCATCTGCTTCGACGGCGGCGTGATCGACAATCTCCCGGCGAACATCGCGTCCGTGGGCATGGACCTGGTCGTGGCGGTCGACGTCGGCACCGCCGAGCGCGCGCCGATGCAGGACGTTCACTCTCAAGGGTTCGCCGCCGTGTACGTGCGAGCGGCGACGATCATGATGTACGCCCTCCAGCAGTTCCCGCTCGACCACTGGAACGGCCCACCGATGGTGCTGATCCGGCCCAAACTCCCGGGACGGCGATTCGACTTCGGCCACGCCGAGGCGCACATCGATGAGGGCTACCGTGCCGCGATGAAAGCGCTCGAGGGATACGAGGCATATTTCGATCGCCCGGGCTCGATCTTCCCCCGTCGCAGCTTCAAGATCACGGTCGACCGCGACAAGTGCACGTCGTGCGGCCTCTGCGCGACGCTCGCTCCCCAACTCATGGGGCTCGACTCGAGCGGCAAAGCGTTCCCCCGCACGACGATCGTCGACTGGTCCCCCTCCGACGGCGACTTCGTTGCCCATTGCCCGACCGAGGCCATCGACGCACGCAAGCTCGATCGGACACCTGCGGAGCCCAAGGTCACGCCGGATGCGGCGTAGGCTGTAGCCCTCGAAGGTCGGGAAGGGCGTCGTTGGTTTCGGGGACGAGCGGGGAAGGGCGCGCGCGCGGACGAGCGCGGATTGATAAAGGGCGACGGCCGCGGATGGCCCCTTGGCTGTCGGGCCGCCGTCAGAGTGGAAGTAGATCCCGACAGGCCCTCCGGGCCTGCGGGATGACAGAAGCGGCGCCGTGGCGTCCCGGGGTGTAGCAAAGGTCTTCTCTCGGGCCGGCGAGAGGAGTCGGGACCGCCCGCGGAGTTATCCGCGGCCATCGCAGTTGCCTCCGCGCTCATCCGCGCGCGCGCTCTTCCCCCGCTCGTCCCCGAAACCAACAACGCCCTTCCGCCTTCCCTACCCCGCCCTTGCCAACGCCTCCACCGCCAGCCGCTCGTACACATCCACCGCGCTGCGAAGCGCCGATAGCTCGATGTGCTCGTCGTCCCGGTGCGCGACGTGAATCGAGCCCGGACCGAACAGGTACGGCGTCCCCCAGTTCGTGAGGGCGGGGATGTCCGTCGCGTAGGCCACGACCGACGTCCGGTACCCCGGAAGGACCCCGAGTCGCACCGCCGGGGCCGTGATCCCCTGCTGGAGCTCGCCGCGCTCGCCGACCAGCGCGCGAAGACGTGCCAACACCTCCTCCGGCGGGCCGATAGTGCGGGCCATCAGGCGCGCCTCCGCCCAGGGCGCTACGACGTTGTCGGCGACGCCGCCGGACAGCACGCCGATGTTGATCGTCGTCTCGCCGAGGACCTCGTCGCGCGGCAGATCGATGTCGTCGAGCGCGGCAAGCAAGCGCACGAGCTCGCGCGTCGCCGACGACCCGAGGTTCGGGTACGCGGAGTGCGCCGCGACGCCGCGAACGCGAAGCGTCATGCGCATCGCGCCTTTGGTCCCGAGTGCGAGCGTGCTCTCGGTCGGCTCGCCGTTGATGAGCACGCGGCTCGCGACTCCGCTGCGCGCCGCCCAGCCGTTCGCTGCGTGGGCGCCGTCGTGCGTCACCTCCTCGCCGACCACGAAGAGGAGCGCGACAGGTACGCCGCGCGCGTCGAGCCGTTCGGCCGCGCAGATCATCGCCGCCGCGATGCCCTTCGCGTCGCACGCCCCTCGCCCCCAGAGGCGCGTCGCCTCGACGCGCGGCGGGATGTACGGCGGAACTGTGTCGAGGTGGGTCGACAGCGTGACGTACGGCCCGTCACGCCTCGTCGCGAAAACGTTGTCGCGGTCCGCAGCGACCGGAATCCGCGCGACGCGCCAGCCCCGCGACGACAGCAGCTCGCTCACGAACCCGACGAGCGCGCCCTCCCGGCCGCTGATCGATTCGATCTCCATCAGCTGAACGGCAAGGGCGACGACGTCGGAAACCAAGGCGTGCGGGCTTGAGAGCTTGATGGCTTGTGAGCTTGAGGGCTTGTGCGCGCTTGAGGGCTTGTGGGCTTGAGAGGCCGCGCTCGTGACGCGGACACCCTCGGGACGCGCAGGGTGCTCGAGCGGTTCCTCACAAGCTATCAAGCCCACAAGCCCACAAGCCGCCACACATCCACCGCTCCCGCGAGGCGGCTAGATTACCGCCAGCGACCCTCGGAACGTCCCATGACCTCCAAGAATTCCTTCGGCAGCCGCGCGACGCTCGCCGTCGACGGGAAGAAGTACACGATCTTTCGGCTCGACACCCTTGCGACCATCCCGGCGTCGAAGGCGGCCCGGCTGCCGTTCAGCCTGAAGATCCTCCTCGAGAACCTGCTTCGGAACGAGGACGACGCGTTCGTGAAGCGCGAGGACGTCGAGGCGATGGCGCGGTGGGACGTGCGCAACTGGCGCGAGCAGGAGATCGCGTTCCGCACTGCCCGCGTCCTCCTCCAGGATTTCACCGGCGTCCCCGCCGTGGTCGACCTGGCGGCGATGCGCGACGCAATCGCGCGGCTCGGCGGCGACCCGCAGCGCATCAACCCGCTCCAACCCGTCGACCTCGTCATCGACCACTCGGTGCAGGTCGACGAGTACGGCTCGGAGGCCGCGTATCTGATCAACACCGGCCTCGAGGTCGAGCGCAACAAGGAGCGGTATGTCTTTCTCCGCTGGGGACAGAACGCCTTCCGCAACTTCCGCGTCGTCCCACCGGGCACCGGCATCTGCCACCAGGTGAATCTCGAGTATCTGGGCCAGGTCGTCTTCCGCTCCGAGGAGAACGGCGCATCAGTCGCCTACCCGGACGCGCTCGTCGGAACCGACTCGCACACCACGATGATCAACGGCCTCGGCGTTCTGGGCTGGGGCGTCGGCGGGATCGAGGCCGAAGCCGCGATGCTCGGCCAGCCGGTGTCGATGCTGATCCCCGAAGTGATCGGCTTCAAGCTGCACGGCCGATTGCCGTCCGGCGCGACCGGGACGGACCTCGTCCTCACCGTCACGCAGATGCTCCGGCAGAAGAAAGTCGTCGGAAAGTTCGTCGAGTTCTACGGAACCGGACTGTCGAGCCTCCCGCTCGCCGACCGCGCGACGATCGCAAACATGTCGCCCGAGTACGGCGCGACGATGGGCTTCTTCCCGGTCGACGACGCAACACTGCGCTACCTGCGCCTCACCGGGCGCAGCCAGCATCACGTCAAGCTCGTCGAGGCGTACACCAAGGAGCAGGGTCTCTTCCGGACCGATGCGACCGCGGACCCGATCTTCACCGACACCCTCGAGCTCGACCTGTCGACCGTGGAGCCGAGCCTCGCCGGCCCGAAGCGGCCGCAGGACCGCGTGCCGCTGCGAAGCGCGAAGAACATGTTCCTCGACGCGTTAGCGACGGACCTCGCGAAGCTCGGGACGCGGGCGGCAGCCGCGGAGGCGCGCCGCGCGACGACCGTCTCCGCCGAGCCGCAGCTCGCCCGGCCCGCTTCGCGGGCACCCGCGGCGGTGCTCACGGCCGACCCCGAGGTCGAGGCGGCGCGCGAAGACGCCGTCGAGGTCACCTACCGGAACGAAACCTTCGAGCTGCGCCACGGCTCCGTCGTCATCGCGGCGATCACGAGCTGCACGAACACATCGAACCCCGCCGTGATGCTCGGCGCCGGGCTCCTCGCGCGTAATGCCGTACGGAAGGGGCTGCGCACGCAGCCGTGGGTGAAGACGAGCTGCGCGCCCGGCTCACGCGTCGTCACCGACTACTACAAGCAGGCGGGACTCCTCGAGCCGCTCGAGGCGCTCGGGTTCCACATCGTCGGTTACGGCTGCACGACGTGCATCGGCAACTCGGGGCCTCTTCCCGACCCGATCGCGGCGGCGGTGGAGGAGAACAAGCTCGTCGTCGCGTCAGTCCTTTCGGGCAACCGCAACTTCGAGGGGCGCGTCAACCCACTCACGCGCTTCAACTACCTCGCCTCGCCGCCGCTCGTCGTCGCCTACGCGCTCGCCGGGCGGATGGACATCGACTTCGAGAGTGAGCCGATCGGCGTCGGCCACGACGGCGCGGTCTTCCTGCGCGACATCTGGCCGTCACCCACCGAGGTGCAGGACGAGATCGACCGCAGCGTGAAGGCCGAGTTCTTCCGCACACAGTACGCGGACGTCTTCCGCGGCGACGAGTTCTGGCAGAACCTCGAGGCGCCCCGCGGCGAGACGTTCGCCTGGGATCTCAGCTCGACCTACGTCAAGAACCCACCGTACTTCGAGGGGATGACGACCGAGCCGCCGGGCGTCCGCCCGGTCCGCGGCGCACGCACGCTCGCCGTGCTCGGTGACTCGATCACGACCGACCACATCTCGCCGGCCGGGAACATTCCGGCCGCGAGCCCGGCCGGCAAATGGCTGATCGCGCACGGCGTACAGCGCAAGGACTTCAACTCCTACGGCGCGCGGCGCGGCAACCACGAAGTGATGATGCGCGGCACCTTTGCCAACATACGCCTCCGGAACGAGATGGTGCCCGGCACCGAAGGTGGGTGGACGGCGACGGAGGCCGGCGGGCCGCCGATGTTCATCTACGACGCCGCGATGGAATACCAGAAGCGCGGTACGCCGCTCGTCGTCATCGCCGGCAAGGAGTACGGTACGGGCTCCTCACGCGACTGGGCGGCCAAGGGAACGGTCCTCCTCGGCGTGCGCGCGGTGATCGCGGAGTCGTTCGAGCGTATTCACCGGTCCAACCTCGTCGGGATGGGCGTGCTCCCGCTCGAGTTCACGGGCGGCGACACGCGCCAGTCGCTCGGCCTCACCGGTTTTGAAGCATTCGACATCGAAGGCCTCGACAACTCCCTACGCCCGCGCGCGACACTCACCGTCCGCGCCAGCGCCGCGGGCGGCACGAAGTCCTTCGAGGTCCTCGCGCGGATCGACACGCCGGAAGAGCTGAACTACTACCGGCATGGAGGGATCCTGCCGTACGTGCTGCGGCAGCTCGTGGGGGGACGGGGCGCTAGTTAGCGAGTTGGTGGGGAAAGGCGTTCGTCGTGAACAGCGAAGCCGCGGATCGTCCGGAGAAACGCCCTCCCTTCCGCCGTTCCCACCCAACCGCTCTACGTCTCATCCTCCGCTGCCCTCGCTACATCGCGGAGGACTTCGCGATCCTGCTCGGCGGCGATGCTCGCCAGCTCGACGATCGCCTGGGGCGCCGGCTCGCTCCGCACGTCCCCGGACCTGCGGCCGCGGCGTCCGCGCCGCGTCGCTGCCGCAGCGGCGATCTGCTCCAGTAGCTCGCGCTCGATGCTCGCGATGTCGAGCGGCCCGAGCATCTCGTGGAGCTCGGGATCATCGCCCGTGACGTGACCGAGTCGCGTGTAGAGGCCGGTCACCAGCTGGAGCGTCTTCGTCACCTCCTCCTCGATCCGCAGGTTCACCTGCAGCCCCAGCTCCTCGCGCAGCTCCGCGATCGCGGACTCCCGCTTCTGCGCCATGAGGATGAAGATCGAGAGGAAGATCGCCTCCAGTGAGACGACGAGCGTCAAGAACCCGAACGGGTACGGGTCGAACGGCTCGAGCCCAATGGCGCCGCTGTTCCAGAGGATCCAGGCAGTGAAGACCAGAGCGTGGACGGCAAGGAAACGCGGTGACGACGCGACGTCGTTCAGTCGATCCGCGACTGCCTGCATCACCGTGCGGTCGGCCGCGTGCTGCGCCTTGATCGCTCCGAAGGCGCGATTGGCCACGAAGCGACGACGCCGGCGCTCGGCCGTACCTGTGACTTCGGCCAGCGGCCCTGAGGGGTTTGTCATCGGCAACTCGCGGGGTCGCCGACCCGAGAGGCGAATTCCGTGCCCCGTGACGTATCACTACTAGCGCGTCTACCGCGCGAGCGAGCCGCGAACGCGGCTCGCGACGACCGGCGTGCTAGCCGCCGGCGAGCCGGCGGAGCGCCTCACGAGCTTTCTCGCGGTCACCCCAACTCGGAACGAGCTCCTTCGCGCCCGGCACGCACCGCGAGTCCGGCGTCGCCTCCGATGGGTTACCCATCGGGCCCCAGGCCATGATGCAGCGGGTGATCGCCGCCGCCTCCTCGGGCGAGAACGACGGCGAGCCGACGGGGGCCGGCGGCTGCAGCGACCCGACACTCGCCGGATGTATGCCCGAGACCCCGCCGCCTCCGAGCAGCGGCAGCAGCGCCTGGCGCGCCTGGGCCACGAAGGCGGACATGCGCACCTGCGCGGTCTGCTGACGGATGTCGCCGCGATACATCGCGTGCACCCCAGCGGCGACGTCACGTACGAGGTTCTTGATGACCTCGTCGAGCTTGTCTTCCAGCTTGGTCTGCAGCGCGTTCATAGGCGCTCCCGGGAAGACGGGAACAGCCCGGGTCGCCAGATTGCCCGCGCCACTGCGGCAATGGTCCCGGGACTGCTATCAGATAGACCAACGGCGACCGGTGGAGTCACGGCGCTCCACGCGGTGTGTGGACATAACGACCGAAAACGAGAACGACCGGTCCGCGTCGCGGTCCGGTCGTTCTGGCTTCGGAGGTGGTAACCGAAGATGAGGTGAGAAGGTTATCCGTGCTCCCCGCGCGCTGCGACGCCGAGGGATGTCGAGCTGCTACTGGGGCTGCTTGACGTCGATCGTGTGTCCGATGATGCCGCCGAGCACGCCGCCGGCGACTGCGCCGACTACCGCACCCTTCACCCGGTCGCGGCTCACGACTGCGCCGAGGACGCCACCCGCGACGGCGCCGATGGCGGCGTCGCGCTTGGTGTTGCGAATCGGCTCACGACGAGGGGCCGGGTAGTAGACCCCGCCGCCGGACGATGTCCGACCACGGCTGGCCGTCGGGACGCGCCGAACGGTCGCGCGGGGGCGCGGCTGCGGGTAATAGACGGGCTGTGCCTGCTGAGGATAGTAACCGCCTTGCGCCGTCGGATAAGGTTGCGGGTACTGATACCCGTTCGCGGTGAGCCCCTGCTCAGTCGGGGACATGAACTGCTGGGGCTGGTACGGCTGCATCTGAGACGCTAGCGCCAGATCATTCTTAAGGCCGTCATCCGCCGGCTTGTCACTGCCGCCGCACGCCGCCACAATCAGGCCAGCGGGGACGAGCAGCCATTTCGTGAAGCTGCGCATCGTTATTCCCTCCTCTCCTCGGTTCGTCGCGCTCTTCTCACCTTCGTATCAAGATGCGGTATAAAGCACCGACCGTTCCAGGTATTAACCGGCGGTCGGAAGTGTTAAGGTCGCGCGCCGTCTGTGTGAGTGACAGCAAGTGTCCTCACCGCGGGACCGGTGTTCGCGGCGGGGGACAGCGGCCCGATCGTTGCGCGCACGCCGTGCGCGGAGTCATTTAACCGAGCCCTGGGCGATCCCCAGGCAAAAAAAGGAACCTCGCTATGAGCCGTTCTGCCCAGCAGTTGGCCGGTTCGTGCGTGGCTGCGCTCGTGCTCGCTTCGGCCGGGTCGGCGCAGCAGGCACAGCCGCCAGCCCAACCCGCCGGTCTCGCTGTCGGAGAGGTGGCGCCAGACTTCACGATCGCGGGGGCGACTCGCTACGGGGTTCTCCGCGATTCGGTCCGTCTCTCAGACTTCCGCGGACAAACTGTTGTGCTCGCCTTCTTCCCGAAGGCGCGAACCAAAGGCTGAACGGTCCAAATGGAGGCGTACCGTGATCAGTACGCCACGCTCTTCAACGGCGGTCGCAACGTGGTCGCGATCGCGGTCAGTGTTGACGCGGATACAACCCTCGCGTCGTGGGCCCGCGAGCTGAGAACGCCGATCCTTTTCGGCAGCGACCCGGACCAGGTTGTCGGAAAACGGTACGGCGCGGCGATGGCGACGAGAAAGTTCAACGCACGTCACGTGTACGTGGTCGGACCCGATGGACGGATCGCGCATCGGCTGGTGCCGTTCAACGAGTTGTCCGCCGACGCGTACACGCAGCTCGAGCAAGCAGTCGACAAGACCAGTTCGGCCGGAAGCCCGGGATCGAACCAATAGCAGCTTCCTGACGAACGACCCTGCCCTCCCCGGGCAGGATGAGACGCAAGAAAATGCGAAGGATTTTCGAGCGTCGAGCTTCGCGTTTCGAGAGCACGCCGCGCTCGAACGCGAAGCTCGAGACTCGAAGCTGAAGCTCCCCCGCCCCCGCCCCGCACCCCACCCTCCCCGATGGTCGGCTTCACCGGACGGACTCTCGCCACCGAGCTCTATACCGCGGCCGTGCGTGGCGCCGCGGCCGGGCCGGTGACCGCGCGTGCTGTTGGGGAGCTGCCGCTCGACGGAAAGCAACGCGTGTGGGTGTTCGCCATCGGCAAAGCGGCGCAAGTGATGGCGACGGCGACGATCGGCGTGCTGCAACGGTCGCTGCACGAGATCGCCGGCGGCATCGTCGTCGCCCCGGAGGCCGAGCCGTCGCCACATCCGACGCTGATCGTGATGCCGGGCGACCACCCGGTCCCAGGCAAGCGATCGTTCACCGCCGCGCAACGGCTCGGTGATCTCTGCACCGGTCTGCGGCCGAATGATGCGATCATCATTCTGCTGTCCGGCGGCGCGTCGAGCCTCATCGCCGCGCCCGCGCGCGGCGTTACCGAGGCGGATCTCGCGGCGCTCTATGAGCTGCTGCTCGGGTCGGGCCTCGCGATCGCGGAGATGAACGCCGTGCGCCGGCGCTTTTCGCGGTGGGGCGGTGGCCGGCTCGCTCTCGCGTTGGCCCCGCGCGCGGCGCACTGCCTCGCGCTCTCGGACGTCGTCGGGGACGACCTGGCGACAATCGGTTCAGGGCCGTGCGTCCCGGACCCGTTGAGCGCGCGCGACGTCGCTCGCATCGTCGACCAGGCGGGGCTGATGCGCCGGCTCCCGTCGACGATCCGCGACTTCCTCACCGGCTCGACGCGCGGCGTCATTCCGGAGACGCTCAAGCCGAATCACCCGGCGTTCGCGCACGTCAGCGCGCGCGTGGTCGCCAACAACCGCGCCGCACTCGACGGCGCGACGGTGCGCGCGTTCGAGCTCGGCCTGCCCGCGCGAATCGTGACCGCGCCCCTGATTGGCGAGGCTGCCGCGCGGGGCGAAGAGCTCGCGCGCTCCCTGCTCGCGCTTCGCGAGATGACGCCACGCGGCGAGCGGCGGTGCCTCGTCTGGGGCGGCGAGACCACGGTCAAGCTCGGGCGGCCGCTCGTCGCCCTCGGCGCGCGTCGCGCTGCCGGGGCGAGTGGTCCCAATGGCGCGCTCGCCGTCGCCCACGACGAGCACCCCCTCGGTGGCCGCTGCCAGGAGTTCGCTCTCGCCGCCGCCCGCGTGCTCGGCGCCGCCGGCGACCACGCCGTGGGGATCACGCTTCTCGCCGCCGGCACCGACGGGCGCGACGGGCCTACGGACGCCGCCGGCGCCGTCGTCGACGCGACGACGTGGGCTGCCGTCCGCGCCGCGGGGCTGAATCCCGATGACGCCCTCGCCACCCATTCCTCGTACGCGGCCCTCGACGCCGCCAACGCCCTCATCAAGCCTGGTCCGACAGGGACGAACGTGATGGATATTGTGATTGGGTTGGTCGAATAAAGCCGCGCTGCACGCGGCGCTATCGGCTATCAACTATCAGCTATCAGTACTGTGGACTGCCCGGCCCGCATTTGCGGGCCGGGCTTGTTTTTGATCCGCCGGGCCCACACCGTCCACGCCGTGCCATCTTTACAAGCCGGCGCGCAGCGCCGGCCATCCTTGCTACTGATAGCTGATAGCCCATAGCTGATAGCTGGTGCTTCTTGGCAACCACCGACTCCTACGACGCGCTCCGCCGGTCGATCGAGAAGGCGCTCGAGTCCGACCTGCCGCATGGCCCGGTGTCGGAGCTCGCGGTCTCCATCGATCACGCGCTGCTCGAGGAGGCGCGGACCGGTGAGCTGACACTCGCCTACCTCCGACTGCTGGCCGTCGCGGCGTACTTCAACGTCACGATCTGGACGTTCGTGAATCCGGACAGCCTTGGCGCCTCGGGGTACCCGCTCGGCGAGGCACTCGTTGGTGCGTTGTGGGGCGGGGGCGCCGTGGCACTCACGGCGGCGCTCCGACGGGGTTGGTACCGACTGTGGCTCCGCCACGCCGTCCCGGCCGCGGATGCGGCCATCATCTGGGCGATTTTTCTCCTCGCCTGGACGCGCGCGGGCGACGCGTGGGTGGAGACGTCCGGCGCCGCGATGAGCTACGTGACCGCGCTCTGCGCCTTTCTCGCCGTGTCGGGCGCGCTGCGCCTCTCACGGTCCTCAGCGCAGCTCAGCACCATCCTCGCCGTTTCGATCTTCGTCTTCGCGGGCGCGGCGGCGCGGCTGGACCTCGTGCTCGGCGTCGCGATCGCGGCGACACTCGGCGTTGCCGGAGCCCTGAGCGCGACAGCGCCGGCGCGGATCCGGCGCGTGGTGACGCACCAGGTGGGGCGGATGGCGCTCTCGCGGATGTACGACGACGCCCGTCGTGCCGTCGACGCGCGGGAAGAGGTGCTGAAGATCGTGTCCCACGACCTGCGCAACCCGCTGAACACAATCTCGATGAGCGCGAGCTTGATGCTCGAGGTCGACGTTCCCCGAGAACAGCAGATGAAGCAGCTGTCGATGATCAAGCGCGCGGGCGAGCGCATGAACCGTCTCGTCCAGGACCTGCTCGACATCGCTAAGATCGAGGCGGGTCGCCTCGGCATCGACCCGCGGCCGATGGAAGTCGCGCCGGTCGTGAGCGAGGCGCTGGACATGCTGCGGCCACTCGCGGCTGAGAAGTCGATCCGCCTCGACGTCGCGGTCGCCGACAACCTGCCGACGATCACGGCCGATGCAGGGCGCGTGCTCCAGGTGCTGTCGAACCTCGTGGGGAACGCGATCAAGTTCACGCCGGCCGGCGGGCGCGTAACGATTCGCGTCGAGCAGTTCGCGGGCGCGGTGCGGTTTTGCGTCGCCGACACGGGATCGGGAATCCCGCTGGACCAGTTGCCAAAGATCTTCGGCCGGTTCTGGCAGGCAGACCGGTCGGATCGGCGCGGAATCGGGCTTGGCCTCGCGATCGCGAAGGGAATCGCCGAGGCGCACGGGGGCCGGATCTCGGTCGAAAGCCGGGTCGGTGAGGGGACGAGTTTTTATTTCACGCTCGCGGGTGAAGCCACCGGGATCGTCGCCGAGCCGGAAGAGCGTCGCAGCTCGTTCGACCGCCGGCGCCAGCCGGTGCGGTGAGGGGGCAGTTCACTTCATACGCCGCACCCATCGCGCCCCGGGTACACGATCGCCATCCCTCCCTGGCCGAGTTCGCGCTCAATCTGGTAGCGGTCTGCCAGCGCTGCCTCGAGTTGCTCGTGCAACTCGATCACGCGACGCCCTCGCCTGTCATCGGGCCACAATAGGCCGCACCTGATTTCATCGCTAGCAGCGACGAGACCACTTCCTGCCTGCCCCACGTCCGGCGAACTTTCCTAGCGGTGACATGTTGCGGTGGGCGCAGACGGCAGGCCCCGCACCCGAAACCCCCGGCGGCGCGCGATGACCTCCTCCCCGTTCACGGTCGGCATCATCCAGGACTCGGCCTCCGACGACATGGCCGCGGTGATCGCGTCGACCGAGGCGAAGGTGCGCGAAGCGGCGGCGCGCGGCGCGCAGGTCGTCTGCCTCAAGGAGCTCTTCAACGCGCCCTACTTCTGCAAGTCGCAGAAGTGCGAGCGTTTCGACATCGCCGAGCCGATCCCCGGGCCGACGACGGAGCGGATGCAGCGACTCGCCAACGAGCTTGCGATCGTCCTCGTCGTGCCGATCTTCGAGCGCCAGGCGCGGGGCGTCTACCGAAACTCGGCCGCGGTCGTCGACGCCGACGGGTCGCTGCTCGGCGTGTACCGCAAGATGCACATCCCGGACGACCCGCTCTTCAACGAGAAGTACTACTTCGCCCCCGGCGACGCGGCGACCGACGACCGCGCCGACGCGATCGGCGCGGTCGCGAAGCAGGCGAGCGGGTTCCGCGTTTGGCGCACACGCTACGCCGACATCGGCGTGCTAATCTGCTGGGACCAATGGTACCCGGAGGCCGCGCGCATCACGGCGCTGCTCGGCGCCGACATCCTCTTCTATCCGACTGCGATCGGGTGGCACCCGTCAGAAAAGTCGGAGTTCGGCAAGGCACAGGTCGACGCGTGGCGGACCGTCCAGCGCGCGCATGCGATCTCGAACGGCGTTTTCGTCGCGTCACCGAACCGCGTCGGCCACGAGGAGGAGCCGGGCACGGACGGGATCGAGTTCTTCGGCAACTCCTTCATCTGCGACCCGTTCGGCCGCGTCCTGGCGGAGGCGGGCACCGAGGAGGCGATCCTCGTCGCGCGCTGCGACCCGAAGCTCATCGAGGACACGCGTCGCAACTGGCCGTTCCTGCGCGATCGGCGGATCGACGCCTACGCGCCGATCTTGAGCCGGTACTTGGGGGCGGCGTGACGACGAAGCTGCGAGCTGCCAGCTGCGCGCTCGCGCTGACAATTGCGCGCGGGCCGGACTGGTAATGGTGGAGGACTTCGATCGAGGGGAGGTCGGACCGGCGGGCGAGGTGGTTCCGCGGCGGACGAGTGCCCGCAGAATAGACCCGACGCCCGTCGCGGTGCCCGAGCACGACCGCCGCACCGGCGCCGCTCGTGTTTCGCAGCTCGCAGTTCGCAGGTCGACGCGACGCTGGCCCGCCGAGTGGGAGGAACACGAGGCGACCTGGATCGCCTGGCCCCATCACGAGCCCGATTGGCCGGGGAAGCTCGGGCCGATCCCGTGGGTGTACGCCGAGATCGTGCGCGTGCTCCATTACCACGAGCGCGTGGAGATCCTCTGTCACGACGAGCAGGTGCGCGAGGCGGCGCGGGCTCACCTCCAGGCGCACGGAGTGCATGGGAACTTCCGGCTGCACCTCGTCCCCAACAACCGTGTATGGGTGCGCGACTCCGCGCCAACCGCGGTCGTGCGCGACGACGGCGGCGTCGAGCTGCTGCATTGGCGCTTCAACGCCTGGGCGAAATACCCGAACTTCGAGCTCGATGAGAAGGTCGGGGAAGCGGTCGCGCGGATCACGCGGCTTCCCCGCACGGAGCCTCAGCGCCCCGACGGCCGTGCGCGAGTCGTGCTCGAGGGTGGTGCGATCGAGACCGACGGCCAGGGCACGATGCTCGTCACAGAGGAGTGTCTGCTGTCACCGATTCAGGAACGCAACCCGGGGATGACGCGCGATGACTACGAGCGGGTCTTCCACGACTACCTCGGTATCCGCCAGACGATCTGGCTTGGCGAGGGCTGCGTGGGCGATGACACGCACGGTCACATCGACGACGTCGCTCGCTTCGTCGCGCCGGGCGTCATCGTGCTCGCCTACGAGGATGACCCGGCCGACGACGAGAACCACCGCCGCTCCGTCGACAACATGGAGCGCCTCGAGCTCGCCGGTGCCGCGCGCGGGGCGTTCCGCGTCGTCAAGCTACCGTATCCGCGGCGCGTCGAGCTGCACGGCGAGCGGCTCCCTGCGAGCTACGCCAACTTCTACATCGCCAACGGGGTCGTGCTCGTCCCGACGTTCAACGACCGCAACGACCGCATCGCTCTGAATACCCTCGCCGAGCTGTTTCCCGACCGGCATGTGATCGGGATCCACGCCGTCGACCTGGTGTGGGGGCTGGGGACGTTGCACTGTCTGTCGCAGCAGCAGCCGAAGAGCGGCTTGTGAGCAGGCGCGGGTGTCTGAGGTGATCACTTTTCCCGCCAACGGCCGGACCGCGGAAGGCTATCTCGCGCTCCCGCCGTCGGGCCGCGGACCCGGGCTGCTCGTCATCCAGGAGTGGTGGGGCCTCGTGGATCACATCAAAGATCTGGCCGACCGCTTCGCGCGCGAGGGGTTCGTCTCACTCGCCCCCGATCTCTACCACGGCGAGCAGACGAAGAGCCCCGACCAGGCCGGAAAGCTCTTGATGGCGCTCAACATCGCCGACACCGCGAAGGACCTCCGCGGGGCCGCGGTCTACTTGCGCGGTCGCGCTGAGGTGCAGCCGAAGAAGGTCGCGGCCGTTGGCTTCTGCATGGGCGGGCAGCTCGCGCTCTTCGGCGCAACGGCGCATCCGGATGTCATCGACGCCACGGTGGACTTCTACGGCATTCACCCCAAGGTGAATCCGGACGTATCGCGGCTGTCCGGACCTGTTCTCGCACACTTCGGTCGGCGCGACAAATCGGTCAACGAGAGCACGGCGAAGGCACTCGTCGATCGGATCACGGCCGCGGGGAAATCGGTCGAGGCATACTTTTACGATGCCGAGCACGCGTTCTTCAACGATCAGCGGCGGGAGGTGTACCACCGCGCGAGCGCGGAGCTGGCGTGGTCGAGAACGGTCGAGTTCCTGCGACGCGTGTTGGCGTAACTGCTTCAGAGCTGGTGGGCTTGATAACTTGTGGGGAACTGCCCTCGTCCCGTGTGGCTGACTGAGGGCGTCCGCGCCGCGGGCGCGCCTCACAAGCCCAGAAGCCGACAAGCTCTCAAGGCCATAAGCCAACGCCGACAAGTCCACAAGCCGACGAATCGTGAAGATCACCCTTCTGTCCGACGACGCCATTCGCCTCACCCCGGAACCCGGGCCGATGACGATCGAGGCGCAGAGTGCGGAGCAGACCTACTCGCCGTTTCACATGCTGGCGAGCAGTCTCGCCACCTGCACCTTTTCCGTGATGCACTCGTGGGCGACGCATGCCGATCTGCAGTCGGATGATCTGGCGATCGAGGTGCGGTGGAGCTTCGCCGACGACCCCCAGCGCGTCGGCGAGATGTCGCTCGTCTTCGAGTGGCCGAGCCTGCCCGAGCGGCGACTCGCGGCGGCGAGGCGCGTCGCCGAGATGTGCACTGTCCACGCGACGTTCAAGCACCCGCCTCGGGTGACGATCGACGCGGCGGCGCGGCCCCCCGCGCCCGCCAGCGCCGATGCGCCGGCCGTGGCAGCGCCGCCGTCGCCCTCGCCCGCGGTCGAGCGTCGATGACCGTTCCGGTCGTTCGCTTTACCGTCGCCGGTGAGGACGCCGCCGCGAGCCCAGGCCTCGGGCGCCCGTACACGGTCGTCTACGACGGTACGTGCAAGGTCTGCGGGCGCCTCGTGAAGCTGCTCCGTGCCTGGGACCGCAGGCACGAGGTCGAAGTCGTGCCGTCGCAGCAGCCCGGCGTCATGGCGCGCTTCCCCTGGATTCCCGCACCCGCCTATGCCGAAGCCGTCCAGCTCATCGGCCCCGGCGGCCGCACCTGGTCCGGCGCAGCGGCCGTCGAGCAGCTCTTGAACGTTCTGCCGAAAGGCCGGCTCCTCTCGTGGTTCTTCAAGATCCCGTTCATGCGCCGCTTCGCCGACCGCTTCTACAAGTGGTTCGCCCGCAACCGCTACCAGTTCGGCTGCGGCGAGCACTGCCAGGCGAGGCCGATGGACGTGATTTTTCGGGAAGCGGAGGAGGCGGCGAAGAGCTAACGATTACCTCGCGACTTCCTCTCGTTTGAGCTTCGTCACGAGCGCATCGAGCCACGACTCGATCGACCGCGCCTCGTCCGGACCGAGCGAGGCGGACTCGGACTTGACGCCGCCGCGGGCGTCGCCGCCGCTCGCGCGCACGACGTTCTGAACGACCTCCTCCCAGGCGCGGTTCTGGAGGAAGTCGCCGACGGTGCGCATCGCGATGAGGTCGACGACGTTCGCCGCGCGGTCGTAGACCTGGACCTCGAAGCGGACGTCGGCGCCGTGGTAGTCGAAGAGGAAACGAACCGCGCCGGCCAGCGGATGTCCCGAGAGCGTGAAGAACGTGATGCGCCGGTCCGACGCCTCGGCGACGCGCACCTGAATGTGTCCGCGCAACGGCAGCGATAGCGTGAGCGTCGCACCCTCCTCGACGACATTCGGCGTCCCTGGCTCGGCGCCGACTTCGATGAAGCCCGGCGTGACTTCGCCGAGGCGCGTGCGGAAATAGTCGAACAGCTCGTCAGGGTCGCGACGGCTGTGCTGGATGTCGGCCCAGAACCGCTTCCTGATCAGTGGGCCGACGCCCTCGTGGGGGAGCAACTCCTCTTGGGCGTCGGCGAGGAGCTCGAGGCCGCGCTGTAGTGTCGTCGGCGTGATGCCGAGCACCTCCGTGAGCGCGTTGCGCCGCGGGTCGGCGATCACGTTCCCTTCGCGCAACATCGCGAGCTGGCTGTCGTTGAACGGGACGTCGATCCCGACGACGCCGAGCGCGCGCATCCCCGCCTTGGCGAGAAAGTCGGGCAGCGGCACGCGGACCGGGTTGCGGGCTGTGATCGTCGACAACCGCGCGATGAGGTCCTTCTGCGACGTGACTTCCGGGCCCGCGAGGTCGAGCTCCTCGCGCGCGAGATCATCGCGCTCCACAACACGCGCCAGTGCTTCGGCGAGGTCCTCGTGCCAGATCGGCTGGAAGGTGTCGTCGCCGCCGCCGAGCAGCGGGATCGCCGGCAACGTGCGCACCATTTTCAAGAGCAGCGATATTTGCTCGTCGCCGGGGCCGTACACGCTGCCGGGACGGACGATTACCCAGTCGCCGTCGAAGCCGCGCACGATCTTCTCCCCGGCGCGCTTCGACTGGTGGTACGGCGACGATCCGTGCTCGCACCCGAGCGACGAGACGAACACGAGCTTCGGCACGCCAGCGCGCTCCGCCTCGCGAACGATGTTGCGGGTTCCGCGGATGTTCACGCGATCGAACGTCGCCTCCGGCGGCGACTCGTCCACCACCGCGACGAGATGCAGCACCGCGTCGCAGCCTTCGGCGGCCCCGCTGATCGACTCCGCGGCGGCGACGTTGCCGGGCCACGCCTCGACACCCTCGCGCCAGCGTCGCGCGTCGTGGTCGGCATGTCGCGCGAGCAGTCGGACGTCGTGCCCGTGCCGGACCAGTGCCGTCACCGTACTCGCGCCCACCACCCCCGTTCCGCCCGTGACGAGAACTTTCATTCGACACCCCCGTGAGTCGCGGATGAAAGCGCACGTTGGATGCCAAAGGCCGAACGGCAGGAGGGAGGAGGGAGGAAGGAGGAGAGCGTGGGAGCAACGCCCCACTCCTTCCTCCTTCCTCCTTCCTCTTTCCTCCCTCCTCCCTCCTCTCTCCTCCTTTCCTCCTCCGGTTACGGTCCCGTTTGGAGCCTCGTCTTGCCACCGTCGGGCGACGAAGCCTGCGTTCCCTCCCTCAGTAGGCCCTCAGCGAACCGAGAGCGTTGCGCAAGCCCAGGACGTCGTTGGCGTTGCCCGCCGCCGTGCTACTGCTGGCCGCGTGCTCCGCGGACGGGGGACCAATCGTGCTCGGCGCCGCCGGGCCGTGGGCCGAGGGCTACGGCGCGATGAACAAGCGCGGCATCGAGCTCGCGCTCGAGCATTTGAACGCCCGCTCCGAGCACAAGAACCGCCCGGTCGAAGTCGTCTTCCGCGACGACCAGGCCAACGGCGCCAGAGCGGCCGCGATCGCGCAGGAGTTCGTCGAGAACCCGACCGTGCTTGCCGTCGTCGGCCACGTAAACTCGGGGGCGATGGTCGCCGCGGCGAAGATCTACGACGGCCGCCTGCCCGCGGTCGCGACGACGGCGACGTCACCCGATCTGACAGGCATCTCGTCCTGGACCTTCCGGGTCATCTCCAGCGATTCCGCCAACGGGCTGCAGCTCGCGCGCTTCGCGGCCACGCTCCGTCGGAGCCGCGTGGCGATCCTCTACGAGAACAACTCCTACGGCCGCGGCTTGACCGACGCGTTCACCAGGCATTTCGCCGGGCACGTGATCAGCGTCGACCCGATCAGCGACGCCGGCGACCAGAACTTCGAGCCGTTCGTATCCTACTACCGCCGTGTGCGGCCGGACCTCGTCTTCGTCGCCGGCACCGAGGCGTCCGGGATCACGCTCGTGCGCGAGATACGCCGGCAAGGGC
Organism: Gemmatimonadaceae bacterium; assembly: GCA_046263215.1. GTDB lineage: Bacteria > Gemmatimonadota > Gemmatimonadetes > Gemmatimonadales > Gemmatimonadaceae > JBHELH01. Next base: position 30,106 of record JBHELH010000214.1, on the reverse strand, counting down.
TTGACGTCGAGTTGCTGGGCGGCGACGGGTGGACGGGGCTGTCGGTCGACACCGCCAACGCCGAAGGAGTGTGGGTGGGCACGCCGTTCACCGCCGAGGACCCGCGTCCTGACGCGCGCCGTTTCGTCGCTGCGTTCAAGGCGAAGTTCGGGTACACGCCCGACGGCAACGCGGCGCTGGCCTATGACGCGACGATGCTCCTCGTGTATGCCGTCCAGAAGGTAGGTCCCGATCGCGCCAAGATCCGCCACTTTCTCGCCACGGCTGGCCCGCGCGAGGCGTACCGCGGGGTGACGGGCACAATCCGGTTCCACCCGAACGGCGATCCGATCGCGAAGAGCTTCGTCATGACGCGCATCCGGCGCGGCGCGCTGGTCATGGAGCGCGGGTCGTGAACCCGAGCGTCCGGCGCGCCCGCGGCCGACTCCGCGCACGATTGTACTCCGTACGGGTGCGACTGACCGGCGGCTTCGGCATTCTCGTCGCGCTGCTCGTCGCCGCCGCCGCGCTTGCGCGCAGCTCGATGGACTTTCTGTCCACCGCCATCGGGACCACGCTCGCCGAGGTGCAGGCCGACGCGCAGCTCTCGGCGCAGCTCTCGTCGAGCGTCGTCCAGGCGCTCGAGGCCGGCCATCGCTACGTCGAAACGCGCGACCCATCGGCCCTCCGCACCTTCCGCGCGCACGGCTGGAGCGCGCATCGCGTGCAGCGCGAGTTGAACAGCCGCAAGAGCCAGACGTCGCACGAGGTCGCGCTGCTCGCCGACATCGACAACAAGCTCTCGGCGATCGAGGTCCGCTACGCGTTCGCCCATCGGCTGGTGGACCTCGGCCGCGTTCGCGACGCCGAGCGGTCCGAGGAGCATGGTCGCGACGCGGTAACCGATCTCCTCGCCGCCATCCAGCGCTTCGGCCAGGTCAAGGCGGAGCGCGTCGCCGCGGCGACGCGGGCGCTGGCCCGCGAGACCAGGCGTCAGACGCAAGTCCTCGTCGGCCTCCTCTCGGCCGCCGCCCTGCTCGGGCTCGTGGTCGTCATCCTGACGGTCGCCAGCGTCGGCGCGCCGCTGCGCGCACTCGTGGGGCACGCGCAGCGGCTGAGCCGCGGCGACCTCACGGCGCGCGTCAGCACCGACATGCCTCGGGAGTTCCGCATCCTCTCCGAGGCGATGAACCAGACCGGCCACTCGCTGTCGCAAGTCGTCTCGGTCGCGGCGCGGACGGCGGAGAATGTCGCGAGCTCCGCTCACCAGCTCGCATCGGTGACTGAGCAGATCTCGCTTTCCGCCGCGCAGATGGCCGGCGCGATGTCCGAGGTCTCGCACGGCGCGGAGCAGCAGGTTCTTCAGCTGCGAGCCGTCGACGACGCCCTCCAGACGATCCGCGAGCGCGCCGCCGGCGTCCACGAGCAGGCGGTCGAGGTCAGCACGCTCGCCGAACAGATCGAGACCGAAGCCGGCGCGAAGCGGTCCGACATCGACCGCGCGCTGGCGATCCTCGTCGACGTCAAGACGGCCGTCGAGCGGGCGGCGAGCGAGGTGCAGGAGCTCAACGCGACGGCGGCCGGCATCACGCGCTTCGTGAAGACGGTCAGCCAGATCGCCGAGCAGACGAATCTGCTGGCGCTCAACGCGGCGATCGAGGCGGCGCGTGCGGGCGACGCGGGTCGCGGCTTCGCCGTGGTCGCCGACGAGGTTCGCAAGCTTGCGGAGCAATCTGCGGCCGCGGCCGACGACATCGTCCAGATGACGGGCGTCGTGGCGGCGCGCGTCTCGAACAGCTCGCGCGCCATGGAGACGAGCGCGGCCCGGGTCGCCGAGATCGAAGGCGTGTCGCGCGAGATCGACGCCGCGCTGACGACGATCTCCAGCGCCGCCGAGCGCACGCGGTACGCCGCGCGCGAGATGCGCAACGCGGCCGAGGACAACGCCGAGGCCGTGCGCGGCGCGGCGACGACGGTCGCCGAGATCGCGCGCACGGCCGAGAGCCACGCCGCCGCCGCCGAGCAGGTCAACGCATCGACCCAGGAGCAAAGCGCCGCGTGCGAGGAGATGACGACGGCGTCGAGCATGCTGCTGGAGGGGTCGACGAAGTTGAAGGAGATCGTGGGCGGGCTGAGGACGGCGGCGTGATGAGGAGGGAGGAGGGAGGAGGGAGGGGGAGAAATTGATTGGGCCTGCGCAGCGCGCGGGCCCGTTTGCTTTAGTGGGGTCTTCCTCCTTCCTCACTCCTCACTCCTCCTTCCTCATTGCGTACACGCCTCCCGCGGATCCGGCTTCGGCTTATCAACCACCGGCCTCGCCGTCCGGTTCGCCACTTCGACGGCGACGTCTCGCACGAACCGCGTGATGTTCGCGTAGTGCTCGTAATCGATGTACTGCGGCTCGTCGGTGACCTGGTGGTAGTCGCCGTGGAGACCGGTGAAGAAGAAGACGACCGGAATGCCATAGCGCGCGTACGTCGCGTGGTCGCTGCGGCAGTAGATCCGCTGCGCGTGGCCGGGCGCGTCCCAGGAATAGTCGAAGGCGAGCCGCGGCCGTCGCCGGTTGTTGACCGCGTCGACCAGATCGCCGAGCTCCGTCGACAGCCGGCGTGAGCCGACGACCAGCAGGTAGTTCGGCCCGCCGCCTGGGGTGTCGGCCGCGCCGCCGCGGCCGATCATGTCGATGTTGATCTGGGCGACGATCGAGTCGCGGGGGACCGTCGGGTTGTCGGTGAAGTACCGCGCGCCGAGGAGTCCCTTCTCCTCCGCCGTGTGCCACACGAAGAGGAGCGACCGGCGCGGCGCCGTCGGCGCGGCGGCGACCGCCTCGGCGACTTCGAGCAGCGCCATCGAGCCGGACCCGTCGTCGTCGGCGCCGTTGCGAATCGAGTCGAGGCGCGCGGGACGCGCCTGACGAATGCTGTCCAAGCGTGCGCGAATCGCCCCGAGGGCGTTCCGCTGGTCGGCCGTCGTGTCAGCCGTCGCCGACTGCGGAACGCGGCCGAAGTGCCGGGCGGCGTTAAAGAGATGCAGCGAGTCGTGGTCGACCGCTGCTCCGGGCAGGAAGCCGACGTGGTCGCTGTGCGCACCGAGCGCGACGTACTGGTTCCGCAGCACGGAGTCGCTCCCCGGGATGACCGCGACCACGTTGCGCTCCGGGACCGCGGTCTCCTCGAACCGGAAGTTCGCGCGGATGTACCGGCCACGGCTGCCCTTGGTCGCCCCGGCCAGCGGGGCGCCGAACATCGCCTCGGCGGCGCGGCGCGTGACGAGGAGGTTGAGCGGCGGGATCGGCGTCCCGGGTGCCGGCGGACGCGAGATCGCTCCCTCACGCGGCGTCACCGCGTTGCGCACGACGTTGCGCGGCAGCGTATCCGCCGCAGCGACATTGACCACGATCGCCGCGCGGGCGAGCGCCCGCTGGTACACTTGCCCGGCCGCGGACGTCACGAGCGCCCCGGTGATAGGCGTCGCCGGCGGGTTGAGGATGACGACGCTCAACTCCGTCTGCTCCGGCTGGAGCATGCTGGCCGTGTCGTACACAGTCCCGCCGTAGACGGTCGGCAGACGAACCCTCTGGGGCGCGCTGCCGGAAGGACCGCCGCCGGTCGCGACGAAGTCGGTGCCGGCGCGGAGTGTAGGCCCGCCCTCGACGGTGATCGTCGACGTCGTGTCGAAGGCCCGCCGGAGCATGGGCACCGTCTGGAAGTACGTCTCGTTGTCCCCGGCCGGCCGCAGTCCGAGGCGTTGCAGCTCGCGCGCGATGTACTCCGTTCCTTTCAGGTGCCCCGCGGTGCCCGCCTCGCGCCCCATCATCGAATCGTCGGCGAAAATGTAGAGCCGCGTCATGAGGTCCGACGCGGAGATCGCCCCCGTCGTCGGCTGTGGGTCGCGCTTGAGCGGGAGCGGCCCGCTCGACTGCAAGGGCGGCGGCGCGCCGCCGCATGCGGCGACGATAACGGCGAGGCTCACGAGGGTGGCGGCGCGTCCGGGCGGGCGGTTCATGCGGAGGGCGAGGAGCGAGGAAGGAGGAAGGAGGAAGGAGGAAGGAGAGACGAGGGAAGTCAGCGCGAAGAGGAAAGATAAGAAAGAACGGTGAGAGAGCGGAAACCCGGCGGCGCGCGCGGGCCCAGTTGAGTGTAGACTCTTCCCTCATTCCTCCTCCCTCTTCCCTGCCCTTATGCACATCGAGACGCTGGCCGTTCACGCCGGCCACGAGGTGGACCCGTACACTGCCGCCGTCACGCCGGCGATTCATCTCTCCACCACGTTCGAGCGCGAGGCCGACGGCACCTTCCGCAAGGGGTACATCTACGCCCGCGACGCGAACCCCAACCGCGACGCGCTCGAGCGCTGCCTCGCGGAGCTGGAGGGCGGCAAGATCGCCGCGGCGTTCAGCTCCGGGTCTGGCGCGACGCTCGCCGCGCTCCAGGCACTGTCGCCCGGCGCGCACGTCGTCGCGCCGGATGACGCGTACTACGGCACACGCCGGCTGCTCCGCGACCTCCTCGGCCGCTGGGGCCTTGAGGCGTCGTTCGTCGACATGACCGACTGCGACGCCGTCGAGCGGGCCGTCCGGCCCGGCGCCACGCGCCTCGTCTGGGTCGAGACGCCCTCCAACCCGCTCGTCCGCGTCGTCGACATCCGCCGCGTCGCCGAGATCGCGCACGCGACGGGCGCGGTGTGCGCTTGTGACAACACCTGGGCGACGCCGGTCATCACCCGCCCGCTCGAGCTGGGTGCGGACCTCGTCATGCACTCCACGACCAAATACCTCGGCGGCCACAGTGACGTCGTGAGCGGCGCGCTCGTCGCCCGCGAGAACGACGACTTTTTCCGCCGCGTCCGCGCGATGCAGACCGGCGGCGGCATCATACCGTCGCCATTCGACTGCTGGCTCGTGCTGCGCGGGATCCGCACACTCCCGTGGCGCATGCGCGCGCATTCGTCCAACGCCGAGCGCGTTGCGCGCTTCCTCGCGAGTCACCGCAACGTGCGCGCGGTACACTACCCCGGGCTCGAGACGCACCCCGGCCACGCGGTTGCCAAGCGCCAGATGTCGCTCCCCGGTGGCATGCTATCGGTGGAGGTACGCGGCGGCCGCGCGGAGGCAATGTCAATGACTGGGCGCCTGCGAATCTTCACCCGCGCGACGAGCCTCGGCGGCACCGAGAGCCTCATCGAGCATCGCGCCTCGGTGGAAGGTGCGGAGACGCGGGCGCCGGAAGGCTTGCTCCGGATCTCGGTGGGCTTGGAGAACGCGGAGGATCTCATCGAGGATCTGGAGCAGGCACTGGACTATTGAGTTTCGAGGTTCGAGGTTCGAGCGACCAGCCTCTCGAACCTCGAACCTCCACACGCGACACTCCACGGTGCGCGAAACTTGACGGCCTCTCCGAAGCGCCCCGCCGTCGTCCTCCTCTCCGGCGGCCTCGACTCGACGACGACGCTCGCCTACGCGCTCGACCGCGGCTTCGACGTGCGGGCGATGACGGTCCGCTATGGGCAGCGGCACGCCCACGAGGTCGAGGCGGCATGTCGGGTTGCGAGCCGGTTCGCCGTCCGCGAGCACGTTGTCGTCGACATCGACCTGCGGCCCTTCGGGGGCTCGGCGCTGACGAGCGAGACGCCGGTTCCGAAGGACCGACCGGTGGAGGAGCTACGAGCCGGCGACATCCCTATCACGTACGTACCCGCGCGCAATACGATCTTTCTCTCGTTCGCGCTCGCGTGGGCCGAAGTGCTCCAGGCCCAGGATATCTTCATCGGCGTGAACGCACTGGACTACTCCGGATATCCCGACTGCCGCCCCGAGTACATCGCCGCGTTCGAGCGGATGGCGAACCTCGCCACACGGAGCGGCATCGAGGGCCGACCTGTCGTCATCCACGCGCCGCTGATCGACCTCACCAAGGGCCAGATCATCGAACTCGGCGTGACGCTCGGCGTCGACTATGCGTTGACGACAAGCTGCTACGACCCGGGCTCCGACGGCATCGCCTGCGGCCGCTGCGACGCATGCTTGCTCCGGCGGAAGGGATTTGCGGAGGCGGGGATCGCGGATCCCGTTAGGTACGCCGTATGACTATGACTGCATCCGACTGCGGACTGCGGATTGCGGACTAGACCCCTCGGGGTGGCCCTAACGGCGGTTTGAAGCCCCCCCGAGGTTTGTAGTCCGCAGTCCGCAGTCGGTTGCAGTCCGCAATCCGCAGTTGGCTATGATCTACGCGGTCAAGGAACTCTTCTACACCCTCCAAGGCGAGGGCGCGAACGTCGGGCGGCCGGCGGTGTTTTGTCGCTTCGCGGGGTGCAACCTGTGGACGGGGCGGGAGGAAGATCGCGCGGGCGCGGTCTGTCAGTTCTGCGACACGGATTTCGTCGGCGTGGGACCCGACGGCGGCAAGTTCGCCGAGCCGGTGGCGCTGGCACGGGCGGTGGCCGCGCTGTGGCCGCGCGGGCCGCGCGACGGCGCGCGCCCGCTCGTGGTGTGCACCGGGGGCGAGCCGCTGCTGCAGCTCGACGAGCCGCTGATCGACGCGCTGCACGCGGAGGGATTCGAGGTCGCCGTCGAAACTAACGGCACGCAGCCGGCGCCGACTGGCCTCGACTGGGTATGCGTCAGCCCCAAGGCCCGCGCGCCGCTGGTGCTCACGCGCGGCAACGAGCTCAAGCTCGTCTACCCGCAGCTCGGCGGGGAGCCGGAGCGCTTCGAGGACCTCGACTTCGAGCATTTCTTCCTGCAGCCAATGGACGGGGCGAACATCGAAGAGAATACGCGGCTTGCGTTGCAGTACTGTCTCGCGCACCCCCGCTGGCGTCTGAGCTTGCAGACGCAGAAGTGGTTGGGGATTCGGTAGGGCGGAAGGGCGAGGGCGTTGCGGGGGAGAGCGAAGGGCGGCGAAGAGCGGGGAAGAGCGCGCGGGCCGGAGCCTCCCGGGGCCGTAGGAAAGGTCTTCTCACGGGCCTGCGCGCGGAGTCGGAACCGCCCGCGGAGCTCTCCGCGGCCATCGCTGTTCCTCCGCGGCCATCCGCGTGCGCGCTCTTCCCCGCTCTTCCCCCGAAACGCCCTACCGCCCTACCGCCCCTCCTCCCGTCGCCCGATCGCGCCCCCCGGCGACACGCGTACCCCAGTCCTCGGGAAATCCAGCGCGCTCAGCGAGTCGACGAGCTGCACGGCGCGCTCGAGCGGGTCCACGCGCAGCACGCCCGGCGCGAGCTGATATGTCGACCGCAGCTCCGCTTCGGAGACGTGACCGGCCGAGTCGATGGTCGCGCACGCGACCGCGCCGCGGTTGGTGGGCTCCTTGTTGCCGAACGGACCGTACGTGAGCAGGTTGCCGAGCGAATAGAGCACGAGCCGCTGGTCACGCCATTCGCCGGCGCGCAGGACGTGGGGACCGTGGCCGATGATGAGCGTCGCGCCTGCGGCGAACACCGTGTCCGCGAACGCAACCGGATTCCCCCGATCGATGCGGCCGAGGAAGATCTCGGTCTCGTTGCGCGTGCGCTGCGCGTCCACCCCCTCGGCGCCGAGGTGCATGGTCACGACGACCGTCCCGTAGCGCTCGACCGCGCGAGCGACGTGGCGATGCACGGCGCGGAGGTCGCGTGCGTCCGGGATCAGGCCGTCCGCGTCACCCGCGGTGTGAAAGCCGAGCACGGCGAGCGTATCGCCGAGAAAGGTGACGACGCGGGTCGCGAGCGTATCGGCGCCAGTCACGCGAACGTCGGCGCGCCGAAGGTGGCGGGCGGTCTGGACGAAGCCGCCGCGACCGGCGTCGCGCGAGTGATTGTTGGCCACGTTGCCGACGACAATGGCCTCCGGGGCGAGCTCGCGCAGCGCACGCGCGGCCGCTATCGGCTGGCGGAAGGCGTAGCAGTTCGTCGACCCGGGCCTGCACTTCCGCTCGGCGACCGGCCCCTCGCCGATCGCCCCCTCGATGTTCAGCAGCAGTACGTCGGCGTCCGCGACGAGCGGCCGGAGTGGGGCGACAAGAGCGCTCGGGTGTGGCGAGAGTCCATACTCGGCGCGGAGCTTTTGCGCCGCGGTCCGAGCCCAGGTCGGATCGAGGTTCGAGCCGAGCGTGACGTCGCCACCTGCGCACAGCCGAACGCCGTACGGGTACCGTGCACGCGCCCCGCCGGCGTTGACCGGCACGCGGCTGTCGATGGCGCCGGCCCCTCCGCGCGGGCGCTGGGCGGAGGGGACCGACGGAACGAGCGCGAGTACGACGAGGCCGCCGGCGACGACATACCGGCCGATGGCTACCGGCGGCAACGCCTCACCGAACGATGACGCTGCCGCCCAAGAAGCGAGTCGGGACGCAAGCGAACCCGCCGCCGAAGAAGAACGAGGAACCCCACAAGCTGAACGTCGGATCGACGATCACGTCGCCGACGACCATACCGCCGCTCACTTGCGGAGTCGCGACCGGCGTGGCGGCGCTGTAGGTGGGCGCGCTGTAGACCGGTGCGCTGTACACAGGCGGCGCGAACACCGGCGCGGCGTGAGGATTCGTCGTCACTCCGCCAGGCACCGGTTGGAGACCAGGCACCGGCTGGGATCCGGGAACCGGCTGCATGCCTGGCAGCGGGTGCGAGCCCGGGAACGCGACCGGATGGGCGTTCGGGTCCGGCGTGAGATGGCTCGTCGGATCCGGCGCCGCCTGATTGCCCGCGAAGATCTGGATGTTCACGAATGGCACGCCGCCGCCGAACAACGGGAAGAACGGAACGGACGGAGTGAAGAAGCACGTGGTGAAGAAGTGCGGCGAGATGAATCCCAACCTGGGCCGGCCAGCGTTCGGCCCTACCTGTGGCCGCGGCGCCGGCCGAAGCACTCCAAGTCGCCGCGTTTGCGAGCCCAGCTCCGGCGCTGAGAGCGCGAGAAGCAGCGTGGCCGCGCCAACGACCGTGGTCGACATACCCCGGAACCGCATCGAGCCGTCCTCCCTCTCAGGTCTCAAGGAATTACAGCAAACTGTTTCGGTTCTTCGGCTGTCTTACGCCGAGAGATACTGCGCTGAAAGCCCGTCCGCCACCGAGTGTCCGCTTGTGGGACACGACGTCCCACGGGCGAGCACCCGACGAGCCGGCAAGCCGACGCCGAGACCGCCTAACCAGTTGTTACACTGACGCTTAGGTCACCGAGCAGTGCGGCATGATACTTCCTCTTTGGTCGCTCGCGTATCAAGCATCATTCGAGCCGGCTCAGCAGTTTCTCCTCGACAAGCTCAGCAGCGCGAGCGACACGACGACGACGTGGACATCAAGCGCGCACCTCCACCAAAAAGAAAGAAATACTTCCTCATCGCGGGCGCGGTGGCGGGGGTCGTGGTCATCACGGCCTTCATCAACCGGCTCGAGCCGGCTTCGCCGACCGTCGAGCGGGCAACGCTGATGATCGACTCGGTTCAGCGCGGCACGATGGTTCGCGAGGTGAACGCGCCGGGCATCCTGACGCCCGAGCACGTGAAGATCATTGCCGCCGTCACCGCCGGCCGCGTCGAGCAGCTCCCCCTTCGCGCGGGCGTTCCGGTCACGCCGACGACGCTGCTCGTCGAGCTGTCGAATCCCGACGTCCAGCTTCAGCTCCTCGAGGCTCAGCGCGCCCTGACGGCCGCCGAGGGGGCGCTGATCAGCCAGCGGACGCAGCTCCAGAACCAGCGCCTCAACCAGGAGGCGACGATCGCGACGCTCCGCACCCAGCTAGCCGAGGCGAAGCGCCAGCTCGACGCGGCGGAGGGGCTGAACAAGAAGGGCCTCTCGTCGGCCTACGAGATGGCGGCCGCGCGCGACCGCGTGCGCGAGCTGACGGAGCGTGAGCAGCTCGCCCGGCAGCAGCTCCAGCTCGTGATCGAGTCCACTGAGCGAGAGATCGCGCTCCAGGCGGCTCAGGTCCAGCGACTGCGCTCCATCCTTCAGTTCCAGCAGGGCCGCGTCGGCTCGATGATGGTGCTCGCTGGGGAGAACGGCGTCCTCCAGGAGCTGCCCCTCGAGCTCGGGCAGTGGGTGAACCCCGGGATGATCCTCGCTCGGGTCTCCCAACCCGGCCGCCTCAAGGCGGTCCTTCGCGTGCCCGAGACCCAGGCCAAGGACATCACTGTCGGCCAGCGGACGAAGATCGACACGCGAAACGGAATTGTGCCTGGTCGCGTAATGCGGGTCGATCCCGCCGCGCAGAACGGAACGGTCACGGTGGAAGTCGCACTCGAAGGGGAGCTGCCTCGCGGTGCCCGCCCGGACCTCAGCGTCGACGGGACGATCGAGATCGAACGGTTGACCGATGTGATGTACACGGGCCGCCCGGCCTACGGGCAGGCGGAGAGCACGGTAGGCCTCTTCAAGCTCGACCCCGACGGCAAGACCGCTACGCGTGTCAACGTCCGTCTCGGCCGAGCCTCGGTAAACACGATCCAGGTGCTCGGAGGCCTCGCCGTCCGCGACAGGATCATCATCTCGGACATGTCGCAGTACGACAACACGAACAAGGTCAGACTGAAATAGAAAGCTATCAGCTATCAGCTATCAGCTATCAGCTATCAGCTATCAGCTATCAGCTATCAGCTATCAGTAGCAAGGACGGCGTCGGCTTCGCCGACGCGGAACTGCATGCGATAGAGCTAACAAAATCCAAACAGCGGCCCGCAGGGCCGCCATCCCAAGTTCTGATAGCTGATAGCTGATAGCTGATAGCCTCGCCGCCGCAGGCGGCGACCGATAGCTGAGAGCTCAAAGGTTGAACCCACCGCCAAAACCCTCATCCTACCGCCAATGCCCGAGTCCGCCCCCGCCTCCCAATCGTCCCCGTTCGGCGCGTCGTCAGCGGCGGCCGGTAACGATTCGCTGATCCGCCTGTCCGGCATCAAGAAGATCTTCTACACGGACGAGGTGGAGACGCACGCGCTGCAGGACATCCATCTCGAGATCGCGCGCGGCGAGTACGTCGCGATCGCAGGCCCGTCGGGATGTGGCAAGACGACGCTGCTCTCGATCCTCGGCCTGCTCGACACGCCGACTGAGGGCGAGTACTGGCTCGCCGGCGAGCCGGTGGCGCAGCTGACGGCGGCGGAGCGGGCACGTATTCGCAACCGCCAGATCGGCTTCATCTTCCAGGCGTTCAATCTCATCGGCGATCTCACCGTCTACGAGAACGTCGAGCTCCCACTGACCTACCGCGGCATGTCGGGCGCCGAGCGGCGGCGCCGCGTGACGGAGGCGCTCGAGCGCGTCGGCATGAGTCACCGCATGAAGCACTACCCTGCGCAGCTCTCCGGCGGTCAGCAGCAGCGCGTCGCCGTGGCACGCGCCGTGGCCGGCGATCCGCTCATCCTGCTCGCGGACGAGCCGACTGGTAACCTCGATTCGGTGAACGGTGAGGCGGTCATGGAGCTCCTGCGCGAGCTGCACCGGGGCGGCGCGACGATCTGCATGGTCACGCACGACCCGCGCTACGAGCGCCACGCCGATCGCTCGGTCCACCTGTTCGACGGACGAGTAGTCGAGGAGCGGACGGCGAACGGCAATCCGCCGGGACACGTCCACACGCACGGGCATTAACGAGTTCCCAGTTCCGAGTTCCGAGTTCCGAGTGGTGGAAACACCACGCTCGAAACTCGGAGCTCGGGACCCGAAACTCGTCTAGCATCCGGACAAAACCAACGGGCACAGAGCCCCTCTCGCGAGGGGAGATTTGGGGTCCGCCTGGGACCTCGAACTCGGACCTCGCAACTGGGAACTCGGAACTGCCGTGCAGACCTGCCTCCAGGATCTCCGCTACGCCGCGCGCACGTTCACGCGCCGCCCCCGTGAAGGGCGTTCACTAGGACCTGGAAACTGGACCTTGGAACCCCTGAAGAACGATCGCCAATGGACAGCATCCTCCAAGATCTTCGCTTCGCCCTTCGCACGCTCCGCAAAAGCCCCGCGTTCACCGCGATCGCGGTGCTCTGCCTCGCGCTCGGGATCGGCATCAACTCGACGATCTTCAGCGTCGTCAACGCGACGATGCTTCGCCCGTTCCCGTTCGCCGACCCGGACCGACTGATCTTCGTCAGGGCGACGCACCTCGCCGACGGCCACGACGACGAAGGCCTGTCCTACCAGAACTTCCTCGACGTCAAGCAGCGCGCGCGGTCGCTCGCCGACGTTGGCGCGTTTGTCTGGGGGCGGTCGCTCACGTTCGGCGACGGCACGGAGCCGGAGCGCGTGCTGGGGAGCTCGGTGAGCTGGAACCTCTTTCCGATGATCGGCGTCAAGCCGATGCTCGGGCGCGGCTTCCGGGAGGATGAGGACCGGCCGGGCGCGCCGGGCGTCGTTCTGCTCAGCCACGAGCTTTGGCAACGCCGCTACGCCGGCGACGCGTCGGTCCTAGGCCGCGCGATCACGATCAACGACGCGGCGCACACGGTGATCGGCGTCATGCCACCGCGCTTCGCTTTCCCCGAGCGCAACGAGGCATGGACGCCGCTCGCGCCGATCGCGCACGCCGATCCGCGTAGCGCGCACGATGCGTACGGCGTCCAGGCGCGGCTCAGGCCCGGGGTTACGTTAGAGCGCGCGCACGCCGAGCTACTTGCGCTCGGCCGTGCGCTCGAGGTGGAGCACCCGGTGGAGAACCGGGGGTGGGGGTTGCGCGCGACGTCGCTCCGCGACGTGCTGGTCGGCCGGGAGATACGCCTCATCATCCTCACGATGCTCGGCGCCGTCTCGTTCGTGCTCCTGATCGCGTGCGCGAACGTCGCCAACCTGATGCTCGCACGCGCCACATCGCGCCAGCGCGAGGTCGCCGTACGCGCGGCGCTCGGCGCCGGGCGGTGGCGCATCGTCCGCCAGCTCCTGACCGAAAGCGTGCTCGTCGCGCTCGCCGCGGGTCTCCTCGGCATCTTCATCGCCGTGTGGGGGCTCGACCTGATCAAGAACGCGTTCCCGCCCGAGGATCAGGTACCCTACTTCATCGAGTGGTCAACCGACTGGCGCGTGGCCTCGTACACGCTCGCCGTCGCCGTGCTGACGGGTTTGGTCTTCGGCATCGCGCCGGCCGCGCAGGCGACGCGCGCGAGCCTCGTGGCGTCGCTGAAGGACGGGGCGCGCGGCGCCGGGGCCGGCGCGCGGGGCAGTCGGCTCCGCGGCGCGCTCGTCGTGACCGAAGTCGCGCTCTCGCTCGTGCTCCTCGTCGGTGCGTCGCTCTTCGTACGGAGCTTCATGAAGCTTCAGGCTTTCGACGGCGGCGTCGACGCGAACCGGCTGATGACCATGCGCTTCTTCATGCCCGGCGATCGCTACGCGTCAGTCCAGGCGAAGCGGCACCGGGTGGAGGACATCGTCAGACGCCTCGAGGCAATCCCGGCGGTCGAGGCGGCGACCGCGTCCAACTTCATTCCAATCGACGGCGGCGGGCAGAACGCCACGGTCGAGGTCGAGGGTCGGCAGGTCACGCCGGGCTCAGAGCCGACGATCATCTTCGCCGGCGTGACCGCGCACTTCATTCGCACCGTCGGTGCGCCGCTGGTCGCCGGACGCGCGTTTACCGACCGCGAAGGGAGCGACAGCTCAGGCGTCGCGGTGATCGACCAGTTCATGGCGAAGCGACTCTGGCCTGATGAGAGCCCGCTCGGAAAGCGGTTCCGCTTTGTCGCCGACTCGTCGCGCCACTGGATCACCGTCATCGGCGTCGCCCGCGATCTCGCCCAGGACGAGCTGCTGTTCAGCGATAAGGACCCGATGGCGTACCTGCCGTACGCGTACCTCGCGACGCGCAACACGGGCGTCGTGATTCGCGTCGCGGCCGGTGACCCCGCGCGGGTCACCGCCGCCGCTCGCGAGGCGATTCGCGCGTCCGATCGGGCTCTGCCAGTCTTCCAGGTGCACACGATGGAGGCGGTGCGGCAACTCAGCTTCTGGGAGTCGGGCCTCTTCGGCTGGATGTTCTCGATCTTCGGCGGCGTCGCGCTTTTCCTCGCCGCTATCGGCGTCTACGGCGTCATCGCGTACGGCGTCACACAGCGTACCCACGAGATCGGCGTCCGCGTCGCACTCGGCGCTCGCGCGGCCGACGTGTTACGGCTCGTCGTCGGTCGCGGAGTGTTGCTCACCGCGCTCGGCGTGCTGTTCGGTCTCGTCGGCGCGATTGCCGTGACGCGAGTGACGGCGACGCTGCTATTCAACGTCAGCCCGACCGACCCGCTGAGCTTCATCGGCGTGGCGGTGTTCCTGGTCGGCGTCTCGGCGTTCGCGAGCTATGTACCCGCGCGACGCGCGACGCGCGTTGATCCGCTGGAGGCGTTGCGGGCGGAGTAAGTGGAGGGACGACGGACGGTAGTGCGGCTCGAGTTCGGCGGTTCGACCAGGGAGGGTAAACGAATGCGGCGAACGATTGCGATTTTGACGGTGTGCCTCTGCGTGACAGGTTGCAGAGGAGGGGCGGCGCAGGCACCGTACGACGGGATGATCGCGGCGGCTCAGCGCCCGGCGAATGCCGCGGCGGCTCACGCGCTGCAGGCCGTGGAGGCCACGCCGATCGCGTCGGAGGTCGACGTACCTTGGACGATCGCGCTCCTCACGGACGAGCCGGCGCCGGTCATCAGACGGCCACGCCGCGTCGCTGTTGTCGATCGCGGGCCCGAAACCGCCGAGCCCCTCAGCCGAGAGGACGAGGGCGAGATTCGCATCGTCGCCGAGCACGGTCACGCGGACGAGAAGCCCACGACCGACGAGAAACCCGCGACGCCAAAAGCCTGCAACGGGGTTGTGAAGAGCCGTTCATAGGACCTCTATTCAGTTAGTCGGTTGGCCTAGTTGGTTGGCCGGGGCATCGGCTGATCCGCGGCGACGCACCCGGCCGTTCCTCACAAACGCATAAGCCTGCAAGCCCACAAGCTCACGAGCCCACTCGTCGCGTGTCCATCTTCTCGAGAACACAAAGCGCTCCCGCCGCCGCGGTCCTCCCGCCTACAGGCGCGCGGATCTCCCTCCGCAACGTCGAGAAGACGATAGAGACGGCGGCCGGACGCCTGTACATCCTCAGGCGCATCACGCTCGACATCCAGCCGGGCGAGTTCGTGTCGGTCATGGGCCCATCGGGCGCGGGGAAGTCGACGCTACTCAGTATCCTCGGCATGCTCGACAGCACGTGGACGGGCGAGTACTACCTACTCGGTCAGCCAGTTCACGCGATGAGCCACAAGCAGCGGATCGCGCTGAACAAGGAATACATCGGCTTCGTCTTTCAGCAGTACCATCTGATCGACGATCTCACGGTCGCCGAGCATCTCGACATCCCGCTGTCGTATCGAAACGTGAAGAAGAGCGAGCGTGAAGGGATCGTCGCCGACGCGCTCGACCGCTTCGGGATGGTGGCGAAGAAGGACCTCTACCCGCGGCAGCTCTCAGGCGGGCAGCAGCAGCTCGTCGGCGTCGCCCGCGCCATGATCGCAAAGCCGCGGCTCATCCTCGCCGACGAGCCGACCGGCAACCTTCACTCGAGCCAAGGCCGCGAGATCATGGAGATCTTCACGAAGCTCAACCGTGAGGGGACGACGATCATCCAGGTTACGCACTCCGAGCAGAACGCGGCTTACGGCAACCGGATCATCGAGCTCGCGGACGGGTGGTTGACGGGGACTGAGGGGGCGGTGAAGCGCGAGGGTTGAAGGACGATTGCGGATCGCAGACTACGACCGGACCGTAGTTGTGCGCTTATGGGACGCCGCTTCCCAATAGCGGCCACGCCCGGGTAGCCGAGCCAACGGGGGCTGTGCTGGAAGCGATTGAGTAGCGCGTAGTTGCGCAGGTCTACGCCCTGGCATGTGCCTTTCCTAGGCGACGGGTGGCGCGGATGTCTAGTCCGGAATCCGCAATCCGCAATCCTTCGCCGCCCGGCCCAATGGACACCCTCGTTCAGGACCTCCGCTACGCCGTCCGACAGCTGACCCGGAGCCCCGGGTTCACGCTCGTCGCGGTGGCGACGCTCGCGCTGGGAATCGGCGCGAACACTGCCCTCTTCACGATGGCCGAGGCGGTTCTCGCGCGCCCGCTGCCCGGCGTCAGCGCGAATGAGCGGCTCGTCTGGCTCGCGCCCATCAACGCGCGAGGCGGGCGTGCCCTGATGATGTCATACCCCGATTACGTCGACTATCGCGACCGTTCGGGCGTGTTCGCGGATCTGGCGGCGTTCGAGGGGACGCGGTTCTCGCTATCGACCGGCGGAGAACCGGAACGGGTGCGCGGGCAGATCGTCTCGGGGAACTTCTTCTCCGTGCTCGGTACGCCGATGCAGCTAGGGCGCGGGCTGACCGCGGAAGACGATCGCACGCCGGGCGCGCACCCAGTCGTGGTCATCAGTCACGGTTTGTGGCAGCGCCGCTTCGAGGGCGACCCGACAGTGATCGGCCGCAGGCTGCTCGTGAACGGCGCCCCGTTCACCGTCGTCGGCGTCGCGCCCGAGCGGTTCAACGGACCCACGCATGCCGAGCCGAATGACCTCTGGATGCCGATCACGATGCAGGCGCGCGCGTACCCGCAGTCGCCGGACATGCTGTCACGGCGCGGCACGTGGTGGCTCCAGGCAGTCGGACGCTTGAAGCCGACTGTGGTCCCGCAGCAGGCGAACGCGGCGGTCGCTGCGGTCGCGGCGCAGATCGCGCGCGAGGATTCGTCGGCACACCGTGACGTTACCGCGCGTGTGGTCCCACTGCGCAGTGGCATGGACCCGGGGGATGGCGCCGATGTGTGGCCCGTCGCGGCACTCGCCGCCGTAGTGACTGGCCTCATCCTGCTCATCGCCTGCGCGAACGTCAGCAACTTGCTGCTGGGGCGCGCTATCGCGCGGCGCCGGGAGATCGGAGTGCGGCTGTCCCTCGGCGCGGGGCGGTGGCGGATCGTGCGGCAGTTGCTCACGGAGAGCGTCCTGCTCGCCGCGGTGGCGGGTGCGCTGGGTCTCCTCGTGGGAGCCTGGGGTACCGACCTTCTCGCGTCGCAGGTTCCCGCGCCGCTCGACGTCGCCATCGATGGTCGCGTACTGGCGTTCACCGCGGCAACGGTATTCGCCACGGCTTTGCTCTTCGGCCTCGTCCCCGCCATTCACGGCACGCGGTCAGACGTGGCTGCGGCGATCAAGGACAGCACGACGGGCTTCGGCGCGCGTCGCTCCCGGCTGCAGGGCGGCTTCGTCGTCGCCCAGCTCTCACTCAGTCTCGTGCTGCTGACGACGGCCGGGCTGTTCCTACACAGCCTCTACAAGGGCGCCCGCATCGAGGTCGGCTTCGACGCGACGACACGGGTGCTCGCGGCATCGTTCGACTTGGGGCTCCAGGGGTACACCCCGGAGCGGGCCGACGCTTTCCTGCGAGAGGTTACTTCGCGCGCCTCCGCGCTTCCGGGCGTGAGCTCCGTCTCGCTCACCAACCAGGTGCCGATGGGTGAACGCGTGATCGGTGGTGACGTGATGTTGGAGGGAGAGGAGGCCCTCCCGCAGGGCGCAGGCGAGGACGGCGCGAGAGCTGTTCAGCTGACCACCGTCCGCGAGAACTTCTTCCGCACGGTTGGCATCCCGCTCGTCCGCGGCCGCGATTTCACCGATCGCGATGACGCACGCGCCGAGCGCGTGGTGATCGTCAGTGAGGCTCTCGCGCGGCGCCTGTGGCCCGACGCGGACCCGGTCGGCAAACGACTCAGCCTGGGCGGCGCTCGCGGCCCCTACCTGACCGTCGTCGGCGTCGTTCGCGAAGCGCTCGTCAGCGGCCTGGGGATGCGGCCGCGCCCTGTCGTGTACCTTCCACAGCGGCAGGAGCCGCGAACGCTCGATCTCACGCTCCTCGTCCAGAGCACCACTGACGCGCACCCGCTCGCCGACCCGATCCGGCGCGCGCTCCGGGCCCTCGACCCGCACTTACCGATCTACGGCGTTCAGACGCTCGCACAGTATCGCTCCGACCGCATGGGCGAGCTGCGGCTCGGGAGCGGTCTCCTCGCCCTCTTCGGCGGTCTTGCGCTGGTGCTCGCCACGGTGGGCGTGTACGCCGTGATGGCGTTCTCGGTCAATCAGCGAACGCGCGAAGTCGGCGTCCGCGTCGCCCTCGGCGCGCTCCAGCATCAGGTCGTGCGCCTCTTCCTCGGCGAGGGAATGCGCCTCGCAGCCGTGGGGATCGCGATCGGCCTCGCGCTCTCGACGCTCGTTGCGAAAGCCGTAGCGTCGGCGTTCTTCGGCATCTCGGCCGGGGACGCGGTGACGTTCAGCGCCGTTGCGGCGTTGCTCGCTCTCGTCGCGGTGGCCGCCTGCTGGATCCCGGCGCGGCGGGCGGCGAGGGTGGATCCCATGACGGCGCTCCGCTACGAGTGACCAAGTGCGTCCGACTGCGGACTGCGGACTCACGCCCTCGGGATGTTTCTAGCGCTCTAGGAGCATCTCCGAGGTTCTAGTCCGCAGTCCGCACTCCGCAGTCGGCAACTAGCTTTCCCCCATGGCCGTCCTCCCGAGCCCGCCCTCCTCGGCCCCCCCGCCGTCGGTGCTGATCGCCGACGATCAACCCGATGTGCTCGAAGCTCTGCGCCTGCTGCTCAAGGGCGAAGGCTTCGAGGTCGAGACGGTCGCATCAGCGAGCGCGGTTCTGGCGGCGCTCGAGCGGCGGGATTACGACGCGCTGCTGATGGACATGAACTACGCGCGCGACACGACCTCCGGGCAGGAAGGGCTGAATCTGCTGCAGCGGCTCAAGGAACTCGAGCCCGATCTCCCCGTCGCCGTGATGACGGCGTGGGGGAGCGTGGGTGGGGCGGTCGAGGCGATGCGGCGCGGGGCGCAGGACTACATCGAGAAGCCGTGGGACAACGCGCGGCTGCTAGTGACACTCCGCAACCTGGTGGAGCTCGGGCGCGCGCTGCGCCGCACGCGGCGGCTCGACGCCGAGAATCGCCTGCTGCGACGCGACGGGCGCGCGGGTGGCGGCGACGGGCGGGGCGACGGTCCCCCGCAGCTGATCGCCGAGTCGCCGAAGATGCGCCCGGTGCTGGAGCTCATGCAGCGCGTCGGGCCCTCCGACGCCAACGTCCTCGTGGCCGGGGAGCACGGTACCGGCAAGGAACTCGTCGCGCAGTGGCTGCACGCGTCGTCCCCGCGCGCCGTGCGCTCGTTCATCCCCGTGAACATGGGCGGCCTCTCCGAAGGCGTCTTCGAGAGTGAGCTGTTCGGGCACGTGAAGGGCGCGTTCACCGACGCGAAGACCGACCGCGTCGGCCGGTTCGAGCTCGCAGACGGCGGCACGATCTTCCTCGACGAGATCGCCAACATCACGCTGAGCCAGCAGGCGAAGCTGCTCCGCGTGCTGCAGACCGGCGACGTCGAGCGCGTCGGCTCGAGCCGCCCGCGCCGGGTCGACGTGCGTGTCATCTCGGCGACCAACGCCGATCTCCAGCAGGAAGTCGAGGCGGGCCGCTTCCGCGAGGACCTGCTCTTCCGTCTGAACACGATCGAGATCGACCTCCCGCCCCTGCGCGAGCGGCGCGAGGACATCCCGGTGCTCGCCGCACACTTTCTACGCCGGCACGCGACGCGGTACCGGAAGACGCTCTCCGGCTTCGACCCCGCCGCGATGCAACTCCTGCTCTCCCACAGTTGGCCGGGGAACATTCGGGAGCTGGATCACGCCATCGAGCGAGCCGTGCTCCTCGCGCAGGGCGATATGGTGCGCGTCGCCGACTTCGCTCTGCGCGCCGCCGGCGGCGCCGCGCACCGACTGGAGGACCTCCCGCTCGAGGACGTCGAGCGGCTCCTGATCCAGAAGGCGCTGGCACGGTACGGCGGTAACGTCAGCCAGGCGGCCAAGGCGCTGGGGTTGAGCAGGAGTGCGTTGTATCGGCGGATTGCCAGTCACGGGCTCTGACCTAGGTTCGAGGTTGGAGGTTCGAGGTTCGAGGGTGTGCAGCTTTCGCGAACCTCAAACCTGAAACCTCGAACCTCGCCCAATGCCCAACCGCCGTCGCCCCCCCGCCTCCCACGAGACCGCCATTCTGCGGCTCGTGCTCGGGGGCGGCCTGCCGGCGGTGATCGCGGTCCTCGTGCTGCTCTGGCGGCACGACTACACGGCGAAGGTGCAGTGGACCGTCGGGCTGATCGTCGTCGGGGCGTGGCTAGTTTCCGCTCTCGTGCTGCGCGAGCGCGTTGTGCGACCGCTTCAGACGTTGTCGAACATGTTGGCGGCGCTGCGCGAGGGCGATTACTCGATTCGCGCGCGCGGCGCCGAGCGAACGGACGCGCTGGGCCTGGCGTACCTCGAGGCGAACCTCCTCGGCGAGACGTTGCGCGCGCAGCGCCTTGGTGCGATGGAGGCCACGGCGCTGCTGCGGACCGTGATGGCCGAGATTGACGTCGCCGTCTTCGCCTTCGACGCCGAGGACTACAAGCTGCGGCTCGTCAATCGTGCCGGGGAGCGACTGCTCGCCCAACCGGCCGAGCGGCTGCTCGGCCGGACGGCGAAGCAACTCGGCCTTGCCGGTTGCCTGTCGGGCGCCGAGGCGCCGCTTGACCTCCAGTTTCCCGGCGCTGCGGGGCGCTACGACGTGCGGCGTGGCGCGTTTCGGCAGGACGGGCGCCCTCACACGCTGCTCGTATTGGCCGACGTGACCCGCGCGCTTCGCGAGGAGGAGCTACAGGCGTGGCGACGTCTCGTGCGCGTGCTCAGTCACGAGATCAACAACTCGCTCGCCCCGATCCGCTCGATCGCCGGCACGCTCCAGACGCTGCTCGGCCGGCAGCCACGTCCGGCGGACGCGGAGGAGGACCTGCAGCGCGGGCTCCAGGTGATCGCCGGCCGATCCGAGGCGCTGGTCCGCTTCATGTCCGCCTACGCTCGGCTCGCGCGCCTTCCGGCCCCGCAGCGGTCGCCGCTCGACGTCGGTTTGTGGGTGCGCCGCATCGCGGCGCTCGAGACCCGCGTCGCCGTCGACGTTCAAGCGGGTCCGCCGATCCAGATCGCCGCCGACGGCGACCAGCTCGACCAGCTCCTGATCAACTTGATTCGCAACGCCGCGGATGCGGCGCTCGAGACGGGCGGCGGCGTCCGCGTTCGCTGGGCGAGCGACAACGGTACTGTGGCCGTCGAAGTCGAGGATGACGGGCCGGGGCTCGCGAGCAGCGCCAACTTGTTCGTCCCATTCTTCACGACGAAGAAGCAGGGGTCGGGCATTGGCCTCGTGTTGAGCCGGCAAATCGCGGAGGCACACGGCGGAACGTTGCGGCTCGAAAACCGCGTCGACGGTCGCGGGGCGGTGGCGACGGTCCAGCTTCCCGTGGGTGACTGAGGCGCGCCCCGTGGCCAGCAGGCCGCTCATGGAGCGGAACGGAGTCGACGTTTGCGAGGGGCCACCAGATGCAGAAAGCCCGGCCGCATCCGCGGCCGGGCAGTCCAAAGTACTGGTAGCGGATAGCTTCCTACCGCGGCGACTTATCTCGGATTGATCGTGCCTCTGATCTCGCCGCCCGTATTGTTCAGCGAGTGAATGTTCACGTACGCGCCGCCGTTGTTGAGTAGCGTGCGAAAGTCCGCGGCACTCTGGTTTCCAGTCTCGAGGGGCGCGACGTCGTTCACACCCCCGCTCAGCCGCGTCATGTCGATCGTACCAACGACGGTGCCGCTTGTCGCCCCCGTCACGAAGGGCAGCTGGACCATGACGCCGGTGGTCGAAGTGCGATGGATGTGCGCGTTGGTGGTATTGCTCGTCAGTCCGCTGTACTCGATGTAGAAGTCGATGGTGTTTCCCCTGTCGACGAACCACGCGCGTCCGGTCGCGGGAGTGGTTACGGGGGGGCTCTCGTTCGCGCCGCTGAGAGTCGCCTCCCACGTCGCGTCCTCCTGGAACGCCTCACCGATATCCTGGATACCGGTGACCTCGTCATCGCAGGACGTGCCCGCGCCGATAAGCGCGAGGGCGAACACGGGGACCAACAATCTGCTCCGCATGGGGCCTCCACGATCCGTGTACGTGTAGTGTCGAACGCACCTAGACTGCCTGTGTACCAATCGCTCAACCGGGCGGCGGGTTCCGGCGGCGCGAACGGCTCCAGGTCCAAGAGGATTGTCGGGCTGCACGAATGGGACCGCTGCGTCGTGCAGGAAGCGGAGCCGCACTGCCCAGGAGCGGACTCGGCAATTCCAAACGAATGTGCAAGCGTGCCTTGGCCGCAGGCGCTAACGGCCCCGCCGAAGGACTCCGTACGCGCTGATCGCTGTCGCCAGGTCGCCGGTGATCCAGACGCGCGCTCCGACGAGCTCACGGAGAGGCGGTGGCGGGCGAGCGATCGCGTGCCGACGGCCATCGTCGGTCACGAGTACGAGCCGGCCGCCGTCAGCCGCGAGCGTTCCTGTGAGAGCGGCCTGGCCGTCGACCGTGCGAACCGCGTAAGCCGTCACCTCGATCGTACGGTCGTCGACGCGGCGGCCGCGCACCCAGACGTCGGCGCCGCTCGCGGCGCCGATCTCGGTCGCCAGCGGCCCGGTCAGCGTGATCGGGCGGCCCGACGCCGGTCGCAAGACCACCCGCGTGATCGGGATTGCGCCGACCACAGCCGCGGTTCCGCGCGCGGTGTCCATCGCTGTTCCGGGTGTGGGCGCGGCGGGCGGCGTCGCGGCGGGAGGTGCCGAGGAGCCGCTTGCAGTAGGCCGTGACGCCGGCGGTGGTGCCGACGATCCACGTGGCGCGCGCGGAGACGTCCGCCCTGCGCCCGAGGACGCTGTCGCCGCGGATTCCGCCGGCGCCGGCGTACTTGGTGCTGCGCCGGCTGTCGCTGCACCCGGCGTGGTGTCAGCTACCGCGCCGGCGGTCAGCGCCGCCGTGTCGGGACCGTCGTCGCTCCCCGACCTCGCGCACGCGCCGAGCACGACGACCATCGACAGAGCGATGATCGCACCAGCTGCCACTGCACGCCCCGCATCACCAGACGTACGCACGTTCACTCTCCTTCGAGAGGCAACGGATATCGCGCTTCCAGCTTCGCCGTACCCGCCGGCGCCGGGATGGGTCCGACGAATCGGGCCGTGCGCCCATGTACATTCGGTGATGCCTCCTGCGACGGCTAGGCCCACCTCGCGTCCAGCGGCCGTGCTCCGCCTGGCCGCTCTCGCGGCGCTGTTGCTCGGTGCCGCCTTGGCGTGGTGGAAGTTCGGTCCGACGGACCTCGAGACCCTTCGCGCCGCGGCGCGCCGGGCTCGGGCGATGCGCGACGCGGGCTGGAGCAAGCCGGCGTTCCTGCTGGTGTACACGGTGGTCGCGTCACTCGGCCTTCCGATAACGCCGCTGACGCTCGCGGCAGGCTTCATCTTCGGCGCCCTGGTCGGCGCCTCACTCAGTTGGGCCGGCGCCGTGATCGGCGCCGCCGGCGGGTATCTGATCGCGCGTCGACTCGGTGCCAACGCTGTTCGCACCCTCGCCGGCGCGCGCGCGCCTCGCATCGAAAGGCTCAGTGAGTCGACCGGATTCCTGACACTGCTTCGTTTGCAACTCATACCGGTCCTGCCACTCGGCGCCCTGAACGTCGCCTGCGGCGTGGCCCGCGTCCGGTTCGCAACGTACGTCGCCGCGGCCGCGGTCGGCGTCATTCCCGGGAGCGTGATCTACGCGTACTTCGCCGACCAGGTCATCGCCGGCGCCGCGGGAGCCGACGCGAGGTCGCGAACGCACATCGTCGTCGCGAGTCTGCTATTGTTGTCGTTGACGTTCGTGCCGACAGTTGCGGGGAAGTTGAGGGGGAAGCGGGCGAAGGCGGGGGCGTGAGGGAAGGCGTTTCGGGGGAAGGGCCTGTCGGGATCTACTTGCACTCTGACGGCGCCGGCCACAGAGCAAGGGCAGTAGACGACCCGCTGCGCGGGTGCCCCGCACTCGCTCGCTTCGCTCGCTCCTGCGGGATGACACCGACGGGCGAGAGTAGCGTCCCGAGCGGGTGTAGCCAAAGCGTCGTCCGGGCTCGTGGCGGAGAGGAGCCCGGTGCGCCATACGGAGTTCTCCGCGGCCATCGCCCTTCGCCGATTCGCGGCCATCTGCGTGCGCGCTCTTCCCGCCCTTCCCCGCTCTTCCCCTGAAACGCCCTCCCTGCCGCCTTCCGCCGTCCGCCCCCCCGCGTACCTTGCGGAGGTCATGCGCCGTGTCCTCACCGTTCCCGTCCTCGCCGTCGCCGTCGCATCGTCCGCGCTCCGGGCACAAGTCTCGCCCGAGCCCACTGAGCCCCCCCCGTACTCACGGCTCCGCATCCGTCTCTCCGGCGCGCGGAACGTGAACCGGGACGCGCTCCACGACTTCTGGCGGGCTGGCACGGGAGGCGGGCTCGCCGTCACGACGCCGTTCTATGTCGGGTCCGTCGGCGTCGGCGCGACGCTCATCCCGTTCCGTGCGCGCGAGAGCGGACGTCCGAACTTTCGCGCCTTGCTCGTCGGTCTGGATTGGGGCGTCGACATCCCGGCGCCGGGACCGCTGCGTGCGCGCGCCGCGGCGCGAGTCGGCGATTTCGTGATGCTGATCGAAAACCCGGACCTCTGGCTGGACAGCGAGAGCGAGCTGTTCGTGGGCGGCGAGCTGTCGGCGGGGTATGCGCTGCGGCGCGATCTGGCGGTGACGGTTGCGGGCTCGTTCGCGCGCGTCCATACCCGACCTTCGCTCGATCTCGCGCTCGTCACCGTCGGCCTCGAGTACGCGACGCACACACCGGGGTGGCTGCGGGCCGTCCTCGAGTGACGCGCGGCGCCATGCCGCGCCGCGCACGCGTCGGCCGAGTCGTTTCGGGTCTCGCTGCATTCGCACTCGTCGCGGCACCGGCCGCGCGCGCGCAGGATCCGACGCGCGTCGTCATTACTCGCGCGCAGATCGAAGCCGCCGGCTGGTTCAACCTCGGCGAGATGTTGACCGGAGCGACGGGCTGGCACCGCTCGACGCTCGACGCTGTCTCCTTCTTTGCCACGGCGGACGGCATGCCGCCCGGCGCCGTCGCGCCTGGTGAGCCCGAATACCTCGTCGTCGTCGACGGGCAGCGCATCGCCGTCGACGTGCTCGGCGCCAAGCTGCTCGAGCTGCTGCCGATCTCACCCGCCCAGATCGAGAGCGTGACTGTGACGCGAGTGCCCCGACTCGCCGCCGGCACGATCGCGTCGCGCGGCGTCGTCGAGTTCCACACGCGACGCGGACACCCCGGCCCGGCGATCGCCGGCGCGTGGCACAGTGGCAACGTGATCGGCGACCCGGGGCCGTACGCGTTCACGCCGCTGACGACGGAGAACGTCGACAGGCTAGGGCCGTACAACTATACAGTCGCCGGCGTCGGCGCCGCGGGCTGGGACGTCGCCGCCGGCGCGCGACAGGGCTCGAGCCATACCACGCACCCGGGTATTCGCCGGCGCTTCGACCCCGTGCTGTTCGAGCAGCTCGGAGTGCACAAGTGGGCGCCGTACGACGTCGTCCACGCGCGTGCCGGCGCTCGCCTGCTCGGCGGACGGCATGATGTCGTCGGCGGTCGCGGATGGGTGAACGGCCCGCTTTTTCTGCCGCTCGCGGGCGTCGAGCAGTGGATGCGCGGTGCTGTCGAACACCTCGGCGGCGCGGGCTCGGTAGCGACCGGCGCGGGGACCGTGGGCTACCAGCTCAGCCACTCGGCCATCGACGTTCGCGAGCTGCCGTCACCGTTTCCGTTCGTTGCCGCCCATTCGCGACGGCGTACATCCGGAGTCCTCGACGTCGGCGTGGGCGACAACGGCGGCCGACACGCTCGACTCGGCGCAGCTGCTACGCGGTGGAGCCTCGACCGCGACGGGACGGCGGCTGCGCGTACGGACGCGACACTGTTCGCCAACTTCGCGGCCGCGATCGGGCGATCGACGAACGAGGTGTCCGGCGCCCTCGCGCGCTCCTCGGGCGGGCGGGTCGTCGGAAAGAGCGTCGTCGCCACACGCGTCGTCGCGGATTCACTGACGGTTCTCTCCGCCGCGCTCAGTTACGTGCAGCACGCGACCGGCGACGACGGTACCTGGATCGACCGCGTGCTGGTGGGGCTCGACACTTCGCGGCGCCAGCGCGACTCGCGCGCCTGGGCAGACCTCGGCGTCGCGCGGCGACTCCGAGGCGGGTGGATGGCCGAGCTGGGTGCCCGCGCGGGTGTACTGGATGACGTCCACCTGCTCGCGCTCGACGCACAGTCTGCCGGCGCACCCACCACGGCTGGAGTAGCCGAGGTGCGCGCCGGGCTCTCGCTCCCGATGACCGTGAAGCTCCCAGTCGCGCGTTTCGCTTATCGGTACGCCACGACATTCAGCGGCGACCGCGAGCTACGGGAAGCTCTGCGCGCGACCCCGTCACACTCCTTCGACGGTCAGCTCGTCGGCGCCGTCGCGCCTGACTTGCGACTCGGCGCGTTTCTCTACGTCGCGTCGCGCGCGCGCTGGGCGGCGCTGCGTGGTGGTCCGGCGACACCCCTCACGCTGCCCGCAGTGTCACGGCTCGACGCGTCCGCCGAGAAGTGGTTCTGGCGTCACCGCGTTCGCACGCAGCTCCTCGTCCGCAACCTCCTCAACCAGCCGGAGCGCTACCACCCACTCGGCGCCGACTTCCCGCTGCGCGCGCACCTCACTGTCGCGCTGGCGCTCCCGCCCCTCTAGCCGGCGCAACGTCGCCCGCGGCGGCGCTCTGCGCCTCGCCCTTCGTGTCGCGGAACGCGACCGCCACGCCGGGCTGTATGCGCTTCGAGAGGAACAGCGCGTCCCAATTCGTGAGCCGAACGCACCCTGCGGAGCTCGTGTAGCCGATCGTCTCCGGCGCGTTCGTGCCGTGGATACCGTAGTGTGGAGCCGACAGCGCCATCCATACGACGCCGACGGCGTTGTTCGGACCAGCCGGGATCCGCGCATCCGGCTTGTGGTCGGGCACCCTCTCGATGATGTCGGGCTGGAAGTGCCAGATCGGGTTCTCCTTGATCGTCGTCACCTTGTAGTTCCCCTTTGGCGACGGGTCGTACGACGCGCCGACGGTGGTCGGGAAGTGGTAGAGGACGCGCTGAGTGCTGTCGACCGCGTGGAGATAGCGGCCGCGATCCGAGATGATCAGTCGCGCGACGGTGCCCGACGATGGCGCGGCGGCGTCGCGGACGTTCGGCACCCAGATGCGGTCGCCGGCCTTCAAGGAGTCGAGGCTCGCCTCGCCGTTCAGCTTCGCCAGGAGCTCTGGCGTGATGTGAAAAGTCTCGCTCAGCTTCTCGGTGAGCGATTCGTAGCAGGTGCACGGCTTCTTGGCGACCTCGTAGATAGCGTCACCCTTGAGCGGTGGGAGGTCGATGAATGGCCCCGCGACGTCCTCGGGGGTCAGCTGGTGCTGGCGGACGATCTCCCGCGGATTCCCGGCGAGCTGCACGATCCTCTCGAACATCGCCTGATCGAGTCGTGCCGTGGCGGGCAGTCCTTCCCGCTGCTGCAGCCAGTAGAGTGCTTTCTCGGTGTTGCCGCCCCACCGCCCGTCGATGATTCCCGGCGAGAAGAGCGCGCGATCGAGCAGCACCTGGAGCCGCAGAACGGAGGGTCCCGCGACGTCGCCGTACAGCGGCACGTGCATCGGTGTCCCGTTGATCGATTCGACGGTGATCTGTTCCCACTGCTCCGGGCTCCCCGCGGAGTCGCGCAGCGTCAGCGTGTCGAGGTGCACCACCTGGCGCCACGACGCGTCGCGTCTGGCCGCATCGATCTCTTCCGGCGTCGGGTCATCGGGCTGGCCTTGCACGTACACGTCGCCGTGCTCCT
The DNA here is from genome assembly GCA_046263215.1 of Gemmatimonadaceae bacterium. Taxonomy (GTDB): domain Bacteria; phylum Gemmatimonadota; class Gemmatimonadetes; order Gemmatimonadales; family Gemmatimonadaceae; genus JBHELH01. The sequence goes on along the minus strand of JBHELH010000214.1, from coordinate 2,366 downwards.
CGTGCGTCGTCCTCTCGCGGTGTCCACGAGCGCGTTCGCAGGCGGACACCGCCGCCGAGAGCACCAGTATCGGTATCGATAACGCAGCGCCGCGCCACCACAATCGAGTGTGTCGGCGTTCGTGCATAGCTCCCTCGTCGGAGTTCTGTCGATAGGGGAGGACTATCGGGGCAAGCGATGTACCGCGACGCCTCCGCGGACGTTGCTCGTATCCGTGGTGCGCGCACCGCGAGCTTGCCCGGGGAAGCTGACAGGGGCGCCATGCAGTCAAGCCCATGGCCCGCGTCACGGCCCGGATTCACCGCCCTGGGTTGCGGATGCACAACCAAATGTTTACAATCCTATGCCCCCTCCGGGTAACCCGTCGGGGGCGTCAGCAGCTCCGGGCCGGTCGCCCGGCATGAGTCATCGCGATATGTCGTGCGGTGATGCGAGGCCAGCCGGGTCTGGCGAGCTGCCTTCGACCGTTTCGGATGGGCCCGCCGGGGTGAACCCGTGTCGGGCGCCAGTTAGCCACACTCTATCGCAGGATAGTGTCCATGACCCGCAGCGTTATCTTCGGCGCTGCGGCCGGGCTCGTTTTGGCCGCTTGTGCCGACGTGTCTGGCCCATCCGCCGCCCCCTCCGCCGCCAAGGAGCGCGCGGAGCCGCAGCCTCTCTTCGCCGCCGGGGGCGGAGGGGCCGCTGAAGTCATTCCCGGCCAGTACGTCGTCGTCTTCCGCACAGAGGTGCGGGATGTGCCCGGCTTGGCGCGCCAGCTCGCGGCCGCCCACGGCGCCTCGCCGCGATTCGTCTACGAGCACGCGCTCAAGGGCTTCGCGGCGCGCATCTCCGACGCCGCAGCGGCGGCGCTCGCGCGCAACCCGAACGTCGCGTACGTCGAGCAGGATCAGGTCGTGCGCGCCGTGACGGAGCAGTCGAACGCCACGTGGGGGCTCGACCGCAGCGACCAGCGCGCTCTCCCGCTGACCGGGACCTATACCTACACGCCGACCGGCGCCGGAGTTACGGTCTACATCATCGACACAGGCATCCGGTTCGACCACGGCGAGTTTGGTGGCCGCGCCCTCAGCGGCTACGACGCGATTGACGGCGGCTCGGCCGACGACTGTAACGGGCACGGCACGCACGTGGCCGGCACCGTGGGCGGCACCACCTACGGCATCGCCAAGGGGGCGAAGCTGGTGGGGGTGCGAGTGCTCGACTGCACCGGCAGCGGCACGATCTCCGGCGTCATCGCCGGCGTCGACTGGGTGACGGCCGGCCACGTGAAGCCCGCGGCCGCCAACATGAGTCTGGGCGGCGGCGCGTCCACCGCGCTGGACGACGCGGTGAGGACGTCGATCGAGGCGGGCGTGACCTACGCAGTCGCGGCCGGCAACGACAATTACAACGCGTGCTATTACTCTCCGGCGCGCCTCGCTGAGGCCGTCACCGTCGGCGCCACGACCTCGTCGGATGCCCGCGCGAGCTATTCGAACTACGGGAGCTGCCTCGACCTCTTCGCGCCGGGCTCCAGCATCACGTCGGCCTGGTACACGAGCACCAGCGCCACGAATACAATCAGCGGTACCTCTATGGCCACGCCGCACGTGGCGGGCGTCGCCGCGCTGTACCTCGAGGGCAACCCCACCGCCTCGCCGGCCACCGTCCGCGACGCGATTGTCAACACCGCCACGAGCGGGGTGGTGACCAGCGCGGGCACGAACTCGCCGAACAAGCTCCTGTTCGCGCCGCTGACCGCCGAGAGCGGCGGGGGGACCGGCGACGGCGGCACCACCGCTCCGTGCTCGAGCTGCACCGCGTACTCGGGAAGCCTGAGTGGCGCGGGCGACTACGACTACCAGCCGAACGGGACCTACTACTACAGCGCTGGCAGCGGCTACCACAAGGGTTGGCTCGAGGGCGCGGCGGGCACCGACTTCGACCTGTACCTCTACAAGTGGAACGGCTCCCGGTGGAAGGTGGTCGCCTCCTCCGCCACCGCGAGTGCGTCGGAGAAGATCTCCTACAGCGGGAGCGGCGGCTACTACATGTGGGAGGTGTACGCCTACAGCGGCAGCGGCTCCTACAAGTTCTGGCTCCAGAAGCCGTGACGCGGAAGCACCCCTCCTAGGCCTGCCCGCAGCGGCAGCTGCCGATCGACGCCCAGCCCGTTACGCCACCGTGACGGGCTGGGCGTCTGCATTCCCACAGCACGTGCTCCGCGCACCATGCCCTCCGACTCAGTTCCAGCGGCGCGGACGCCGTGACCCTAGGCTTTCCCTCGGCGTCAACTCATCAGCGCATCCTCCGGCCCTCCCTCCGAACGACCACGAGGTCACGAAATGCCGCCGCACATGTCCGTCACTCGGCGACTCCTGAGC
>JBHELH010000213.1:0-31927 GCA_046263215.1 Gemmatimonadaceae bacterium | reverse complement strand
TCGAATGCCGAACCGTCTTCGTGCTCGCCGTACCCGTCCCCGTTGTAGCGATACCAGATCGGCCCCGTAGGCGTCTCGCGCTTCAGGACCGCGTCAATCACGCGGACCGTGTTCACGACGCGCGGGTCGAGGGCGCCGCGGAGGCCAAACCGCACAAGGGCGAGCGCATCCGGGCTCACGAGCGCGTCGTAGCGCGCGCGGCTCTCCGCCGGGGGGCGGTTCTTGATCGGGACGTACCCCGCCTCGGGGTCAGCCGCATCGGCGTCGTCGCACGGCGCGAGGCGCGCGTAGTACCCTTCCACGCCGACCTCGCGCGCCAGCGCCGTGCCGGTGACATAGGTCCACCGCTCGATGCCTTCATTCCAGGCGTCTGCGGTCTCGCGGAGGTAGGTCGCTACGGCGGCCTCGCCCGCCAAGTCGGCGAAGTCCGCTGCCGCGATGAGGGCGGCGATCTCCGCGGCGAGCGTGAACGGCGAATAGCCACCGTCCTCCTCCCAGCGGTCCTGCGGCGTGACGGGACCCGACCGAACGAGGTAGCCGGCGGCGCGGAGGACCATCGGCCACGGATCGAGCCCGTCGAGCTCGTCCGCCCGGCGCAGCATGTCGGCGAACAGAATCGGGAACGCCGTTTCGTCCATCTGCACACCCGGCCAATACGGCGTGCCGTCGAGCCACATGTTCTGTGGCCAGTGGCCGTCAGCCTCCTGCGTGCTCGCGAGGTAACGCAAGGCGCGGCGGGCGCGGGATGTGTGCCCCGCGGCCAGCAGCGCGCTCGCGGCCTCCGCCAAGTCGCGGGGCCAGACGAGGTGGTAGCCTCCCATCTCGTGGTCGCTCTTGGATTGACCCCACGGGACCGAGAGACCGGCGATGATCCCGCCCGGCGCACGCTTGTCCTCGTGCGCCGCGATCAGCGCGGTGCTCATGCGGTAAAGGTCCGGCCCCGCCAGGGTGGAAGGCACCAGCGGCCCACCGGCTTCGGCGTGGAACTGGGTCCATCCGTCGACAAATGCGCGCTCGATGTTCGCGAACGGTGACGCGAGCGTCATGCGTGCGTTCTGCGCCGCCTCGGCGGGCGTTCGGCCAAACGCGAGCGCCACCACGAACTCCACTCCGGCGTCATTGTCGGCGTCGTCCGGTCGTGCGCGGGCACACGCCGGTAGGTCCACTTCGCCGGTCAGCGCCACGTTACCGTTGGGCGCGTCGCCGTACAGCGCGGTGAGGCGCATGTGCCGCGACACCTGCTGCCACCCGTCGCTCACGCCGACGTACCCGCAACTCATTGCGCGCCACTCCGGCGAGCAGGCCAGCGCGAGCACGGTCTCGCCGCGTCGGGCAAAGAGCATCGGGATGCCCTTGTAGTCCCCGGCCCAGGCGTCGTTCCCGTAGCCCTGGTTCGCGATGTGCGGCGCGAGCAGGACGAAGACGCGGAAGACGTCGATGGCGCCGGTCAGCGGCTCGAAGCGCACCTGCTGGACGAGCACGTCGCGCTCCGGGTCGGCGAGGACGGTCTTCACGACCCGGTAGCGCCCGCGCGCGCACGTGTTCACCAGCCGGTACCCGGGCACCCCCGGCGCGAGGAGGTGCGCGACGCTCCGGGTGTGCCGCTTCTCCTCCGAGAAGAAATCCATCGCGCCGGCGGGCCCGGCATCAGTCACGAGCAGCCCCATGTCCCGCGTGTTCGCGTGGTCGACCCGCGGGTAGTAGACCTCGTTGACAATGCCGTGGGACACCGCGAACCAGACGCGGCTCCGGCCGTCGAGCGCGGTCCCGATGCCGCTCTTCGCGCTCGAGGTCCACCGCGGCTCGATCCCCGGCGCGCCCGGAGCGGTGCCCGCGGAGCCCGTGTTGCTGTTATCGCCCGCGGCGCTCGAGATCACCAACCTCGTGCTCTCCACCGAAGCCCAACCGCTCCGGCAAGGGTGTGCGACTCAGCCCGCGCGTCGGCGCCACGGCCCATCGTCGTAGTCCCGCCTGACGTTCCCGATGTCGGACGGGGTCACGTAGCCGTCCGACACCGCCCGCAGTCTCCGCTCGGTTCTCCTCCCCAGCTCCCACTCGAGGTGGTCCGGCCGCACGCAGTCGACGTTCCGGCAGGTGTGCCGCAGTTTGCCGCCGAGCGGAAAGTCGCCGGTCGCGGCGAACCACGCGAACCGCGCGGCCGCCACCGAGCGGTACTTGACTGTGAAGATCGGGTAACCGGCGCTTCGCCGGCCGCGCCATTCCCAACAGGATTCGGCCGACTCACGACCGTCGACCGACGCCCAGAAGCGGGCGAGGACCTGCTGCGGGTCGTGCGCGGCCGCGCGCGCGTCCGGGTGGTTCGGCGAGAACATAGTGTGCCTCGGCGGTGAGTGCGGGACCGCCGCGCCGCGCGGCGTCGTGCGCACGAAGTGAAGGTCGTCGTCTGCGCCGGCGGCGTCTTGCACCCGATTGCTCGGCGCGGACCACAACCCGGTACAAGACCGCCCCGGCCGTCCGCGGCAGATTGCCCAGTGCACCAAGCAAGGAGGGCGTGTGCGGAAGATGCTGGGGTGGGCACTTGCGGCGGCGATCCTCGTCGGCTGCATCACCGGGGTCGCCGGCTGCGGCAGGGCGGCCCAGAGTGCCGCGGCCGCGCACGACGTCACCGCCCTGAGCGACGACGGGGTGCGGTTGCGGGTGCAGAACAACACCGGCGTCGACATGAAGATCCTCGTCGTCGACGGCGGTACCTGGAAAAGCATCGGCTTCGCCGGGGCGCAGTCAACCGTCAGCTTCGATGTCGGCGGTCTGAATCAGAGCGGCGCGCCGCTGCGGATTCTCGCCACTCCGATCGGCGCCGAGGGAGCGGCGCGATCCGGCCCGCTAACGGTTCTCCCCGGGCAGACCGTCACGTTCACGATCGAGGCGGACCTCGCGCGCAGCTTTGCGATCATTCGCTGACGGCGGGTGCCGCAGTCGCCGTGGCCACGACCGTCGAGGTGGTATGACATTCGGAACAAGACGGAGGATCACGCACGGGTAGGATTCGCTCAACGGAGCATCGCTGTCGCCCGAACGGCCGGGCGAGCCGGCGTCGCCGATGCGTATTCGCGAAAGCCGACAACCACGAACCCCCAACGGAGCCAAATCCAATGCAGGAAGCAATGCGAACCCCACCGCGGTCCCTCGTTCGCGCAAGCCGCTTCGGCGGCCTGTTGTCTGTCGCGCTCACCAGCACGCTCCTCGGCTCCGCGTGTGGCGGCGGCCGTGACGGCGCGGCAGGCGGCGACGCTGGCGGAACCGTCGCCGGATCGGGCGCGCCGGCCTTGAGCGCGCCCAGTGGAAGCACCGCGCAGCCTGCGTCGGGGCGAACAGTAGACGTGCAGATGGTCGGTGACGCGACGGGGTACCGCTTCGTCCCGGCGACCGTCACGATCAAGGCTGGCGACACGGTGCGGTGGACGAACGCCTCCGGCGGCCCACACAACGTCACGTTCTGGTCCGACAGCATCCCGGCCGGCGCCACCACGCGGCTGCAGGCGAGCATGCCGCAGACCACCTCACCGTTGACCGGTCCGCTCCTCACGACCCCGAACGCGACCTACGCGATCTCCTTCGCCGGCGCGCCGGCCGGGACGTATGCGTACTACTGTACGCCGCATCTCGCGCTCGGGATGAAGGCGAAGGTAGTCGTGGAGTAGGAGCCTACCGAGGTACCTCGCCTCGCCCGGCGGTCTCGCGCCGCCGCGCATCCTCACCAACATCGCGGCGCTCATCGGTGGCGCGCTACGCGGAGTCGTCGCGAAATGAGAACGCCTCCAGGCGCCGCATCGGCGCCTGGAGGCGTCGGGTCACAGCCGGAACGTCAACCGCGGCGGGGCCCCACATCCGCGCCGAGCCGATCGATCTCGTGGCCGAGCTTCCCGAACGCGTTTCCGACCTCGTCGCTCGTCCAACCAACGCCGTCGATGAGCTTCGCGCTCAGCGTGCGTGTCCCGCGGACGACGTCGCGTGTGACACGCTCGACCCCGGTGCCGGCGTCCTTCGCGAGGCGCTCGGTGTAGTGCGCGGCCAGGCGAATCTCGCGGCCGGCCTTCGCGGTCTCGCGGCGCTCCCACGCACCCACGGCGCGCTCGAAGTGGTGCCGCGCCAGCCCGCGGTCGCTGCGGCGGAGCGCGGCGTCGAGCTCGCGCGGCGTCTTCAGCGTGCCCTTCCGGACCCGCATCTCGATCCGATCGAGATCACGGGCCGCCTCCTCGAGGTCGGTCTTGACCGTCCCCGTTGCGACGGCGGCCTGGCCGCGAACGAACGTGGCGGCGTCACGGATGTCGACCGCTGCCCGCGCCCGATCGTTCCGCGCCAGCGCTGCTCGGGCCGCGGCGAAGCGCTCCGCCGGCTCGCTGACGGCAACCAATATCTCGGTCTTCCGCATGACAGTCGGCGTCGTGGCACCGGCATGCCGCGCGTTTGGTGACTGGGCCGGCAGCGCAACGGTCGGAATGAAGGCCATGGCGCAGACGAGCCACAGCCGCGGGCGCGATGATCGTAAGAGCGAGTGCATAGGTACCTCCGAAGGTGTGTGAGTGACGTGCTACGGTGCGTCAGACGCCGGCGACGGCGTGACGAATGGAGAAGCCGACCCAAGTCGCGATCACGCCCCTCGCGAGGGCGTACATCCCGATGAGCGCCGCCGCGGCAAACAGCCCGGCGGGGGAAAGAACGAGAAACGCGCCGAACGCGATCGAGACGACGCCGTAGAGCGCGAAGAGCCAGGCCCGCCCGGTCGCGCGACGCAGCCGCGCGGCCGCGAGGAGCTCAAGCACGCCGATCACCACGGCCCAGATGGCGGCGATCACGAGGAGCACGACCCCCGTCACGGGCGGGAAGGCGAGGGCGAACAAGCCGACGAACACACCGGCTACGCCGCGCACGGCCTGGGGCCAGGCGCGAGCGTGCCGGCGCAGCGAGCGCGCCGCGGCGACGAGCGCCAACAGGCCATCCACGATCGCGTACACGCCGAAGAGCAGCACGAGCGCGGCGAGCGTCGGGAGTGGCGCGACGAGCGCCAGGATGCCGATCAGGATCGAGATGGCCCCGCTCAGAACGAGCGTCGACGAGAGCGTCCTGAGCTCCGACGCGATCAGTTTGAGCTGCGGCGACGTTTCCATTGGTGTCCTCCATGAGCCGAATGTTCGGGAGCGCAGCCCGTGCGGCTGACCCGAGTCCAAATCTCCAGCTTCACCGAGGAGCAGTCTTGGAGCGTCTTGTGGAATGGCGTTGCGCTCGGCGCCGGCGCCGTCCGTTCGAAACCGGACGCCCTGTCGCGCGGCCGCCCTACCCAAAAGGGGAAGACGAAGAGTCCAGCGAACAGGCGCGGCACGCAGGCCAACAACTCACACGCACGAAGGCGGCATGAGCCGCATCAAATGAGGTCATCCTTCGCACTGCGACTCCGGCGCGCCGAACCCTCGACGACGTCCGATGGTGACGGACGGGTTGACGCCCGAGCGCAGGCGGCCTGACCCCCCACGCGCGCTTCCTTCACTACCTTTGCCGAATGTTGGCCAATTGGGGAGCCACATCATGCCTCGTCCGAGGAATGGCGCGGCGGTACGAGCGGCACTGAATACAAGCGAGAAGTACCTGCGCTGAAGCACCTGTTGTCTTCGGCGGTCGACCCGTTCGTCGCTACGGGGCGTTGACCCCAGGAGGAGCTAATGAACTTCCGCGTGCCTGCGATCGTCCTCGCGATCGCCATTGTCCTCGTCGTGCCATCGGCCCAGTCGGCAGCTCTGACTCATCCTGCCTATGCGGCGGACCAGCGCGGCGCGATCCTCGTGCAAGTCACCGACACGAGCATCAATCCCCTCCCGGCCGAGGTCGTGCTCCCCGCGCTCGGGCTCGGCGTGCGGCTCTCTGTGGACGGGACGGTACTAGTCGCGAACGTGCCGGACGGTCGGTACCTCGTGCAAGTACGACACGAGGGGTACGCCTCCGACTCACACCTGCTTCGCGTCACGGGCGACACCGTTCGCATCGACTTTGTCCTCTCTCCGGCAGCCGACGAGCGCGGGAGGCGCGGCGCGCCGGACGCTGGGAGTCTCGCACGCGCGCGACTCCGCTACTTCATTGGCCGGAGGACGACGATGAGCCCCGGGACCTTCCTGACGCGCACCGCGATCGAACTCCGTGGTGCGCGCACAGTGAGCGCCTTGCTCCGCGACGTTCCGGGTGTCAGGGTCGAGCGCGTTGCTAAGGGACGGACGATCCTGCGCTCGACTGAGGCGTCGGGACCTGGCTGCGTTGACGGGATGTTCGTTTTCCTCGACGGCGCTGAGATGACCCCGTCTGACGGCTCCAGCTCGGACGCGGTCCCGGAGCATTCGCGCGCGGAACATCCCCTTCAGTCGCCCCGGCGACCGGCCGCTGGCGGCCCCGAAGGGACCACGTTGCCCGCACTCAGGTGGATCGGCCCGAGTGCCGGCAATCTGGTGCAGGTCGCGGACGACCACACGAACGGCTCGGGGACAATGGCCGTCCGCGGCCGCCGAACGACCGACATCGATCGGGTGAAAGTGTCCTCACTGGTCGCGGTCGAGGTGTACTCGTCGCCCGGCTCTGCGCCACCCGAGTTCCAGACGCCGGGCGTCGAGTGCGGCATCGTGTTGATCTGGACGGCGGGAGCGTGAGTACGCTCATGCTCTGGTTCCTCGTCAGCTGCCCGCCAGAGAGCTGTCTTGGGAGGAGATCTCTCCCCAGCAGGTCCGCCAGGGCATGACCGGCCGGGGGCGTTCCCCAGCATGTCCCCGACAGGATGCTCGGCTACATGGCCGATCGCGTTCGTCAGCCGGGACCGATGACGGACACTGTGACACGGGTGCTCGGCCGGCCCGCGCTCACCTTCGCCGAATGGGCAACCGAACATGCCGCGGCCTTCGGGAATCGAGCAAGCTTCACCGGCGATCCTGCTCTCACCACGATTGCATCTTCCTAGTGCGAGTCAGCGGCGTCGCCACGAAAACAAGCGTGGTGGGGAGGATCGCCCTCGCCACCACGCTCACGACTGGCTCGCAGCGACTAGCCGTCGTTCCTGCCGTCGCGGTTGTCGTCGCTGAACGCCCTGAATGAGTTCTGGATATTGTTGGCGACCACGGACTGGTTCTGGCCGCCCTCGTTCGCCGAGGCGGGATCGATCAGCGCGCCGGCGGCGTCCCGGAACCACGCCGCGAGATCCGCGTTGACGGTGACGCTTTGGGTCGACGCGTCGACGACGAACGGGGTGCTGAACCGGAACCGCTGGGCCGAGTTCGCGCGCGAGATGAACACGAACGGTTGGCCGTTGTATGTGCCCTCGATCCGGGCACTGATGTCGTCGAAGCTGGGGTTGGACTGCACGAACGCCTGCTCGCGGGGGTCGATGCTGCTGCTGCTGACCTTGTGCAGGTCGAACCGCAGGTCCGTGTAGCTCCCAACCGGCACCTCGGCGCTCATCGACGCGGTGACCGGCCCACTCGCCGCCCCATCCACAGGGAGCTCGACGAGCAGGGGGCCGATGCTGATCTCCGGGCAGTCGTCGCTCGCCCCCGCCGCGCACTCCGAGGCGGTGCTGGGCGCTAGATCGATCTCGCGGAGCACGAGCCGCGCCCTGGTGATCACGAGCGTGTTGCCGTTCTCGGAGATCGTGATCGAGGGCCTGAAGGAAGACGACGAAGCGAGCGGCGCGGTCGAGGCCGACGGCCTCGACGCGAAGCCGAGGCTGACGGTGCCTGTCTTTGGGCCCGTCGAATCCTCGCAGGCGGTCGCAGTGACGATCGCCGCGGCAGCGGCTGTAAGCAGCGCGCGGGGCGCCTTTCGAATGTGAGGCATATGACTGAGATCCTCGTTCGCGTTGGGTGGAGCACCGTGCAGCGTGGGCGCGGCTGTGCTCTTCTCAGCCGAAAGCCGACGGGGGGGCCAGCGAACGCCCTCGGACTCGGTGCACGTGCGGAAGGTGGGAATGCCGGGATCGAGCTTCCGGCGCCTGCTAAGAAGGCAAGAGCGATACCGGCCGGGGAAGCGGCGGCCAGGGCGAGGGTAGAGCGCTGGACTTCAACGAATTAGCCGTCTCACACGCCGGGTTGTGCGCTGCGCCCGGTGCCTCATTTCGATGCAGCGCTGCGCCGCGGCGCTCCAGCTGGTCGCCGGCGCTTTGCCCTTGAGCTGGACCCCGAGCCGGACGCGCTTCCGGTCATCTCGCTTCGTCGGCCCTGCCGAGCGGCGCGTCAGTTACGGCAGAAACCGCGCGCGCTCCTCAGGCGACGGGATCCGGCATTGGTCGAACTTGCCGAACCACGCATAGCGGTTTCGCGCGATCCAGTCGTACACCAGATCTCGAATTGGACGCGGGATGAAGCGCAACCAAGCGCCGATCCCCCACGCGCCTCCAAGCTCTCGGAGAATCTCGATCCACGCATCCGATCTAGCGAACGTCGCAGGGTGTCGCGTGCCGTACCCTCGAACGAAGATCATGGCGGAGAGTACGTCATTGCCGGACGGTCCAGGCACGAGGACCGACCGGGCAGTCTCCCCCTGGAGGGGCGCGAACAGGAGCGCCTGGTGCCGGTCGTGACGCAGGAGGAATTGTACGGCGCGGTCGCAGAGACCGCAGACGCCGTCGAAAAGCACGAGCGGTACATCAGCTCCCCGCTCCTTCGCGGCGACGACGTCGCCGCGGGATCGGCTCGTCCGTGTCGGCATCGGCCTGCCGCTCAGCTCGTGGCTTGCGCGGCCGCGCGCGGCCGCGCAAGCCACGCCCGCCGGCGCGCGTAGACCCGCGTCATCACCCAGGGCCGCCGGAGGTCGAAGAAGATTACGAAGAAGAGCGGCAGCAGAAGGAACTGCACGTTGAGGAGCACGAAGTTCGCCACGTGGAACGCGGCCACGCCCACGAGCAGGACGAGCCGCCACCGGGCGCTGCGGACCAGCAGCAATAGCGGAAAGCCGACCTCCATCACGATCGTCGCGACGGACAGCGGGAGAAGGACGTTGGGGTGGTACGCCAGATACTGAGCGAGTGGGTTGTCACTCGGCTGCCCGCTGTCGGAGAAGCCATATCGAACGGACCGGAAGAGCAGGATCTCCTGGAGCCGCGACCCGTCGGCGAACCAGTCGAGGCCTGACACGCGAAGCTTCGCGACGCCGCTCCAGAAGTAAAAGGAACACGCGTAAAGCTGCATCGCCTTGATCGGCCAGCTCGCCTCCCACGCGGCGATCCGCCGCCTCACCTTCCCCGGCGCTCCGCTCAGCGAGTACACGGATCCCGCCGCCGAGAGCGCGAGCAACGCCAGGACGTGGAAGGGAATGATCTCACGGTGGTGCACGTCCCCCGACATACTGTCGCGGACGCCCTTGAGGTACACGACGGCGAGCATGACCAGCACGATCGACGTGCCGGTGAAGACGCCCAGCGACATCGTCACGGCGCATACGAGCAGCACGCCGAAGACCAGGTACGTAACGAGCGGAGCGTGGTGGTCGATCCCCAGCGCCTCGAAGTACCAGATCGGCTCGATGTAGTAGAAGCCCGGGCCGTGCGGGTCAAGGGCGAGCAGGCTCTGATACTGGTGCGCGAAGAACGGGATGACGGCCAACCCGAGCGCGATACGCAGTAACCCGAGGCTCTCCGCGGAATAGCCCTCGAAGAAGAAGGCGTTCCAGCGGTCGCGAAGGACACGCGCTACCCGGGTCACTCCCACCCGTTCCTCCACTCGTCCTGCCATTCGAGTACGGCCCGCTTTTTCTTGCGCTTCAGCAGGCGGAGGTCCGGCTTCGAGAAGTGCAGCACCTCCGTCGACGCCTCGAGACGTGTGATGAATTCGTCGTCCAACGGCTCGTGACCCAGGGTCTTATTGAGACTCCGGAACAGCCGCCGGTCCCACTGGACCGGGATGTAGAGATCATCGTCCGCCTCCAGCCCGCGGGACCAGCGACTGATCGGGTCTGGCGCGGCGTTGGCCTGCTCGTGCTTCGGTGGGCCCTTTCCGAAGGCGCGCTGCGCGTAGAGGCGCCGCATGTTTCGGAAGGGGATGTTGAGTTCTTCGGGCCCGACCCAGCTCGTCGAGCCGTCGCGGTGGGTGGCTCGGAACCCACGCCTTATCCGCTTCTTGCTCATCAGACGGACGCGGTACTCGTTCTTCGGCTTGTAGACCGCGTACATGGGCGCCCACGTGAGCGGAAAGTGGTCGATCCGGATTACGGCCGCCGCCCACACCACGGCGACATACAGCGCGAGAAGTCCGTTAACGGCTGGTCGGCGCATAAGCGTCCCGAGCGTAACGCCGATGAGCGACCGGCTGAGGAGGAGGCGACGGACGGAGGCTCGGCATGACGCTCAGCGGACGAGCCCGCTCACTACTGCGCAACTCATCGAGATCGCGCGGTCAGCCAACGACGCCCGGGCGTGACGAGGATCGCGCCGGTCGCGGCGTGCGAGCGCCTCGCGCTGCCACAACGATCCACTACGCGGCGGCCACCTCGCTCACTCGCGCAGGGATGCCCAAGACCGGCGAGAGCCCGTGACGAGCCGCGGTACTGAGGTGGTGCGGTAGTACATATTCGTCTCGCAACTCGCGGAGCGGGCACGCGAAAGCCGCGGGGGGGCTGAGCAGCGAGTAGCTCGAGGATTGAGTCTGGCGGCCGGCCCCGTTGTCAGAGTGCGGGGTTGGTCCTTCTCCCACTTTCTCCCGACACGCGACCGTCAGAATGAGCTGACTCACTGCTCTCGCGAGGGAAGCCGAGCGGATGAGCGCCGTCCGATAGCGGTCTTTCAGCCGTGACGAGCGCACGGCGACGGAGCGCAATCCGGAAACCGTTGTGCCCAAGAGCGTGACCACCACGCCCCGGTGACGCACGGATCTCATCCAGCTCAGTGGACGGCCCTGACACGGCAAACACTGGCCTGCCTGGCGATTGATCCATATGTTGGCCGGTCAGCCTTCAAGGCGCACGCGGTGACCACCGAGCTCCGAGACCAGCTGCAGGCGACGCTCGGCTCCACCTACACGTTCGACCGCGAGCTTCGCGGCGGCGGGATGAGCCGCGTGTTCGTGGCCCAGGAGACGGCGCTCGGGCGCTGGGTAGTTGTCAAAGTGCTCATGCCCGAACTGGCTGCCGGGGTAAGCGCGGACCGCTTCCGGCGCGAGGTCCAGTTCGCAGCGCGGCTCCAGCACCCGCACATTCTTCCGCTCCTGAACGCGGGGGAAGCCGGCGGGCTCCTCTACTACACGATGCCCTTCGTGGAAGGGGAGTCGCTCCGGGCGAAGCTCGCACGGGAGAAACAGCTGCCCGTGGACGACGCCCTCCGACTCGCGCGCGAGGTGGCCGACGCGCTAGACTACGCCCACCGTCACGACATCCTGCACCGCGACATCAAGCCGGACAACATCCTGCTGGAGGACGGCCATGCTGTAGTCGCGGACTTCGGCATCGCGCGCGCAATAAGCCGGGCAGCGAGTGGCGACGACACGCTCACCGGCGCCGGCTCCACGCTCGGCACCCCGGCCTATATGAGCCCCGAGCAGGCGACCGGCGAGCGGGAGGTCGACGGCCGCTCGGACATCTACAGCCTCGGGTGCGTCCTGTACGAAATGCTCGCCGGCGAGCCGCCGTTCACCGGACCGACGGCGCAGGTAGTGATCGCGAAGCGGTTTGCCGACCCGGTGCCCTCAGTGCGGCGGTTACGGAGTGGAGTCGCCGAGCTGGTAGACGCGGTCGTCGCGAAGGCGCTGGCGAAGTTGCCGGCGGACCGGTTCTCCACGGCCGGCCAGTTCGCCGAGGCGCTGAGCACAGCTATCGCTGAATTGGCGGCCCAACACATCACGCCAGTCTCGTCTCGAGCCCTGCCACGGCTCGGGCGCAAGGCCTGGCCTCGCCGGGCCGCGTTGGCGGCGTCCGCGCTTGCCGTGCTCGCGTTTGTCTGGTGGATGACCAGCAGTACTCCGCCCCCGGACATAGCTCCTGCTAGTCAGCCTCCGCTCCGGTCCATCGCAGTGCTCCCGTTCGTGAACATGAGCGCCGACCAGGAGAACGAGTACTTCAGCGACGGAATGACGGAGGAGCTCATCAATGAGCTAGCACAGGTCGAAGGCTTGCGAGTCCCCTCGCGCACCTCGGCCTTCCGCTTCAAGGGTAAGCAGCAGGACATCCGTACGATCGCGGACTCCCTCGGCGTTAGCGCCGTTCTCGAGGGGAGCGTCCGCCGGGCGGGGAACAGACTGAAGGTGACCGCGCAGCTGATCAACGCGGCCGATGGATACCATCTCTGGTCGGAAACGTACGAGCGGGAGACGCGCGATGTCTTCGCGATCCAGGAGGAGATCGCCGAAGCGATCGTCCGCACACTCAAAGTCAAGCTTACCGGCGCGGATCGCGCGCGGCTAGTTCGGCAGGATACCCCCGACCCTGAGGCCTATAACCTCTACTTGAAGGGGCGCTACCATTGGAACAGGCGGACCGAGGAGGCGCTGAAGACGGCCATCCCATACTTCGAGCAGGCCATCGCGGAAGATCGTACCTTCGCGCTGGCCCACGCCGGACTGGGCGACTCCTACACGCTGCTCGTGAGGTACGGTGCGCTGCCGCCGAGAGAGGGAATGCCGAAGGCGAAGGCGGCGGCACTCGCGGCCCTGGCGATCGACTCAGCTCTGGCTGAAGCGCTCACCACACTGGCATACGTGAGACTGCACTACGACTGGGACCGCGTCAGCGCCGAGCGAGAATTCGAGCGCGCCGTCGCGCTCAACCCTGGGTATGCAACGGCGCACCAATGGTACGCCCGCTACCTGACGGCAGTGGGCCGGTTCGACGACGCCGTTCGGGCGGTACGACGAGCGCAGGATCTCGACCCGCTTTCCGTCATCATCACCGCAGCCGTGGGGTACGCGTATTACTTCGCCCGTGACTACGACCGAGCTATAGCGCAATGCCGGAAGGCGCTTGAGTTCGATCCGAACTTCTCCAGAGCGCACTACAATCTCGGCCTCGTGTACGAGCAGAAGTCGATGTTCGGGGAGGCCATCGCCGAGTTTCAAAGGGCGGTCGCGCTTTCCGGGAATACCCCTACCCCTCTGTACCTGGCTGCACTTGGGCATGCCTACGCGCGCTCAGGAAGACGAGACGACGCGAGCAAAGTGCTTCGCGAATTGGGCGAGCTGTCGAAGCGACGCTACGTTCCGCCGTATCACACGGCGGTCGTGTATGTCGGCTTGGGCGAAACGGATCGGATGTTCGAGTGGCTGAAGAAGGCTTACGACGAGCGTTCAGAATGGCTCGTATATCTCCACGTCGAGCCGGTATTCGACAGCCTTCGCTCGAATCCCAGATTCGCGGACCTGGTGCGCAGGATTGGCATCGCGCCTGAGCGTGCCAGCATGATAGCCGCTTTCGACGGGGATGGCCGCTCGTGGAGGGAGCACGTGCAGACACTTGCTTCCAGGTGAGATGGAGGTACGCACGAATGCGCTACCTACGGGCAAGGTCGACGATCCTCCTGGCGCTGGTTACCGGGCCCGCTGGCTCGCCCGCGCACGCGCAAGCGGGCGGGAGCCAGTACGCAGAACCCCACGCCTGCACGCCCGCGTCGCTGGAGGGTACGCTCGTCCTCAGGTCCGAGGACCGCAACCTCGCCTTTCAGTTCGACCCGCGCGTGTTCATCGACGCGGCACTCTACCAGGAGGACAAGAATAGGCTGAGTAACGGCAGTGAGCTCCGACGGGGACGTTTCGCCATCACGGCCCTACTCCGGCAGGAGTGGCTAGCCCAGTTCGACATCGATCTGGCCGATAACGCAATAGAGGTCCGCGACGCCTGGATCAGTTATACCGGCCGTAGACGGAGCCTCGTCCGCGTCGGAAACTTCAAAGAGCCATTCAGCCTAGAGGAGTTGACGAGCTCCAGGTACATCACCTTCATGGAGCGGGCCCTGCCGAACGCACTCGCGCCGGGGCGGCATCTTGGGGTTGGTTACACCATTTGCGGCGCTCGATGGCAGTTCACCACCGGCCTGTTCGGCGAGGAAATCGGCGACACCGACAGGCGTGACGACGAGGGGTACGGAGTGACGGCCCGCCTGACCTTCGCTCCGCTGCAGCGGGAGAGAAGGACGGTGCATCTAGGTCTTGCGGCGTCCTACCGAACACCGCAAGCCGACAGCGCGAGGCCGGATCGCGTTCGCTTTCACTCGCGCCCCGAAGCGCACGTCGATCGGATCCGGTTCTTAACGACCGGGCGCGTTGCGAACGTGCACAACGTTGTGCTGTATGGGCTGGAGGCCGCTACCGTGTTCGGTCCTGTGTCGCTACAGGGCGAGTACATCCGCACCCGTGTCAACCGCAAGAGCGGTAACCCGGATGCCGGCTTCGACGGCGCCTACGGCTTCATCAGTTGGTTCGTCACGGGTGAAGCCCGCGCCTACGTCCCTCAGGAGCGTGAGTTTGGTCGCATTACGCCGAGGCGTAGGAGTGGGGCGTGGGAACTCGCTGCGCGCTACAGCACGCTGGACCTCAACGAGCCGAGTGCCCAGATCACCGGTGGCCGAGCGAACAACATCACCGCCGGCCTAAATTGGTACGCCAACGCGAATATCCGCGTCATGGTGAATTACGTCGTCGTGAACCACGACGGGAATGCGACTGGGGGTGGCACCGCTTTAGGCGATGATGACTTCAGGGTCTGGCAAACCCGGTTCCAGGTCAATTTTTGACGGCAACAGGCCGCTGATCGACATCGAGCGATGCGACTGCAGTGCTACGCCCACCGCCGCGCCTGGGCCGGCCAGGTTCATCGTCAACGGCGAGCCCGCGGGCGGCGACTTCGGAAACGTCGGTGCGCTGCTGTGGGACTGGAACGAGGACGGCGTCATCACGGGCGACGACCAGTGGTGCACCGGCAGCCTGATCTCGCCGACGGTATTTGTCGGGGCTCCAGGTCACCCGCCGGTAGTCACCTCCGATGAGAAGTGCTGCACGGGCGGGCCGGGCGCTCGCGCAAGCGCGTCCTTCATTTCGAGCCAGCTCCGCCGCGCTTCGTCGACCGACCCCTCATCCTCGATTGTGGTGATGTCTCCGGGGTCCCGATCCAGTACGACAGCCTTGAGCACTCGCCGCATGATCTTCCCGCTGCGCGTCTTCGGCACCATGCTCACAAAGTTGAGATCACCGACCACCGCCACGGGTCCGAGCTCGCTTCGTACCGTCTCGATGATCTCCCGCCGGAGCTGCTCCGACGTGCGCACGCTCTGCTTCACGACGACGAAGGCGGAGATCACTTCACCGCGCAGCTGATCCGGACGCCCAGTCACCCCAGCTTCGGCCACCGCCGGGTGTTTAAGGATGGCGCTCTCCACTTCGATCGTGCCCAGTCGGTGGCTGGCGATGTTCAGGACCTCGTCCGCGCGCCCGGAGAACCAGACGTAACCGTCCGCATCGATGTGCGTCGCGTCGCCTGTGTAGTAGGCGTGAACGCCGGGGATCTTCTCCCAATAATCCTGAGCGTAGCGCGTCGGGTCGCCCCAGAGCGTGGGGGTCAGTCCCGGGAAGGGACGCTTTATGACCAGGATCCCCTTCTCCCCAGGCGCGCACGACTCGCCGGTTGGCGTCACGATCTCCGCCTCGATTCCCGGGAGCGGCACCCCGGCCGACCCGGGTTTAATCGGAAGCAGCGAGAGGCCGTACGGGTTGCCAAACATGGGGCCGCCTGTCTCCGTCTGCCACATGTGGTCGAGCACCGGGATTCGGTCGTGGAGCACGCGCTTCTGCAGCCACGCCCACGCCGGGGCGTTCAGCACTTCCCCCGCACAGAAGATCCGCTTCAGCGAGGATACATCGTGAACGCCGACCGCCTCTTCGCCATAGCGCATGAGCAGACGCACGAGCGTCGGCGAAGTGAAGATCCCGCTGACGCCGAACTCCTCCACGATCTTCCAGATCACATCCGGGGCGGGGTAATCGTAGGCGCCCTCGTATGCCACGGTGGTACAGCCGAAGAGCAGCGGGGCGTACACGATGTAGCTGTGACCTACCGCCCACCCCAAGTCGGAGGTGGACCACCACACGTCCTCGGGCGTCATGCCGAAGCACCAGCGGCCCATGCAGTAGACGTAGACCTGATAGCCGCCGTGGGTATGCACGGCGAGCTTCGGCTTCGCGGTCGTCCCCGACGTGGCGAGAATATACGCGGGCTCGTTCGCCTCCATCGACACGGCCGCGCCCTCCCGGCCTTCGCCGGCAGCAAGGAACGTCGACCACGAGAGATCGCGACCCTCCTGCATCGCCGGCGCCGTCACGCGAGACAGCACCACGACGTGCTCCACTGCGTGACCGGCAGTCTCCAACGCCGCGTCCACGATGGGCTTGAGGACGATTTCTCCACCCTTGCGGTAAGCCACGTCGCACGTGAGGAGCAGACGCGAGCCGCTCGCGCGGATCCGCTCGGCGAGCGCGCCCGCCCCGAATCCCGCGAAGACCACGAGATGAATCGCGCCGACGCGCGCGCAGGCGAGCATCGCGAAGATCGCCTCGGGGCAGACCGGCATGTAGATGGTGACGCGGTCACCTTCCTCGATTCCCAACCCGCGCAGCGCCGCCGCGACTCGCTCGACCTCGCGCCGGAGCTGAGCGTACGTGAAGAGCCGGCGCTCACCGCGCTCGTTCACGTAAATCAGCGCAGTATGGCCCGCGCGACCGCGCTCCACGTGACGATCGAGGCAGTTGTAGGCGAGGTTTGTTTGAGCGTTGACGAACCACCGGAAGCTCGGAGGGGTCCACTCAAGGACTCGGTCCCACTTGCGGAACCAGGGTAGCGCCTCGGCCGCTCGCGACCAGAACCCCTCAGGATCGGTGTGCGCGTCGGTCTGCCACCGCCGCACGATCGGGCTGATCAGGTCCATGCACTACCTCGGCGCTTCGGCCTGACGACACGGCTCGACTTCGTAGCCTCCTGTCGCCAGGACCCACGACTGCCGGCATCCTACCCGAGCATCGGTTACCCCACGAACGTGCCCTGCGCCGCTATTGTGGCCCGTCCTCGTACTCGGGTCAAGACGCGTTCGGCTCTGCCCTCCCTGGGCAGCGGGAGGTGCAAAGTCGCGCGCTCCGGGCTGTTGCTCCGGAGCGCGCGCGCGGTTGTACGAGAATGTATATGACCGGGACTCGGTCCAAGACCGATCACGTGTGGTATCGTCGGCAGTACGTACACGCCGCTCATGGGTCAGAGCGCGCTGATCGCGGCGACGTACTACGGCACAGGTGCTTGCACCGCCGCCAGCTGCCGCTACGTTCGGGCACCCTACCTTGCTCATGTAGGTGCACTATGCAGCGCAGGCTGCTCGTCGTCATGGTCACGACGCTCGTCCTTGTACCGGCGTGCACTCCTGCCCGCACACCTCCGGAGCTGGCACCGCCCGCGCCTACGCGGTCCCCGGCGGCCACGGCGGGCCGGGAGCCGCCCCCGAACTGGCAGCTCCTCGACGCCGCGGCCGACGGCGTCCCCGGGATCAGTCTCCTGCGCGCCGAGCGCGAGCTGCTCGCGGGGAGGGCGCCGCGGCGGACTGTGGTCGTCGCCGTCATCGACGTCGGCATCGACACGGCTCACCCCGCACTCAGGGCGAGCCTGTGGACGAACCCGAAGGAGCTTCCCGGCAACGGCCGCGACGACGATGGGAACGGCTACGCGGACGACCTCCACGGGTGGGACTTCGTCGGCGGGCGCGATGGCCGGAGCATCCGATACGACACCTTCGAAGTCACGCGGCTCTATGCTCGCTGCACGCACCGCGCCGCCGGCGCGGCGGCACCTGAGGCGGCCGACGCTCCGATCGGCGACGACGGCGCGACGTGCGCGCGGGTCGTCGCGGACTTCCGGAGGCAGCGCGCGGAGACCGAGCAGCGGCTCGCGCAGTTTCGCGCGACGGCCGACACGCTCCGGACCGCGCTGGCGCTGCTGAGGGAGGCCATCGGCGCGGACTCCGTCACCGCCGAGCGCGTGGCGGCGCTCGACCCGGCGCGCTCCGACGTGCAGACGGCGAAACAGTGGTTCCTCGATTTCGCCGCGAGGAACATGACGCCCGCGAGGCTGGATCGCCTGCAGGTGGTTCTTCAGACGCGGCTGCAGTACTGGTTCAATCCCGCGTTCGACCCCCGCGGCATCGTCGGCGACAACTACGCGGACCCCACCGAGCGGCACTACGGCAACGCCGATGTCGTCGGCCCCGATCCCTCGCACGGCACGGCGGTGAGTGGGGTCGTCGCCGCCACGCGCGGCGGCGCTGGGGCGCCGGCCGGCGTCGCCCCCGCAGTGCGTGTGATGATGGTGCGCGCCGGTGCGGACGGCGACGAGCGGGACAAGGACGTCGCCAACGCGATCCGCTACGCCGCGGACAACGGCGCGCACGTCATCAGCATGAGCTTCGGGAAGGAGTACTCGCCGCACAAGCGGGTCGTCGACGACGCCGTCAGGCACGCGGACGCCCGCGGCGTCCTCATGGTCCACGCCGCCGGCAACAACGCCGCGGACGTGGGCGTGACGCCGCACTTCCCCACGCGGCACTACGTAGGCGGGGGCGAAGCCCGGCACTGGATCGAGGTCGGCGCGTCATCGTGGAAGGGCGGCGACAGCCTGGCCGCGCCGTTCTCGAATTACGGTCACACGCGCGTGGACGTCTTCGCGCCGGGCGTGGACATCGTCGCGGCCGTGCCCGGCGGCGGCTCCAGGCGCGACAGCGGCACAAGCCTGGCCGCACCCATCGTTGCCGGTCTCGCGGCGCTAATCATGGCTTACTACCCCGAGCTCACTACCGCCGACGTGAGGCACATCATCCTGGCCTCCGCCACGCGCCGCGGAGAGCAGCTGGTGGTTCGCCCCGGCTCGAGGAGTGGCGAGAGGGTACCGTTTGGGTCGCTCTCGGCGACAGGCAGCATCGTCAACGCCTACGCCGCCATCCGACTGGCCGAGGAGATGACTACGGGCAAGCGGTAGCTGAGCTCAGGTTTTTGGGGCAATACGATCGGGCATTGAGAATTGGCAGTTGACGCCGGTCATCGCGGCGCCCGCAGCCTAACATGCGATTGAAGTCGACGGCACGGCCCGAGAGGTCCGGAGCGGCGAAGCGCGCGGTGCCTCGTCATCCGACGCGCGGTCGGGTGGAAATGCACTGATCGTGTCGCGCCCTGGCTCGCCTGGTCGCGCGGTCTTAGTCTTGGGCGGAACCTGCGGGCCGGAGGAACGCCGCGGTGGCTGACCTTCTCCAGCACGTCCAAACTGCAGTCGGCGACACGTATCGGGTCGACAGCGAGTTGGCCGTTGGCGGGATGAGCCGGCTGTTTCTCGCCACCGAGGCCTCGCTCAACCGACGCGTGGTGATCAAGGTTCTGCCGCCCGAGCTGGCCAGCGAGGTGAGCGCGGCGCGCTTCAAGCACGAGATGGAGCTCACGGCGCAGCTCCAGCACCCGCACATCCTGCCGATCCTCAGCGCCGGCGCCCGATCCGACCTGCTGTATTACGTCATGCCGTACGTCGCTGGCGAATCGCTCCGCCATCGGCTGCGACGCGACGGACGCTTCTCGATCGCGGACGCGGTGCGTATCCTGGGCGAGGTCGCCGACGCCCTCGCCTATGCGCACGGGGAAGGAGTCATTCACCGCGACATCAAGCCGGAGAACATTCTGCTCGCGGGGAGACACGCCGTGCTCGCCGACTTCGGCGTAGCGCGGGCGCTCGTGGCCGCGCGCACAGGCGAGCGGCTGACCGAGAGTGGCGTCGCCCTGGGCACGCCCGGCTACATGGCGCCGGAGCAAGCGGCTGGTGAGCAGCACGTCGACGCGCGGGCCGACGTGTACGCGCTCGCCGTCGTCGGCTACGAGATGCTCGCCGGGCGGCCGCCCTTCACCGGTCCGACGATGCAGTCGGTGCTCGCGGCGCACCTCACCGTGTCACCAGCCCGGCTGGCTGATGTGCGCCACGAGGTACCGCGCTCGGTCAGCGACGCCGTTGCGAAGGCGCTGGGGAAGTCCCCTGATGAGCGGTTCCAGACAGCCGCTGCGTTCCGCGACGCGCTCGACGTTCCGCCGGATCATCGCCGACTCCGGGAGGCCCTCCGGCGGCATTGGGCCGTGGGCCGTTGGGCCGCCGTGGGAGCGGCCGCACTCGTCCTCGCCGTCGCCGGCGCCGGATTGCTCGGGCGAACGAGGAAGGTGTCGGAGCTGGACGCGAACGTCGTCGCCGTCGCGCCGTTCGACGTCTTCGCTCCCGAACTCCGGTTGTGGCGCGAAGGAATGGTCGACGTATTGTCGGCCAACCTAGACGGCGCCGGTCCGATCCGAACGGTCTCCCCCTCGGTCGTCATTCGCCGCTGGAGCGGTCGGGCTGATGCGGCGTCGGCCGCAGAGCTGGGGCGGTGGACGGGAGCACGACTGGTCGTGTACGGACGAGTCCTTCGCGCCGGGAACGATTCGGTGCGTCTGACGGCAACGGTGCTCGACGCAGCCGACCGGAAGCCGCTCGTCGACGTGGAGCGGCGGGAGCTAGGGGGACGGATGGACCGGCTCGTCGATTCGCTGACCGTCGCGCTGCTGCGAGAGTTGGGGAGGACGCGTCCGGTCGGCGCGGTCCGGCTCGCGTCACTCGGGTCCACGTCGCTCCCCGCGCTCAAGGCATTCCTGCAAGGCGAGCAGTACTACCGGCGGGCCGCGTGGGACTCGGCGCTCGTACATTACGACCAGGCGGTCGCGCTGGACAGCGCGTTTACTGTTGCGCTGTCGCGGATCGCGCGAATCCACGGATGGTATCGCCGCGGGGCATCCCGCGGGCCGGTGTGGACTGCCTACGCGCTCCGCGCGGGCGCGCTCAACCGCGGACTCGCGCCGCGCGAGAGCCTACTGGTGCTGCGCGACTCCCTGTCGCCCGGGATGTTCCGGTTCGACGAGAATCCGGGATGGGTCCACCAGGTGCGGCGGCTGCTCGCTACGCTCGAGGAGGCAGCGCGTCGCTACCCGAACGACCCCGAGGTCTGGTTCTCGCTCGGCGAGGAGCGCTCAACAGTGGGTCGACTGCTCGGGTACACAGACTCCCAGGTGCTCGAGGCCTTCGACAGAGCGATCGCGCTCGACTCGGCGTTCGCTCCGCCGTACGGGCGAGCACTCGAGCTCGCGCTGCTCCTGAAAGGACCGGACCTGGCCCGGAGATACGTCGCGGCCTTTCTCGCGCGGCATCCCAAATCCGAGGTAGCCGGCGCGGTGGGCCTCGTAGACCGGCTGCTGGATCCCGCGGGGATCCGCTCTCGCGAGACGCGGCATGTGCTCGACACGGCCGCCGTGCGGACCGTCGAACAGGCCATGTGGATGCTGGAGCGGTGGGCCGACTCCGCCGAAACAGCGCTACGGCTCGCTCGGCTGCGCGTCGCGCGTGCGTCGGCGGATGAATCGGGGAGCGCGCGGGCGGCCTTGGCGCGTCACCTCGGCTTTCGCGGACATTTGCGGGACGTCTACGCGATATACGGGAGCCGAGCGCCGTGGTGGTTCGCCGAGCTCGCGCTCGTCGGTACCGCGCCGCCCGACACCGCCGCGGCCGTGTTCGGCCGCTGGCTCCGCAACGAGAACTGGGGGGTAGCGGCTGGTGGCATGCTCTGGACACTTCCCCGACCGGACCGCGCGCGCCCGCGCGCCGAGCTCGCGCTCCCCTGGTGGGCGTCGAGAGGAGACGTGGCCTCACTCCTAGAGTTCCTGCGCCGTGCGCGGTTGACGGAACGTTCGGCATCCAATCCGACCGAGCGCGGCTACTGGCGCTACAACACCGCCGCCGCGCAGGGCTATGTCGCCCTCGCGCGGCGCGACACCGCCGAAGCGCTCCGCCGATTCGGCGCGCTCGCCGACACGCTATGCCTATGGTGTCACTACGAACGCCTGACCCACGTCCAGCTGCTCCGGGCGAGCGGCCGGTACCGCGAGGCCGCTGGTCTCCTCGAGCGTGGGCTGCGGAGCTGGCCACTTCAGATCCCCAGCGAGGTGCTCTGGTCGCTCGAGCGGGGCCGCGTCGCCGAGCGCCTCGGCGACCGCGCGAAGGCCATGGAAGGTTACCGCTACGTCGCCGACGTCTGGCTGTACGCCGACCCCGAGCTGCAGCCATTCGTCGCCGAGGCGAAGCGCGCGCTGAAGCGGTTGAGTGGCGACAGGCCGCGGGGTGTAGTGCTGACGCTACCCCGGTGAGTATCGGACGCGGGCGTGAGCGGCCGGCGCAAAGAGAGCTAGGTGCTTGTCCAACTCCAGAGGCGCGGGCCGGAATCGAACTGGCGAATAGCGGTTTTGCAGGGACAGCGGCCGTGCTACCATCGCGCCATTACGCCGGATGCTATGGCGGAGAACGGCCGCGAGTAGTTGCGCCGAAGCTCGCACGTCGGCGCTACGCGACCCGCGGCGCGGCGAAGATCGGCGCGGAGCCGCGGGTAGCTGCCGACCAACTCAGGGATGACCGGCGTGCTCGCCGCGCTCTTCGTGAGCGCGCGCTGGGGAATCATCGACCCGATTGTCGGCACGAGCCGCTCATAGGCGTGAACTAAGCGCCGCCGACCCCGCGAGCGAGCAGCCGCTCCGTGTTCGACCGCACGATCTCGTAGCACTCGCACACCGAGGCCTCGAGCCCCGCGCGCTGGCGGATCGACACCCGGCCTCGCTCGTAGCGGATGACGCCAGCTGCCTGAAAGGCGCCGGCGACTTCGGTCACGCTCGCCCGCCGCACGCCGAGCATCTGAGACAGGGTCTGGTGCGTCAGCTCGAATTCGTCGCTGCCGACGCGATCGTGGGCCATCAGGAGCCAGCGCGCGCAGCGCTGTTCCACCGAATGCACGGCGTTGCAGGCCGCCGCCTGCCCGAGTTGGTCCAGGAAACTCAGGGTGAAGCGCCCGAGGATTGAGCGGAGCACGTGCAGCTCGGGAAGCAGCTCGCGGAGCGCTGCGAACTGCATGCGCTTGCAGAGTCCCGGCACTTGTCCCTGGAGGACGGCCGGGGACCACGGCTCGCCGAACAGCACGGCGAGTCCCGCCATCCCCTCGCATCCGACCGTCCCAGACTCGACCAGGCTGCCGTCGCCCATGCGCCGGGTTACCGACACGATCGCCGACTCGGGGAAGTACACGTACTCCAGCGCACCTCCCGCGTGTACGAGGACTTCGAGCGACTCGACGCTGCACCGCTCAAGCTGCGGCCGGAGACGCGCGTATTCCTCGAGCGGCAGCGCGCGCAGGATAAGGTTCCGCTCCCGAGCGCGAGCCGCGAGCAGATCCTCGGTGGCACCCGCGTCGGGCACTGGGCGAGGAGACTCTTCGTCGGGGCTGGCGGGCATGGTCGTGGCGGTCCGGCGGCGCGCACAAACCTCGCGCGCTATGGCGCTCGCCGCAAGCATTGTACGCTGTCGTACGCTCGTCGGTGACGTCATCGTACCTTTACGTCGCGACATCACGGAAGCGGTTCCATTACCGCACTGTCGTTTCGTGCGTTGTGAAACCGACCGGGCGCGCCTCGAGCGAGCGAGCTGCGAGTGCTACGCCGTCATCGCTCAGCAGTTCGACCCGCTGCTCACAGGGCGGGAGTCCCTGAGCCGGTTCGACGGAGTGCAGACGGCCAAGCGCGACAACCGAGAAGGACGCACCGCAGAACCAGCGCGGCGTGCCGGGAGGAGCGCACGCCCGCTGGTTCGTCAAGGCCCTGCCCAGGCATCCCCGGGAGGGTCACGTCGCGGCGGGTTACCGCATCCGGCGGCTTCCGATGACCAGTGCGGCGCCTGCCGCCCCCGTAACTGCCGCTGCGAGTGCCACCTTCCCTGCCTTCCCCAGTGGACGCGCCACCGCAGCGCGTACGCCTCGTCGAGTGGCTTCCGCCGCGACCATGATCGGCTTCTCGGCTTCTTCCACTGCGTCGACGGCCCTGGCATTGGTGACCTCCACCACGCCTGCCACTTTCCCGACCGCCGTCCGGCGCCCGGCGCCCAGCCGCTCCAGGGCCTTCTCGGCCCAGCGGTAGTGCCGCTCCTCGTCCGCAGCGGCGCGCTTGAGCACCCGCGACACGTCGGCGGGTAGGCCGTCGCTGTCCGCGGCCCGGCGGTACTTGTCCCGCACCTGGCGCTCGTTGCTCTTGAAGGCGAGAAGCACGGCTCTGTCGCCGCCGAGCGAGCCGGTGGCCTGCATCGCCAGCTTGAACGGCCCCGTCGGGAGGTGCGACACTGTGATGGGCGCCCCTCCGTGCGAGCGAATGAGCCGCTTCAGCGCCGTGATGTGTCGCTTGTGGTCGGCCTGGTAGCGCCGCAGGGTCTGCTTCCGCGAGCTGCTCTGGAGCTGGCGGATGGCGAGCGCGTAGGCCTGCACCGCGTCCACGTCCAGCTGCAGAAGGTCGTTGAGGTTGGCCGTCAGCACGGACTCCCTCACCGCATTGCCGTTCTCCATGGGTCCCTCCCGGTTGAGCACGCCGGGACCCTCAATGCAACCCATGTTCCTGCGAGCAAGCGAGAGGCCGGAACGCGTGCGGGGAAGTGCCTGGCACGGGAGACCTGAGCGATGGCGCGTCGGCTTGCTAGCTGCCCGTCAGGCCGGACGCCGCGCGCTGCTCCGCCGGCCGCTTCCCATGCGGAGCCGGCGTGCGACTCAGATTGAGCGCGGTATCGATGAGGGCCACGTGCGAGAACGCCTGCGGGAAGTTCCCGAGCTGCCGCCGGGTGCGCGGGTCGTATTCCTCGGCGAGTAGACCGACGTCGTTCCGTAGCGCCAGCAGGCGCTCGAACAGCCGGCGCGCGTCGTCCACTCTGCCGAGCAGCGCAAGGTTGTCGGCGAACCAGAAGCTGCACGCGAGGAACGCCCCCTCGCCCGGGGGCAGCCCGTCGTCGGTCAGCTCCGTATCGTATCGGTAGACGAAGCCGTCCGACGTCAGCCGTCGCTCGATCGCCTCGACGGTCCCCCGGACGCGGGTGTCCTGCGCCGGGAGGAACCCTACGAGCGACATGAGGAGCAGGCTCGCGTCGAGGTGCTTCGAGCCGTATGACTGCACGAAGGCGCCGAGCTGCTCGTCGTAGGCGTTGCGACAGATCTCGTCGTGGATGCGCCGCCGCATGGCACGCCACCGGTCGAGCGGCGCCTCGAGCCCGAACTGCTCCGCACCCTTTACTGCTCGGTCGAACGCAACCCAGGCCATCATCTTGGAGTGGGTGAAGTGCTGCGGGGGGCCGCGTACCTCCCAGATGCCGTGGTCGGGCTGGTCCGCGATCGACTCGAGGTGCGTGACGAGCGCCTGCTGGAGGCGCCACGCCTCGGTGCTGGATGGCTGACCGTCGTGGCGGGCGTGGTACAAGGCGTCTAGGACTTCGCCGAAGACGTCGAGCTGGAGCTGTCGGGAGGCCGCGTTGCCGATCCTGACCGGCCTCGAAGCCTCGTAGCCGGGGAGCCACGGCACCTCCCACTCCCGCAGGTGACGCTCGCCAGCCAGCCCGTACATGATCTGCACCTGCGTCGGACTGCCCGCGGCCGCGCGGAGCAGCCAGTCGCGCCAGGCCACCGCCTCGTCGTAATAGCCGGCGTCCATCAAGGCGAGCAGCGTGAGTGTCGCGTCGCGCAGCCAGCAGTAGCGGTAGTCCCAGTTGCGCGAGCCGCCGATTCGCTCGGGCAGCGACGCGGTGGGCGCGGCGACGATCCCGCCGGTGGGCCGGTAGGTGAGTCCCTTGAGCGTCACGAGCGAGCGGACGACCGCGTCCCGCCACTCGCCGGCGTATGTGCAGCGGCCGCTCCACTGCCGCCAGAACGCCTCCGTATCGGCGAGTGCCGCCGCCGGGTCGATCGCCCTGGGCGGCGGCAGGTGCGAGGGGGCGTGCGAGAGCACGAGTGCCACGGTTTCCCCCGCGCTGACCACGAACTCGCCAACGGTTTTGAGCCCCTCGCCCCGGAGCGGTACGTCGGTGCGGAGGACGACCATGTCGGGGCCGGCGACAGCTCGGAGCGAGCCGTCGTCGAGTCGGCTCACCCATGGAACGATCGAGCCGTAGTCGAAGCGGATAATGAGCTCCGTCCGCATCGGCACCCTCCCGCGCTTGCCGACCACCAGGCGTACCAGGTCGGAGATGGTGTCGCGCGGCGGCATGAAATCGACGACCGTCACAGCCCCGTCGGCGGTCTCGAACTCCGTCTCGAGGATCAGGGTCCCGTCACGGTACCCGCGGCGCGTCCGAGGAGAAGGGTCAGCGGGGGCGATCCACCAACGTCCGTGGTCCGGTTGGCCGAGAAGGGCCGCGAAGCAAGCGCCGGAGTCAAACCGCGGCCAGCACAGCCAGTCGATGGACCCGTCACGCGCGACGAGCGCCGCAGTCTCGCAGTCGCCGACGAAGGCGTAATCCTCGATCCTGGCGGGCACCGGGTCGTCGGCTACTGCGTGAAGTCGATGACGACCTTGACGTCGTCCGGCCGGCGCTCGAGTGCGTCCGCCCAGCGCTTGAGCGGAACCCGCCGCGTGATCAGCCGCTCGAGCCATGATCGGTCGGCGGCCGCCAGAGCCGCTCCGGCCGCCTCGTAATGTCGTCGGTTCGCGTTGACCGAGCCGAACACGACGTCGTTCTCGAGGACCATCGTTCGGTTGAGCAACCCGAGGTCGACCGGCGTCCGCCGCCCGCCGGAAGATACGCCTGTCAGGCAGACGATGCCGTTGCGGCGCGTGCGTCCGATCACCTCGGCTACGACGGCCGGGGCGCCTGTGCACTCCAGTACCACGTCCACGTCGAACTCGAGATCCTCCAAGCTACCGGTGTGGTACGTAGCGCCCAGGACGCGCACGAGATCCGGCTTCGGCCCTTCGGTCACCCGGTCAAAGACGTGCACCTCGAGGCCGCGCTGGACGCCGAGGAGGGCCGACAGAAGGCCGATCGGGCCCGCGCCGGTGACTAGTACCCGGCGCGGCTCCCAGCGCGCACGCCGCCCGATGCGCTCGGTGTGCTCCCACGCCTTCGCTACGATGCTCGTCGGCTCCAGAAGCACGCCGGCGATGCCGAGCGCCGAGTCCATCCGCACGACCCGCTCGGGCGGGAGGCGGAACCACTCGGCGGCAAAGCCGTCGCGCTCCTTGATGCCGTGTTCGGTGTACAGCCCGTTGCGGCACATGTCCCATTCGCCGACGGCGCAGCTCGCGCAGGGTTCGGGGTCCGGTAGGCGAACGATACCGACCACGAGGTCGCCCGCACCGAATCCGCTACCGGTCGGCGCGTCCGCGACACAGCCGAGTGACTCGTGTCCGAGGACGAGCCGGTCGCGCCCGGGCGGCGCCCAGCCGTATTGGCCGCCGACGATCTCGTGGTCCGTTCCGCAGATGCCGAGCGCCAACGCCTGAATCAAGACCGTCCCGGGGTCGGCGACCGGCTCCGGAACCTGTTCCAAGCGCGCGCTGTCGGCAGCCGCCGGTTGGACCGTCAGCACTCGCATCAGGGTTGCCACCATCTATTGTCATCAATATGGAGGTGGCGAGCGCACGGTAGTGGGTGGAGCGTCACCGCGCGCGTCTCTTCCGGACCCGTACCGCTTGGGCGACGCCGCCGCCACTCGCAGCGACGGTAGAGATCGATCATGGTGGCGGGGTCGCTCAGTACGGTGCTCGACGCACGACGCCCCCAGCCATCCACGAGGATGCGTTTGCGTCTGGTTGCATCCTCTTGCGTCCGTTCGCGGCAGTTCGTGCCGAGAATTGTGCCACGCGAATGCAGGCCGTACAGCGCGACTAGCACAGCGTCCCAGGCCCCGCGGTCAGCAGCAGGTCATCGGGCCATCAGTCCGCGCTCAAAAGGCGCGGACTAGCTGCACGGTTTGTGTAGCCTCTCGCGGTACCGGCTCAGCCGCGGATGGGCGCGCTGCTCGGCGACACTCACGGCCTGACGCATGGCCTCGCCCGCCGCCGCCGAGTCACCAAGCCGGCAATAGGCGTCAGCCAGGCTGTCGTACGCGAGAGCGAGTTGCCGCGCCTGCGCGTGCTTCGCTTCGCCGATGTAGATGCGGCCGACCGCAAGTATCCGGCTCTCGGGCGGCCGCGGGATAGCCGAAGCGACTCGCGAAGCGCGCATAGTGCGCCTCCAGTGCCTTCAGCCCGCCGAGGCTGTCCAGCTCTGCTGCCTCCTCGAAAAATGGGAAGCGGAAAGGCGCGTAGTGCGCTTCAACCGCCTCATAGAGGCTCCGATGCGACGTGGAGCTGTGATCCTGATTGGGGAGATCGACGAACGACCATCTCGGGACGCGGGCTGAGTCGGATGACCGTAGAGCGGTCACGAACTCCGCGACACCACGGCGCAGCTGAGCGTTCTCGTGCTCGCCCACGGTCAGGTAGAGCGCGGTCCCAGCCCTGGCGGCGCGGGCCAAGCCGACGCGCATGTCCCGCGTCAGGCTGTCATAGCGCCACAAGGGTGCGCTCACCGCGATGTACACGTCGAACAACTCCGGGCGGTGGAGCAGCGTGTGCGTCACAAAGCTGCCGCCCAGCGAATGGCCCACGATGATTCGTTCCGAGACCGTGCGGTACGTACTATCGACCCACGGAATGAGCTCTTGCCCGAGGAACTGCTGGAATCGCACCGCACCTGGGCCGGGCGTGAGGTCTCGATTGCGATTGGTGTACGTGCTGTTCGCCCTCTCCCGAGCCGCCGCCACCCCCACGTCCTGAACGTCCGCTAGAACCCCGTCACGAGCGCCAGGCGGAGCGCGCGCGGTGAGCCGGGCGAGATGTTGTTGTTGTTGTGGGCGGTCACGTAGTACGTCACGTTCGACAGGTTCTCGAGATACGCCTGCACACGGACGTTGCGGGCCAGCGTCATGTACACCGCGCCGTTGAACTCGACGAAGCTCGGCACCGTCACCTTGTTGTCGATCGCCGCGAACATCTCCGACTGGTGGTCGACGCCGAGGCCGAGGGCGAGCCGGCGCGCGACCTGGTAGCGGTTCCACACCGAGAGCGTGTGCCGCGGCAAGAGCGGAACCCTGGCGCCAGTCGGTGCCGCGGTGGTGGTGCGAGTGATGAAGGCGTTCTGGTTCGCGTAAGCGAGGGCGATCTCCCACGCGGGCGTGACGCTGCCGTTGACGCCGAGCTCGACCCCCGTCGTCCGCTGGCTCCCGGTCTGAAGGATCCGCCCCGGGGTGGTCGGGTCAGGGGCGCTCGTGTTCGTACGGTCGAGCCGGTACGCGGCGGCGGTGAGCGCGAGCCGGCCGGCGACGCCCCACTTCGTACCGACCTCGTAATTCGTGAACCGCTCGGGCTGGAGCGCCTTGGTGATGTCGGTCAGCGACGAGAACTGGTCGCCCGCGCTCGGCAGGAAGGAGACGCTCTGGGTCGCGTAGAGCGACACCGCCTCGGCCGGCTTGAACACCAGGCCCGTGCGGGGGGAGACCATGTGGTCCGCGCGGCGGAGCGTGGAGCCGCTGCGGTTGTCGTGGTAGCGAACGTCGAAGCGCTCGTACCGCAGGCCGGCGACGAGCTGCCAGCGCGCGGAGAGTGCGACCTGGTCCTGCGCGTAGACCGAGCCGACGGTGTTGACAACGTGATTGTTCGGGTCGGTCGCGCTGGGGCGGAACGTCACCGCCGCGGAGATAGTCGGGTCCGCGACCGCCACAGAGATCGACGTCGATGTGTTGTCGAAATAGCCCGTGTTCCGGACGTTGTCGGTCGATTGCCGACCCGCCTCCGCACCGACGAGCAGGGTGTGCCGCACCGACCCGGTCCGCGTCTCGTAGGTGACGTCCGTCTGGTTGAACAGGTTCCGCCGCAGCATCCCGCTGTTGTACGCAGTGATGCTGACCTGGTCGCCGGCGGCGTTCACCGCGCCGGGGAAGACGTTCTGATAGAACTTGTCGTAGTAGGCGTAGTGCGCCCGGTTGCGGACGTGGAGGCCCGCGCCGAGCTCGCGCGTCAGCGTCGCCGCCGCCAGGTGGACGTCGGCCTCCGAGTGGCTCGCCGCCGGGTCGCCGAAGAACGTCGCGATGTCGGTCTCGAGCGGGCGGCCGCCGAACGATGGGATGCCCCGATCCACCGTCCGGTGGTCGGTGAAGTACTCGTACCCCAGGGTGAGCCTCGTCCGCTGCGCGCCGGGCGCGAACGTCAGCGTCGGATTGACACCCACCCGCCGCAACGTCACATCGTGACGGAAGAACCCGGAGCGCTCGAACATGCCGTTGAGCCTACCCGCGACGGCGTGGGAGAGGCCCTGACCGACGTCGAGTGAGGCGCGCTTGTTGTCGAACGAGCCGCCCTGCAGTGTCAGCTCGCGGACTGGCGTCCACTGCGGCTCCTTGGTGACGCGGTTCAGCACCCCGCCGCCGCCGCCGCGCCCGAAGATCATCGCGTTCGACCCCTTGAGCGCCTCCACGCGCTCGACGTTGTAGACGTCGCGGAAGTACTGCACGTCGTCGCGCACGCCGTCGACGAAGAAGTCGGCGGTCGTGTTGTTGCCGCGGATCGTTGGCTGGTCGCGGTGCCCCTCCCCCTGGCCCATCGTGACGCCGGGGACCAAGCGCACGACGTCGGCCATGCTCTGCATCGAGAGGTCGGTGATGAGATCGCGCGGGACGGTGGTGACCGATTGCGGCACGTCACGCAGCGGAGTCGGCGTCTTCGTCGCCGTCGACGTTGGCACCGCGTCGGCGTAGACGGAACGGCGAGCAGCGACGACGCGGACTGCCCCGAGGGCCTTTGCAGGCGCCGTGTCCTCGACGGCGGACTGAACGGCCTGTGGCCGTGGAATGGTGTCTCGAGGCGCGGCCGGAGCTTGAGGCTCGACGGCGGCTGGGACTGTGGCGACGAGGACGAGGAGACAGAGCGGACGCGTACGCATGGGTGCCGTTTTGGGTGTCGTTGCCGACGCACGGGTAGGATGGTCGCGGCGTTCGACCGCTTCCATTCGGTAATTCTTCCGAGTCGAACCGCGTCGGCGGCCGGGGTTGCGGCGAGCCCAGCAGGTACTGTGGTCCGGCCGCCGGTGGCGGCGCTCTGGTCTATGCGGCGATGCCGACCCCGGACCGAGGAGCGCCGGGCGTCGTGACCCGCGAACGGTTGACTCCCGAGGAGCTTGCGTTTCTAATTCCGACGAAGATTGTCACGATTCAGCCCATTCGCAGCACGCGCGGAGGGGCTGGGATCGATTAACCCTGACAGCACTACCGCTCCAATGGCGCGCTCCGCGCTTCCTCTCGTCCGACCGGTCGCCTCGCGGGCTCCGACGGAAATGTCGGTGCTCCTGGTCGAGGAGCACGCCATCATGCGCGCCGCTCTGCGCGCGCTGCTCTCGGTGACACCCGGGCTATCCGTAGTAGCCGAGGCGCGAACGCTCTCGGTGGCGCCTGAACTGGCGCGCCTCTGCCGGCCCGACGTCGTGCTGGTCGACGGGCGCGCGCTCGCGGCGAGCGACGGCGGCGGCCTTCACGAGCTTCGTCGTGCGGCACCGGAGGCGTGTGTCCTCGTCCTCTCCGACGACGCGCCGGAGGCGGCGCGCGAAGCTAACCACGCGTACGGCGCGCACGGCTGCCTCGCGAAGGACGCTGACGTTGACGTGCTGTGTGCCACGGTCGAATCTGTTTTGGGCGCTCGATGCGCGAACTGCGTCCTGCGCTCATCTTGTCCGGTGCCGCAAATCGCCGTCGCACTCAGCCGCCGCGAACGGCAGGTCGCGGTCCGGATAGCGCAGGGGCTGACGAGCAAGCAGATCGCCGCCGCCCTGGGCATCAGCCTGCGTACCGTGCACACCTACCGCGAGAGCCTGGCGCGCAAGCTCGGCGCGTCCTCGGCCGCTGTGGTGACGCGGTTCGTCCTCAAGGTCGGTCTCACCGACGCATCGCCCAGCGGTGCAGCAGCGGGAGAGCCTGCTGCGCCGGCCTTCCGTTAGAACGACTCCACAGCTCAGCCTCTCGCCGCTGCGACCTTCTCTGTAGACATCGCGTCGCTCGCAG
>JBHELH010000212.1:0-5751 GCA_046263215.1 Gemmatimonadaceae bacterium | reverse complement strand
ATCGTCGGCGTCGTCGGGGACGTGAAGCACAAGGGCCTCGACCAGGAAACGCGCCCCGAGATGTACCTGCCGTACGCGCAGTTTCCGTCGACGATTCCCGACAGTACCGGGGCGGCGCCGCGGGCGATGACGCTCGTCATCAGAACAGACGGTGATCCTGCGCGGCTGGCCGGACCGATCCGCGCGGTCATCCGCCGGATCGACCCGGAGCTCCCGATCGCCCAGGTTCGCACGCTCGACGAGGTGTTCAGCGCGTCGGTGTCGACGCCGCGCTTCACAACGGTGCTGCTCGGGGCCTTCGGGGGTCTCGCGCTCGTCCTCGCCGCGCTTGGCGTGTATGGGGTCATCTCCTACTCCGTGGCGCAGCGGTCCCAGGAGATGGGCATTCGTATGGCGCTCGGCGCGCGCGCCGCGGACGTCGTGCGGCTGGTCGTCGCTCAGGGAATGCGCCCGGCGATCGTGGGCCTCATCGTCGGCGTGCTCGCCGCGATCGCGGGAACGCGCTTGATGCGGCAGTTCCTCTTCGGGGTCAGCGAGACCGACGCCGCGTCGTTCGCGGTCGGTGTCATCGTCCTCGGAGTTGCGGGCATTGTGGCGACCCTCGTTCCGGCGCGACGGGCGACGCGGGCGGACCCGCTTGTCGCGTTACGAGCCGATTGACGCGGCGGGGGTGAGGCGGGTGGGCTTGTGAGCTTGTGGGCTTGTGAGGGCGCCGCCGTGCCGCGCACACCCTCGGGCGGCTACGCGGAGCTCCGGCGGCCCTCACAAGCCATCAAGCTCACAAGCCCACAAGCTCCAGAATTACAGTCGATGCACCCGGATGTCGCCATGCAGCGAGTAGCCGAGCCACCGCCCATCGGGGGAGAACGCGAGCCAGCGCGACGCCTCGCTCG
This sequence comes from Gemmatimonadaceae bacterium, assembly GCA_046263215.1. GTDB lineage: Bacteria > Gemmatimonadota > Gemmatimonadetes > Gemmatimonadales > Gemmatimonadaceae > JBHELH01. The sequence continues at coordinate 4,858 of JBHELH010000212.1, read as the reverse complement.
ATGCCATCTCGGCGAGCATGCGCACGGACGCGGTCTGCGCGTCGAAGAGATAGAGGCGGAAGTGGACGAGACGGCGACTGACGCAGACATAGCCCGGCGAGCACTCCTGCGGACCTGTGACGAGCGGGGCCCAGAGGGCGACTCGCCGGCCGTCGGGCGACCAGGCTGCCGCCCAGGGTAGGCGCTCTCCAGCCGGGACCGTCCCTATGCGGCGGCGCGCGCCGCGCGTCCCGTCGACCACGGTGAGGGCGAAACGGTCACGCCTCGAGGCCCGCTCGATCAGGAGCAACTGAGGCGTGTGGCCGGCCCATCGCAGACCACCGACCATCAGGGACGGCGGGTCCGTCAGCCCCGGAAGCGCCATGATGCGGCGCGAGCTGCTGTCATCAACCGAGAATAGCCACACGCCAACCGAGTCCGGGTCAGCGGCGTGGTCGCGTCGGTGGACGAGGTAGCGGCCATCGGGCGACAAGCCGAGGATCCCGCCTCCGCCCGGCTCACGCGCGGCGACGGGAAACCGCCGTTGCGCCGAGAGGTCGGTAACTGCGAGGACCTCCCGGCCGGGCGTCGAGGTGAGCGGCGAGACATGCGCGATCCGCCAGCCGTTCGCCGAGACAGCGAACCAGGGCGACGCCAGTTTCTCTAGCACGCGCTCGGGTACGCCGCCGGTCGGCGGAACGCGATAGATGACGTCGTCGCCCGACCTTCCGAATCCGCTGTCGCTGAGCGCGAAGAAGACTTGGCCGTCCGCGGTGACGGCGGATGCGTGCCGTCCGCTATTCGTCCCCACCACCGACGCGAGCGAGCGCACACGTCGTGAGGTGACGTCGACGGCACGAACCGAAAAATCAGTGACGCCCGGGCCGCCGTCGAGCGTTTGAAAGATGATCTCGCGGCTATCGGCCGACCAAGCCGGTGCGATCGCGTTGTACTGGGCCGCGAGGCGGGCGCCGAGCTTCGGCGTTGCCGGGCCAAACCGCGGGTTCTCGGGCACGCGCCCGGGGAACGCGACTTCGGTGGCGACCGCCTCCGGCGGGACGTCGGTCGAGGCGAGCGCCCGGCGCACGCGGCGCTCGGCCGCCGAGTCGACGACGCCGATGGTGATCCGGTTCGCTCGCGCGCTAATGCCGAAGAACGATACGCCTCGGACACCCGCCGCCAAGCCGGCCTGATCGAACCAGCGACGGAGCTCGGCGTAGTCATATGCGACGCGCCGAAAGACGATCGGTCGCGGAGGCGTGCAGGGCTGGCGTCCGGACGGCCGGTCCTCGAAGGTCGAGCGCACGTAGTCCCTCGCCGCGTCCTCGCGCCCGCGCTCGGTTAGGTACACGACAATGTCGCATCCCTCGAGAATGAAGCCGGCGAAACCGGGCACGCGCCGCGGGCGGCGTCGGCCCAGTCGTCGTCCGGACGGCGCGGAAAGCGCGACTCGCGGCGCCCGCCGGTTGTGCGCTGCGGCGGGAGCGGTGTCAACACGAGATCGACCGTCACGCCTCGCGCCGCCAGTGGGACTGCTTGCCAGAGCGCGTGAGCGAGCGGCCGCTCGCCCCACGGCTCGACTCCCGCCCGCAGTGCTGCCCAGACGATGACGCAGTTCGCAACGCTGTCTTCCTCGCCGACCGGAATGGCGACCTGGTATCGCCCGGCGGCATCCGTAACCGTGCGGGCGGCGCCGAGCAGACGGCCGCTCCGGTCCTCGCATCCACCGGGCGCGCGCGGATCGGCGACTCGGTCCAAGCCCACGAACACCTCCGCGCCTGCGACCGGCGCGCCAGTCGTGTCACGGACGGTGCCGGCAACGGTGTGATACTCGCGCCCCTGCGCCGCGGCGCTCGATGCGAGCGACATCATGGCGCCCGCAAGGAAGCGGATGTGCGCGTGAGCTGTGGTCATGCTCTGGCCTCGCTTTATGTCGGCCGTGGCTCGGAGCCGGGGTGCGGCGAATCGCCGTACAGAACCTGGCGGCCCCGCGCGGTGTCCCATTACGTACACGTCGTCCATGCCTTCGAACCGTCGCGGTCAGCACCTGCGTATCGTGCCCGTTCTCTCAATGGGAGACGTCGACGGGCTCGGGTTCTACACAGCGCCTTCCCTTGCCGGTCAAGTCGCTGTGCTCCCGCCTCGAAGGCAAGCTCGGCGGCGGTCGGGGTCCGCGGCGGGAGTGATGCGACGAGGGACTCGCGTGGGTCCGCACATCGGCTGGGCTCGCCCGTGTACGTGGCCCCCGACCAGGCGGCGAGCGTTCTGACGTCGTGAGCCGAGGGAGTGATCCGCCAGCGGCACCGGCGAGTCCTCCGGGCAGTAGCGCTGTGGAGGCGGTTGGTCGGCTCGTCCGCACGACCCTTTGGTTAGCGCTGGCGCCGCTGATCGCAATCGGGTTGACCGGTATCGGTGGCTTTCTCGCCCTGCGCCAAGCGTCGGAGATGGTCTTCTACACGCGCGAAGTACTGCGCGTCGGTCGGCAGGTCACAGCGTTGGCCACGGACCGCGAGGCCGGAATCCGCGGATTTCTCCTGACCCTGGACAGCGCGTCGCTCAGGCCAGAGATCGTCGCGCGCGCGGCGCTCCCGACGAAGCTCGATACGCTCGTCGCGCTCCCGCGCGACTCTGCACAGCGCGTGCGGGCCCTCGCGGTTAAGGCCGCGGTGGACCGCTGGGACAAGGAGTTCGCTCGCCCAGTGCTCGCATCGCCGGTGGGCGCCGTGGCGGAGGTGCGGGCGACCGCGATCGCCGCCGAGCCGCTGTTCAATGTCGTTCGCGAGCGTACGGCGGAGTTCATGGCGGCAGAGGACCGGCTCTGGGCGGAGCGCGTTCGCCGCGACCGGCTCATCACGAAGGGACTCATCGTCGCCTTCACGCTCGAGTCATTATCCTTGCGGCAATGTACTTCCGCGTGCGACGCCGGCTGATCGCGGAGGCAGGAGTCGTGATCGGACAGCGCGTGCAGTTGGAGCGCCGGCTCGAGGAGCAAACCACCCTCGCCGCCGAGCTCCGGCGCACCAACGAGGAGCTGGAGGGTTTCTCGTACTCCGTTGCGCACGACCTCCGGGCCCCGCTGCGCAGTGTCAACGGGTTCGCGCAGATTCTCGCCGAGGATTACGGGGACAAGCTTGACGCCGAGGGGCGGCAGCTCCTGCAGCGCATTCACGTCAACACCATACGGGCGGGCACGCTGATCGACGGGCTGCTCGCGCTCGCACGGCTGCGGCGCGGCGACGTCCGGAGTGAGTGGGTCGACCTCGCGGCGATTGCTCGCACGGTGGTCGAGGATCTCCGGCGGGCCGCGCCGGACCGACCCGTCGACGTGCGAATAGCTGATCGGCTCGTCACCCGAGGCGACCCACGCCTGCTTGCGGTCGTCATGCAGAATCTCCTCGGCAACGCCTGGAAGTTCACCCGCGAGCAGCCGCGCCCGGTGATCGAGGTGGCCGCGACCCGTGAGAGAGGTGGCCGCGACCCGTGAGAACGGCGCGGTGGCGTACTTTGTGAAAGACAACGGTGTAGGATTCGACCCCGCGTACGCGGGTCAGCTTTTCGGCACGTTCCAGCGACTGCATCGCGAACAAGAGTTCGAGGGCACGGGAATCGGGCTGGTGACCGTGCGGCGGATTGTGGAGCGGCACGGCGGGCGCGTATGGGCCGAAGCAGCACCCGGGCGGGGCGCCACGTTCTACTTCAGCCTCTCGGTCTGAGACAGCCGGCAAGCACGTATGACGACAGAAGCGCAGCGTTGCATCCTGCTCGTCGAGGACGACGAAGACCACGTTCGCCTGGCGATGCGCGCGCTGCGGACGAACCGAATCGCGAATGACGTCATCATCGCTCGGGACGGAGAGGAGGCGCGCGACTACCTGTTCGGGATCGGGAAGCACCAGGGCCGCGACGTCTCGCAGTGCCCGGAGCTGATCGTGCTCGACCTGAAGCTGCCGAAGATCAGCGGGCTCGATCTTCTGCGGCGGATTCGCGCGCATGATCGAACGCGCCTGATCCCGGTCGTGGTGTTGACGTCGTCCGACCACGACATCGATATCGCGACGAGCTACGGCCTGGGCGCAAACAGCTACGTGCGCAAGCCGATCGACTTCCAAGAATTCATGGAGAGCCTGCGGCAGGTGAGCGTCTACTGGCTCATCGTGAACGAGCCGCCTCGAACGGCGGTGGCCGGGGCGGCTGCGTAGCGGTCGATGTGGCGGCGCGCGGAGCACACTGCCTGATTGGTCACAACTTCGGCGTATCGTCGCCGGGAGATCGGGCGGCATCCGGGGACATTTCGACGGGACAATTCGACCGCGGCTCGGGCTGTTTGACCGGAGTGCTGAGGGGTATTTGCGACCGGGCGCGGCCGTGCGTCTTTCGGGTGACGAGCGGGACCGTTTCGGAACCGCCATCGACGCTACGCCGCCGTGCCCGAAAAAATCTTCGTTCTCTACAATTACACGGACGCCGAACGGGAGCAGGCGCAGCACATGTTTCTCGACGCTGGTCTGCTCGACGTCGTCGTGACGCCGCATCTGCTCACCGGGCATCACAAGCTGGAGCTGCGTGACGACGACGCGGCGCGCCGGCTTCGGATCGCCGCGCGGCTGCACGGCCTGCGGGAGCCCCACATCCAGCGGATTCTGCATCCGACGGAGAAGGAGCTGCGCGGGGCTAAGCTGCTCTACATGCACGTGTGGATTCACAACGCGCCAAACGGCCACCCGCGGGAAGGCACGTCGTACGACGAATCGGACGCGTGTCCCGAGTGCGGCGACGGTGTTCGCCAGACTTCGCCCCTGCGCCTCAAGAACAAGGAAGTGCCGAAGCCGGGAGCGCTCCTCGGCGGGATCCGCGACCAGGTACTCGTTCACGAGAAGCT
>JBHELH010000211.1:0-2961 GCA_046263215.1 Gemmatimonadaceae bacterium | reverse complement strand
GGCTGAAGCTAACTCAACAATGAAAAGCCAGGTGTGACCCTGCTCACGCTCGGGTCGGCCAGTATGCTATGTTGCTGTCGGTAGCGGACTTACGGCTGCATCTCCGTTCGCCCGGTGTCCTGGTCGCTGTGCGCCGAGCTTAGCGAGCTGAAGCGTCAGCGCGTAATCCGTAGACGGGCTCGACAGGGCGGGGGTAACGCTGTCGCCGCCTGCGGCGGCGAAGCTATCGGTCGCGGGCTTCGCCCGCACGCTATCAGCTATCGGCCACCCGCCTTCGGCGGGTACCCGGCTATCCGTAGCACGGAGGGCGGCCCTGCGGGCCGCCGATTCGGTGGGACGGAGTTTCGGGGGTTGCGGGAGGGCCCGTCTCCGATGCAGTCAAAGCCCCGCCCGCGCGTAGCGCGAGGCGGGGCAGTCCCAAGTACTGATAGCTGATAGCTGATAGCGTCCTTATTGATCCCGACCGGCCGCGATTGGCTGCCCCTCACCCACCCCCACCCGCTCCACACGCAGGACCTGGCGTTGGCGTTGGCCTCCGACCTCCAGCGTCACGAGGTAGTCGCCGGTAGCCACTACGGGAGCGGCGCGCTGGCCGCCGAAGCCGCCGCCACCGCCGCCCTGGCCCGGCGGGCGGATCAACCGGACGAAGTCCTGCACGAAGCTGGGGTCGATCGTCTCCACGTCGCCGCCGACCTCACCTCGCACGGCTTCGCGGCCGGGTGCTGCCGCCGCGGTGTCCCGCGGAGTCGCCATCTCGCGCGGAGTCGCCGGCTGACGCTGCGCCCGGCCGCCCTCGACGCCGGCGCCGCGTCGCGGCAAGGCTCCTTCGCCCGGGCGCTCGGCGAAGATACCGCGTTGCTGCTGCTGCTGACCGCCGCCCCCGAAGAAGCCGCCGATCTCGCCGCTCACTACGCGCGCGCGCAACCGGTCGAGCGCCTCGCGGCTCATCCCTGTGCTCACCAGCGAGTCGATCACCGCATCGATGCGGCGTGCCTGCTGGATGCTGTCGCGACGCTGCGCCGGCGAGAGCGGCGGCGGGGGTGGAGTCCGCCCACGGAAGTCCCAGGTCACCCGGTGCAGCCCCGGGCGCGCGGGCCCGGTGAGCGTACGCAACGTGTCGCCGCGCGCGTCGGTAATCACGACGCGCGCCTGGCCGGGCTGGGCGCTCGCGAGCCGGTACACGACCTCGGCGCCGTAAGCGGGACTCGGTGCGGCGAACGCTTTGTGCCCCGTGCTCCCACCCTCGGCCGGCGACTGGTTGTACTGGAAGGCCGTCTTCGGCTGGAAGAGGTGCACGGGTCGGGAGGCGACCTCACGCGTCAGCTGCTCGAGTGGCGCGATGTCGACGATCCAGATCGAGCGGCCATGCGTGCCGGCAATCAGCTCGTGGTCTCGCGGGTGGATCTGGAGGTCGTGTACCGGCACGGTCGGCAACCCGGCCATGAAACGCTGCCACGACCGCCCGCGGTCGAGCGAGACGTACGCGCCGACGTCGGTCCCGACGAAGAGCAGGTCGCGGTTGACGGGGTCCTCGCGCACGACGTGCACGAAGTCCGGGCCGCCGCGCGGCAAGTTGCTCGCGATCGAGCGGAACGTGCGGCCGAAGTCGGTCGAGACAAAGAGATACGGCGTGAAGTCGCCGCGCCGGTGGTTGTCGAACGACACGTACACGGTGGCCGTGTCGAAGTGCGATGGCTCAATGCGGCTGACGTAGACCTCGTTGTCGGGCAGACCCGGGAATCGCCCGGTGAGGTTGTCCCACGTCGCGCCGTCGTTGCGCGTCACCCAGACGTTACCGTCGTCGGTTCCCACCCACAGGATCCCGGGCCGCGCCGACGACTCTGCCAGCGACACGATGGTCCCGTACGTCTCGGCGCCCGTGAGATCGGGCGTCACGCCGCCGGTGCGGCGCATGCTCGTGTCGATCTTCGCGAGGACGCGCTTCGACAGGTCAGGCGAGATCACGCGCAGGTCCTCGCCCCGGTTGGTGCTCTTCACGACGCGGTTCGCGCCCGCGTAGAAGACGCGCGGGTTGTGCGGCGAGAGGAAGAACGGCGTGTTCCAGTTCCAACGCATGAAGCTTTCCGCCGAGTCCGCGCGCTGGCGCGCGCGGAGATCGGCGATGCGGCGCTGCTGCTCCCGCGTCGCCGGCTGCGCCGTGTCGGGCCGTTCGATGATGATCGAGTCCTCGAATTGCCGGTAACGGACGCGCCAATCGGGGCGCACGAGCGGGACGCGCTCGCCGGTCGCCCAATTGAGCCGTCCCATATTTCCGCCCTGCGATTCCGAGTAGATGATGTTCGGATCGCTCGGGTCCGACGCGGTGTGGAAGCCGTCACCGCCTGAGACGGAGGCCCACATCCCGTTGGTGATCGCGCCCTGCTTGCGCCGGCTCGGGCCGCACCAGCTGCCGTTGTCCTGCAGCCCGCCGCAGACGCGGTACGGGACGGCCATGTCATACGACACGTTGTAGAACTGACCGAGCGGCATCGTGTTGACGAAGTCGTAGTTGCCGCCCTTGTCCCACGTGATGCCGATGCCGCCGTCGTTGCCGACGATGAAGTGCTCGGGATCGTTCGGATCGATCCACATCGCGTGATGATCGACGTGGAGCCCGAGCGTCGCCTGGCGCGCCGTCTTGCCGCCGTCGTCTGAGAACATGACGGGCGTCGACGACCAGTACACGCGCTCCGGGTTCTTCGGATCGACGCGGACCTGCGAGTAGTAGAACGGGCGCACATTCTGTTGCGCGCGGCGTTCCCACGTGCGGCCGCCGTCGGTCGACCGGTAGAGGCCCGAGGGACGCTGCTGAGGAGAGCTCGGAGGAGGGAGGACGGAGGTGGGCGGGGCTCTCCCACCTCCCTCCTCCTTCCTACCCGTACTCGCGGCGGTGTCCGCCTCGACCATCAGATAGATGTAATCGGGGTTGCTGCGCGAGATGTCGATGCCGATGCGCCCGAG
>JBHELH010000210.1:0-4110 GCA_046263215.1 Gemmatimonadaceae bacterium | reverse complement strand
GGTGCTGACTCCCGCGCGCCCAACCGTTTCGCCGAGGCGATCGTGACGCAGCTCAAGGCTGCGAGATAGCAATTATCGCTTCGTGGTCACGAGGATAGCGCCGGCCTCGAGGTTTCGCCGAAGCCGTGCCGAGGCGATGGGAGCGCGGAGGTACCGGATCTCGAGGACCCACGCGGCCAGCACGAGGCGCAGCATGTCCAACTCGGCGAGCTGTACGCCGTCGAGGTATGCCGCGGGTAAGACCGGCTGCCCGAACGTCCCCGCGCGGGGGCGCAGGAACTCGGGGCGCGCGGCGGCGATGACGTCGTACGCGGAGCCCTGCTGCGGGATTTCGTCGGATCGCACTACTTCCCGTCGTGTTTGGTAGCCCAGGTGTCGGCTAGGGCCAGGCTCGGGTGCGCCAACCCGCGCAGCACCGATCCCACAGGCGCCGGTTGATAACCCGAGGAGCAGTACGGCTCCGGCTCGAACGGCGGCTCGGACGCTCGGAGTGATACGGGGAGTGGGCATGGGTCGCCTCGTTGGAGATGGGCCAGCCCAGGGCGAGGAGGACGTCCTTGTCGCGGAAGCGCGCCGCTCCTACGTTGGGAACCCTGGGCCCGGTTCTCCATGTTGCGGCTCAGGCCTCACAACCGGCTCCGATCCTGCTCAGCAGGCGCTCATCATGGGCACTTTGCTTTCGATCGAGACGTTCGGACGGCTGTCGGCGTACACCGCGGACGGCGCGGCCGTATCGGCGCCCAGGCGCTTGGCACTGCTCGCCTTGCTCGCCGCGGCCGGTGATCGAGGGCTCAGCCGGGACAAGGTCATCGCGTACCTGTGGCCGGAGAGCCCGGCGGAGAAGGCGCGCCACGCCCTGGAGCAGCTTCTCTACGCCCTGCGCCGGGAGGCGGGTGGTGAGCTCTTCGTCAATGGCAACCCGCTGCGGCTGGATCCGGGGGCCGTTCGCAGCGACATCAGCGAGTTCGACGACGCGCTCGCGGCCGGCGAGCTCGAGCGCGCCGTGAGCCTGTACGGCGGCCCGTTCCTGGACGGGTTCTTCATCAGTGATGCGCCCGAGTTCGAGCGTTGGGTCGATGGGGAGCGGTCGCGGTTGGCCAAGCGCTACACTGACACCCTCGAGCAGCTCGCCCGAGCGGCAGGCGCTCGCGGCGAGCACGGACGCGCCGCAGAGTGGTGGCGCCGACGCGCCGAAATCGATCCCTACGACTCGAGAGTGGCGCTCGAGTTGATGAAGGGGCTGGCCGCCGCCGGCAATCCGGCGGGCGCGCTGCTCCACGCGCAGGCGCACGAGTCGCTCCTGCGCCAAGAACTGGACGCCGCGCCACACCCGTCCGTGTCGGCGCTCGCCGAGGAACTGCGAGCCCTGCCGAGCACCGGCGCGGGGGCCGTGGCCGTCGTGAGCGCGCCGGCGACACCTTCGCAGCCTGCCACGCGAGACGCAGAGGCACTGAAGGCTGCGTCCCACGGGCCACAGGTGGCCGCTCCGTCGCGGCGACGCCGAGTCATAGCCGGGGCGATTTGGCTCGGCGGCCTCGCCACAGTGGTGCTTGGTTATGTGACTCTGTACCTCCCAACAACCGGGTCAGGCCGCTCGCTCATCGCCGCCGGGAGGTTGGGCGAACGGGAGCGGATCCTCGTGGCCGACTTCCGCGTTGGCGGCACAGACTCGCTACTCGGTTCCGTCGCCGCGGAGGCGATACGGGCCGACCTAGACCAGTCCGACGTCGTCGCTGTCGCCACCCCTGCAACGGTGGCCGCGGTTCTCCAGCGAATGCAACGGTCGCCCGCGAGCCGTGTTGATCTCCCCCTTGCGCGCGAGATCGCCGCGCGCGAAGGGTTGAAGGCAATTGTTCACGGTGACGTGGTTCCACTCGGAACGGGGTTTGTGGTGACGCTCCGTCTCCTCTCCGCGGACTCGGGAAGCATTCTCGCCTCGTTCGAGGGGAGCGCCGATCTGCCAGGGGAGCTCATCCCGACGCTCGGAAAGCTCAGTCGCCGGTTGCGCGGAAGAATCGGCGAGTCACTCAGTGCGGTGCAGGCTGGCCCGCCACTCGAGCGAGTCACCACGTCCTCGCTCGAGGCGCTCCGGCAGTATGCGACGGGGGTTCGGGCCTTCGGGCTCGGTGAGTATCAGAAGGCAGTGCGACTGCTCGAGGACGCGGTTTCGATCGATAGCACCTTCGCCATGGCGTATCGCAAGCTCGCGTTCGCCGTGAGCAACTCGGGCCTCGGATACGGGAGGTTCGCCGAGGTAATGACAAAGGCGTATCGGTACCGCCACCGCCTGACGGATCGGGAACGCTACCTGACAACGGCCGACTATTACCGGAGTGTGGTGGGCGACCGCCCGAAAGCCATTGCCGCATTCGAGTCGTTGCTCGAACGCTACCCCGACGAGGCAGTCGCCACGTCGAACTTCGCCGCAAACCTGACGTCGAGGCGCGAGTTCGCTCGAGCCGAAGCTCTCCTGCGCCGCAACGTCAGCCGGCGCTACGCGGACCTCACCGACCACCGATACCTCGTTCGAACGCAGGTGAATCAAGGCAAGCTGGCCGCCGCGGAATCCACCGCCAGGCACGCCCGTCAACGCTTCCCGGACGCCGAAGGCGTCGAGCTGAGCGAGGCCGCAGTCATGATCCACCGCGGCCAGCTCGATTCTGTCGAGATCATCCTGCGGCCGGCGCGCGCCGCACGCGAGCCGTCGGTTCGCATCGGCGCGCTCAACACCCTCGCGAACCTCGCGCTGCTTCGCGGTAAGCTGGCGGAAGCGGAACGAATACGAGCCGAGGCGACGGCGGCGAATGTCGCCCGCGGCGGACGGGGATGGAGTTTGGAACCGGTGCTGTCCGCGGCTCGAACTGACGTTCTTGTGCGCGGCAATCCCGCTCGCGCCGTCGACCGACTCGATGACGCGTTGACGCGCGTCTCCAACCAAGCGGCCACGGCAGGTATCGTGAACGCGTACGGCCCACGCCTCGTGCACGCGTACCTCGAGATTGCGAACGCCTATGCCACGAGCGGCCGGCCCGAGCGCGCCCGGCGGCTTCTCGCGCGCTTCGACGCGACGGCGGACTCCGCCGAACAAAGAGTCTCGGAGGCTCACCGTCACGAAACGCTCGCTGAAATTGCTGCCGCCGAACGTCGTCCCGTCGACGCAATCCGCGAGTTCCGATTGGCCGACCGTGAGCCGGATGGCCCGGCTGATCAGTGCACCTTTTGCCTGCCCCTTCGGCTGGGCCGCGCCTTTGACATAGCGAACATGCCGGATTCGGCCATCGCTATGTACGAGCGCTACATCGCGACGCCGCACTGGGCTCGCCTAGTTCCCGACGGGTGGTACCTCGCGCGAATCTACGAGCGACTCGGGGAGCTGTACGAGGCACGCGGAGACCCGCGGCGCGCCGGGTTCTACTACGCGAAGTTCGTCGACCTCTGGAAAGGCGCCGACGCCGAGCTGCAGCCTCGGGTGTCCGAGGCGCGGCGGCGGCTCGCGCGCCTCAGCGGGTCGCCGAACCCCGCGCTGGCGCGAGCCACCGCCGCGAAAACCTAGGACCTAGGACCTAGGACCCAGGACCTCCTAAGTCACGGCGCCGCCGCCGCCGGCGCCAGCCCCAGCTGCCACAGCATGAACGCGTAATCCAGCGCGATCTCCCGCAGCCGGTCATACCGCCCCGACGCCCCGCCGTGGCCCGCGCCCATGTTCGTCACGAGGATCAGCGGGTTCCTGTCCGTCTTCAGCGCCCGGAGGCGCGCCACGTACTTTGCCGGCTCGTGGTACATGACCTGGCTGTCGTTGAACGACGTCTTCACGAGCATCGCCGGGTAGTCCCTGCGCGCCAGCTTGCTGTACGGGTCGTACTGCCTCATGTACTCGTACTCGTCCTTCTTCTTCGGGTTGCCCCACTCCTCGAACTCGGCGACCGTGAGCGGCAGCGTCTCGTCGAGCATCGTGTTGATGACGTCGACGAACGGCACGTGCGAGACGACGGCCTTGAAGAGGTCGGGGCGCATGTTCGTGACCGCGCCCATGAGCAGGCCGCCGGCGCTCCCGCCCTGGATCACGAGTCGGTCCTTCGACGTGTACTTCCCGTTGATCAGGTGCTCGGC
>JBHELH010000209.1:0-13841 GCA_046263215.1 Gemmatimonadaceae bacterium | reverse complement strand
GACGACATCGTCCTCGACGATGGCCGGGTCATGGTCCGCGGCGCGCCGGACCGCGCGATTCCGCTCGGCCAGCTCGCGCGCAATGCGAACCCGCTCCGCGGCGCCGTGCGGCCGGGGACGGAGCCGGGGCTCGAGGCGACGTCGTACTTCGGGCCGGATCGCAGCAGCACGGCGAGCGGCGTGCACGCGATGATCGTCGAGGTCGACCCGGAGACGGCGCAGCTCGAGGTCAAGAAGTACGTCGTCGTGCACGACTGCGGGAAGGTGATCAACCCGATGATCGTCGAGGGGCAGATCCACGGCGGCGTCGCGCACGGGATCGGGAACGCGTTCTACGAGCAGCTTGTGTACGACGAGAACGGGCAGCTCAAGACGGCGTCGTTCATGGACTACCTGCTCCCGACGTCGCTCGACGTTCCGCAAATCGAGACGGCGCACGTGGAGACGCCGTCGCCTTTGAACCCACTCGGCGTGAAGGGCGTTGGAGAGGCGGGGGCGATACCGGTTGGAGCGCTGTACGCGCAGGCGATCGAGGATGCGCTCGATGGGGCGGTCGAGATCACCGAGATGCCGATGAGTCCGAATAGGTTGTTTGAGCTCATAGAGGCAGGGTGGAGGGTGGAGGGTAGAGGGTTGAGCGAGCACGAGGAGGGGGTTACGTGAAGCGTGCGATCTTGGCGGCACTGGTCGTCGGGGGCTGTGCGAGTGTGCCTCGCGCGACGCCAGTCGTGGAGGGGAGGACGCCCGGTGGTATCGCGTACGACGTGCGTGGGTCGGGGCCGACGGTAGTCCTGCTGCATGGCGGGGTGCTCGATCGCCGGATGTGGGACGACGATGTGGCGGCGTTCGCGCGGCGGTTCCGTGTCGTTCGGTACGATCTGCGAGGGCATGGAAGATCGCCGGACGTGAGGGAGCCGTTCTCGCCGGTCGATGATCTCGCCGCCGTGCTCGACGCGGTCGGGGCGCCGCGGGCCCATCTCGTCGGGCTGTCTTTGGGCAGCCGCGTCGCGCTCGATTTTGCGCTCACGCATCCCGACCGCGTCGACCGGCTTGTGCTCGTGGGGCCATTTCCGAGCGGCGCGCAGGTCACCGAGATGCCGGCGGGGCTCGACTCGCTCATGGCTGCGGCCAGCCGCGGTGACGTCAACCGCGCGGCCGCGCTCGCGGCCGACATGCCCGCGTTTGCGGCCCCGCGCGACAAGGCGCAATGGGTGCGCAGCCTGGTCATGGCCAACGCGCGGCTCTTCGGGCAGTCGCCGACGGCGGAGCGACAGATGTCACCGCCCGCGATGGCGCGGCTCGCCGAGGTGCGCGTGCCGACGCTCATCGTCGTCGGCGATCGCGACTCGCGGGATCTGCTCAAGGCGGCCGACAGTCTCACGGCAGGCATTCGGGGCGCGCAGCGGGTGACCGTGCGCAATGCCGGACACCTCGTGAACGTGTGGGAGCCGGGGGTGTTTAGTCGGGTGGTGGTGAGATTCCTGGAAGGGTTGAGGGTAGAGGGTGGAGGGTGGAGCGAGCGTGACTTGGGACGGCGCCGGCCTGCGGGGGAAGGCAGTCTCCACCCTCCACCCTCTGCCCTCCGCCCCGCCGGCCCGTGAAGCCTCCCCCGTTCGAGTACTTCGCCGCCGAGTCGCTCGACGAGGCGCTCGAGGTGCTGGCGGTGCACGGGGACGAGGCGAAGGCGCTCGCGGGTGGTCAGAGCTTGATCCCGCTGCTCAACTTCAGGCTCGCGCGGCCGTCGGTGATTGTCGACCTGAACAGGATCCACAACCTGGCGAGACTCACGCCGTTGCCGAGTGGCGGGATCGCGGTCGGCGCGATGGCGAGGCAGCGGGACGCGGAGCGTAGCTCGCTCATCGCGCAGCGGGCGCCGCTGGTAACCGAGGCGATGCCGTATGTCGCGCATCCGCAGATCCGGAACCGGGGGACGTTCGGCGGGAGTATCGCACACGCGGACCCGGCGGCCGAGCTGCCGGCGGTGGCGCTGGCGGTGGACGCGAAGTTCTGTCTGCAGTCGCGCGAGCGACACGACCGGTGGCTCGACGCCGCCGACTTCTTCGTCGGGCCGCTGACGACGGTGATGACGCCGGACGAGCTACTCACGGAGGTCGAGCTGCCGCCGATGCCGGCGAACGCGGGCTGGGGGTTCGTCGAAGTGGCGCGGCGGCACGGTGACTACGCGATGATGGGCGTCGCGGCTGTCGTCGCGATGGACGCCGCCGGCGGGGAGTGCTCGCACGTACGGCTGACGTACGTGAACGCCGGCGGGACGCCGATGCGCGGGCGGTCGGCGGAGAAGCTGCTCGTCGGGCAGCGGCCGGACGAGGAGGCCTTTCGCGCGGCGGCGGACGCGGCGGCGACGTCGGACATCGACCCGACGGGCGACGTGCACGCGACGCCGGCCTACCGGAGGCATCTGGCGCGCGTGCTGACGGTGCGGGCGTTGGAGAAGGCGTTCGTGGGCGCGATGCGGTCGGTGGCGAGGGCGGGGGCGGCGGTGTGAGGGCAGGTGAGAGGAAGGAGATGGGAGGTGGGAGGGAGCGTGATTCGAGCACACCTCGGCATGAGGGGGGCGGCATTTCTCCCACCTCTCACCTCCCTCCTCCTACCTCCCTCCTCAATCCCGACCTCGCGCCCGTCCCACCCGACCGCCGCACGTGGAATCTCTGGCACATCGCGTCGCTGTGGGTCGGGATGAGTGTGTGCATCCCGACGTACATGCTCGCGGCCGGGATGATCGCGGCGGGGCTCAACTGGTGGCAGAGTCTCCTCGCCGTGCTCCTCGGCAATGCGATCGTCTTTGTGCCGCTCGCGATCAACGGGCACGCGGGGACGCGATACGGGATCCCGTTTCCGGTCTTCGCGCGCGCGTCGTTCGGGACGCGAGGGGCGCACGTGCCGTCGCTGCTGCGCTCCGTCATCGCGTGCGGCTGGTTCGGCATCCAGACGTGGATCGGCGGCTTCGCGATCAACGTCATCCTCGGCATTCTATGGGAGGGATGGCGTAGGATTGGCGGCGAGTGGACGTTCATGGGGCACGGGGCGCCGCTTTATCTGAGCTTCCTGATCTTCTGGCTCGTCAACATGTACTTCGTGTGGGCGGGCACCGAGTCGATCAAATGGATGGAGACGCTATCGGCGCCGTTCCTGCTCGCGACGGGGCTCGCGTTGCTCGCGTGGGCGGCGGCGAAGGGTGGCGGGCTCGGGACCGCGCTCGCGGCATCGAACCGGCTTGCGCAGCCGAGCGTGAACGCGACGACGTCGGGGTTTCTGCTCGGGCTCTTCGTCCCCTGGCTGACGGCGATGGTCGGCTACTGGGCGACGCTGTCGCTCAACATCCCCGACTTCACTCGCTACGCGCGCAGCCAGAAGGACCAGATGGCCGGCCAGGCGCTCGGGCTCCTGACGACGATGCCGCTGTTCGCGTTCATCGGCATCGCGGTGACGAGTGCGACGGTCGTGCTCTACGGCGAAGCGATCTGGAACCCGATCGACCTCCTCGCGCGCCTCACGCGCGAGTACGACAGCCCGCTGCTCGGCATTCTCGCGATGGTCGTCCTGCTCATCGCGACGCTGACGACGAACATCGCCGCGAACATCGTCGCGCCGGCGAACAGCTTCTCGAACCTCGCGCCGCGCTCGATCAGCTTCCGAACGGGCGGGCTGATCGCGGGACTCGTCGGTATCGTCATCCTGCCGTGGAAGCTGCTCGACATGTACCAGACTTGGCTGATCACCTACTCCGGTCTGCTCGGCGCCGTCGGCGGTGTGATGATCTGCGACTATCTCGTGGTGCGCCGGACGACGGTGGTGGTCGGCGAGCTGTACGACGAGCTCGGACGGTACAGCTACCGTAACGGGATCAACCCGCAGGCGATGGTTGCGCTCGCGGCCGGCGTTTTCGTCGCCCTGCTCGGGAAGCTCGACGCGCGGATCGGCTTCCTCTTCAGCGGCGCATGGTTCTCGGCGACGGCGGTGGCGTTCGGCGTATATTGGGCGTTGATGGGGCGAGGGCGAGGAGCGAGGCAGGAGGAAGGAGCGGGGAGGGCCGCGTGAGCATCACGTTGGTCGAGCGCGCGGCGGGGCACGCGCAGCAGGTCGCGGTCATAGACGCGGCCGGTGAATACACGTACGACGACCTGCTGAGCGCGTCGGAGACGGTCGCGCGGACGCTGCTCGCGGGACGAGCCGACCTCGGTGAGTCGCGGATCGCGTTCATGGTCGCGCCGGGGTTCGACTACGTCGCCGTGCTGTGGGGGATCTGGCGCGCGGGCGGGATCGCGGTTCCGCTCTGCCCATCGCATCCCGTGCCAGAGCTCGAGTACGTCCTGGATGACACCAGCGCCGAAGCGATTGTCTCGGATATGGCCGGGGAGACGCGTCTCAAGCCGCTCGCGACGGCGCGCGACGTGTGGTTTGTCCGAACGACGGAGGCAATCGAGGGCGGGGACGAAGGCTCTCCGCTCCCTTCTCATTCCTCCTTCCTCGACATCGGCGAAGCCCGTCGCGCGATGATCCTCTACACCAGCGGGACGACGAGCCGCCCGAAGGGGGTCGTAACGACGCATGGCAATCTGCGGGCGCAGATCGAGGGTCTCGTCGAGGCGTGGGCGTGGACGGCGGAGGATCAGATCCTCCACGTGCTCCCGCTCCACCACACGCATGGGATCGTGAACGCGCTGCTCTGCGCGCTCTGGGCGGGAGCGACGTGCGAGATGCTGCCGGGGTTCGACTCGCGGCGCGTCTGGGAGAGGTTCGTCGAAGGGGGGCCGACGCTGTTCATGGGCGTGCCGACGATGTACGCGAAGCTGATCGCCGAGTGGGAGAGCGCCGGCCCCGAGGAGCGAGCGAAGATGTCGGAGGCGTGCCGCGCGCTGCGGCTCATGGTGTCAGGATCAGCGGCGCTGCCGGTCAGCGTCTTCGATCGGTGGCGGGAAATCACCGGGCACACGCTGCTCGAGCGGTACGGGATGACGGAGATCGGGATGGCGCTGTCCAACCCGCTCGAGGGGGAACGCAGGGCGGGGACGGTCGGACGCCCGCTCCCGGGCGTCGAGGTGAGCCTGCGCGACGAGAATGAGGTCGAGGTGACGGGGGACGGCGTCCACGGCGAGATTCACGTCCGCGGGCCGGGCGTTTTCCTCGAGTACTGGGGACGCCCAGAGGCGACGCGGTCAGCCTTTCGAGACGACTGGTTCTGCACCGGCGACGTCGCGATCGTCGAAGACGGCTACTACCGTATACTTGGCCGCAGCAGCGTCGACATCATCAAGACCGGCGGCTACAAGGTCTCGGCGCTGGAGATCGAGGAGGCGCTGCGGGAGCATCCGAACGTCGAGGACTGCGCGGTCGTCGGCGTCGACGATCCGGAGTGGGGCGAGCGAGTGTCCGCCGCCATCGTGACGTCCGAGGATGCGGCGACGCCGGAGTCGCTCCGCGAATGGCTGTCGGAGCGCATCGCGCCCTACAAGGTGCCCCGCCGTTGGATGTTCGTCGACGAGCTGCCGCGGAACGCGATGGGGAAGGTGACGAAACCGGCAGTCAAAGAGATGTTCGACTCACAGAGCCAGGTGGGAGATGGGAGGTGAGAGACTACCTCGACCTGCTCCAACCTCGCACCTCCGACCTCCCCACCTCATTCTCATGAAAATCTACGACCTCTCCCAGCCCCTCAACCAGGACAGCTTCTTCTGGCCGTATTACCCGCCGTTCGAGGTGAAGTACATCAAGCGGAAGGTGGAGCACGGGGTCAACGCGCAGTACATCATGACGTCGAACCACATGGGGACGCACCTCGATGCGCCACGCCACTTCGTCACCGGCGGGATGACGATCGACGAGATTCCGCTCGACTGGCTCTACGGCCCGGGCGTCATCGTCGACCTGCGGGACGAGATGGACGACCTCGCGCTCTACACGCCGAAGATGATCGAGAGCCGGGTCAAGATCGAGGACGGCGACCTCATCATCCTGCACACGGGCTGGCACCGCTTCGGACAATTTGGCGACACCCCCGACGAGGAACGCTACGTGCACTACCATCCGGGCCCACACCCGGACATGGTCGAGTGGCTACTTGACCGGAAGATTCACGTGTGGGGCGTGGACGCGATCTCGACCGACCACCCGATGAACCTCCCCATCGGCCGCTTCCTCGGCAAAGGGATGCACGGACATTGTGACCGAGTGCGGGCGAAGGCGGAGAAGAAGTTCGGCGGCAAGGACGCTGTCGCGAAGCTGTTCCCGGACGAAGATTATCAGCTCACGCACAACAAGCTGTTTCCGCACAACGTGATTCACATCGAGAACGTCGGGGGAGATATCAGCTTGCCTCAGTTGCAGAACAAGCGCCTCGTGATTGGCTGCTTTCCCTGGAAGTTCAAGGGAGGAGAGGCGGCGTTTGCGCGCACTGTGGCGTTTTTGGAGAGTAGGGTGGAGGGTGGAGGGTAGAGGGTGGAGACTGCCAATGCTCGCTTACCCTCCACCCTCGCCTTACCTCAGCTTTCGGTGCAAAGCGCTCAGCATCCGGCTGACTTCATCCGACAGTGCGCGAGCCCGGCGTAGGTCCGCGTTCGTCAGGAAGCCAAGACGCTCCGCAATAACAAAGTGAGTTTCGAGTTCCTTCAAGGAGCCTCTAGCTATTGAGAGAAACTGGCGATAGTCGTCGCGATGATGACGACCATGCCCCTCGGCGATGTTCGCCGGGATAGAGACAGCGGCGCGACGCATCTGGCTGGTCAGACCGAATCGTTCATCACGAGGCAGCTTCTGGCTTATACGATAGGTCTCAACGACGAGGTCGATGGCCTTCTGCCAAACGATCAGGTCCTGGTAGGACTGAATCACAGCGGATGCTTATGATTGTCGTCACCTCACGCAGGATCGCTTTGTGGCTCGTATGATGTTTTCTCCGCCCTCCACCCTCCACCCTCTACCCTCCTAAGCCGTGGGCCTCTCCCGACGCCGTAGATCAGGCCCCGGTCGGCAGCTGTCGGCAACCGAGTTGCGGCACCTGCTGCTGAGCCGCGACTTGTCGCCGGTCGAGGTCGTGGAAGGTGCGCTCGCGCGGATCGAGGAGTTGAACGGGAGCGTCAATGCGATCGTCACGCTCAACGAGCGGGCGTTGGACGAGGCGCGGGCGCTCGAGTTGCGCGGGCGCGGGAATGCGGGGTTGCTCTACGGGCTGCCGGTCGGGATCAAGGACGTCACGCCCGTGAAGGGGCTGCGCACGACGTACGGGTCGAAGCTGTACAGCGACAACGTCGCGAAGGAGGACGCGGTCGTCGTGCAGCGGCTCCGGAAGGCCGGTGCGGTCATCATCGGCAAGACGAACACACCGGAGTTCGCGGCGGGCGGGAACACGTTCAACGAGGTGTTCGGGCGGACGCGCAATCCGTGGAACCTCAAGCGGAGCGCTGGCGGCTCGACGGGCGGTGGCGCGGCGGCGCTGGCGACCGGAATGATCACGCTCGCCGAGGGAACGGACCTCGGCGGGTCGCTGCGCATTCCGGCGTCGTTCTGTGGGGTCGTCGGGCTGAGGCCGTCCCCCGGGCTCGTGCCGACGTATCCGGCGGATTACGTGTGGGACACGCTCCAGGTGACGGGGCCGATGGCGCGCACCGCCGAAGACGTCGCGCTGATGCTGCAGGCGATCTGCGGTCCGAGCCCGCTGTCGCCGATCGCGCAACCTGCCTCGGCGCGGGACTTCGTCGGCGCGGTGGAGAGCGGGCCGCGACGCGGGCTGCGCGTCGCGTACTGCCGCGACGTCGCCGGGATCGGGATCGACGAGGGCATCGAGCGCATCTGCCGAGAGGCGGTCTTCGAGCTGAAGCAGTCAGGCGTGCACGTCGAGGAGGTACAGCTCGATCTCTCCGCGGCGCGGCCGGCGTTCATCGCGCTACGCGGGCTGTGGTTCGTCGCGCACATGTATCCGCGGCTCGACAAGGTCGAGCAGTGCGGCGAGAACGTCGTCAACAACGTGCGCGCGGGGCTCGAGCTGACGGTGAAGGACCTCGCGGCGGCGGAGCAGATGCGTGGCGAGGTGTGGCACCGCGTGCGGCGGCTGCTCGACCGGTACGATCATCTCGTGACGCCCTGTATGGCGGTCTCGCCATTCCCGGTCGAGCGGAACTACCCGGAGACGATCGCCGGCGAACCGATGAAGACGTACGTCGACTGGATCGCGCCGACGTTCGTGCTGAGTCTCACGGGGCTGCCGGTGGCATCTGTGCCGTGCGGGATGGACGCGGACGGACTACCAGTGGGGCTGCAGGTCGTCGGGCCGCAGCAGGGAGAGGAGGCCGTGCTGGCGCTCGCGTCGCGGATTCAGGAGATGCACCCGATCGGGCTGCCTCAGGTTGTCGCGACGCGGGAGAGGTTAGAGGTTAGAGGTTAGAGGTTAGAGATGGGAATCGGGCGCTGCGCGCTCGAAAACCTCCAACCTCGAACCTCGCTTCTAAGCCCCGAGTAACCGATCGTACTCCTCCTTCACGACCTCGTAGCACTCGCAGGAGATCGTCTCGAGGCGCGGCGCGTCCAGGATGTAGGTGCGGCCACGTTCGGCGCGGACCATGCCCTCCTTCTGGAACCGCCCCGTGACCTCGGTGACGCCGGCGCGGCGCACGCCGAGCATCTGGGAGATGAACCCGTGCGTCAAGCGCAGGTCGTCCGACGCGATGCGCTCGCGCGTCTCGAGTAGCCACCGCGCGTATCGCTGCTCGAGCGAATGGAGCCGGTTGCATGCGGCGTTCTGACAGATCTGCGCGATCATCGCCTGGGTGTACTTGAGCAGCACGGCGCGCAGGCGCTGATTGCGGTCGAACGCGTCGCGAAGGGGATCCGCCGGGACCCGCACCGCGTCGCCGGGAACCTGGACGACGTACTCGGTCTGCGTCGTCTCCGACCCGCCCATGAAGGCGTTGATGCCGACCACGTCTCGTCTGCCGACCACGCCTGTCTCGGCTGTCCTGTCGTCGCGCATCGTGACGGTGACGGAGATCAGGCAGCCGACGGGGAAGTAGAGGTCGCGGATCGGTTCCCCGGGCTTGTGAAGCACGAGACCGCTCTCGAGCGAATGCCGCTCCAGGTGCGGCTCGATCTCCTCGAAAGCGTCGCGCGGCAGAGCGCTGAGCAGGCGGTTGTCCGGGCGGTTTGCTGTGGCCATTCACCCCGGGGGCGACACGGGTTAGCACGTACAATGCACCATATGAACATGTCCCCCATTTGACAAGCATGTCCGATAGCCGACATTGTCCGAGCGCTCACCCAACCGCCTCCTAGCGGCGCTGCCGCGCGCCGAGTACGAGCACCTCCACGCCCGGATGGAAGTCGTCCGGCCTCGCTTGCAGGAGGTCCTCTACGAGCAAGGCGGGCGCATGGAGCACGTGTTCTTCCCCGAATCGGGTACCATGTCGCTCCTCGCCGTGATGGCGGACGACGAGGCCGTCGAGGTCGGCACCGTCGGTAACGAGGGCATGGTGGGCGTGTCGGTGGCGCTCGGCGGAGAGAAAAGTCCGCACCGCGTGACGGCGCAGATCCCGGGGCGGACGCTTCGAATGCCCGCAGCCGATTTCAGGGCGTTAGTCCCGCCGGAGCACCCGTTGCACGGGATCGTGCGGCGTTACGTGGACGCGTTCATGATGCAGGTGTCGCAGTCGGTGGCCTGCAACCGCGTCCACGACGTTGCGCAACGCCTCGCCCGATGGCTCTGCATCACCCACGACCGCGTGCGGAGCGATGAGTTTCCGCTCACTCAGGAGGTCATCGCGCAGATGCTCGGCGTGCGCCGGCAGACGGTCTCGGAGGTGGCGAGTGAGTTTCAGACGGCGCAGCTCATCGAGTACCGGCTGGGCCGCGTGACGGTCTTAAACCGCGCAGCGCTCGAGCGCGCCGCGTGCGAGTGCTATCGCACAGTGCGCGCGCACTTCGATCGAATGATCGGCGTGGCGCGGGGGTAGGAAGGCAGGAGGGAGGAAGGAGGAATGAGGGTGCTGCGGACTCTCCCCTCCCTCCTCCTTCCTCCCACCTCCCCTTTCAGGGCTTGATCGGGAACGGCGCGTTCCGGATCACTTCGTCCACGGTCTTGTAGCCGCCGGGCGGTGGAGGGGAGATCACGTTCGCATCGAAGGTCGGGCGCGGAGCGGGCCGTTGGACTTGGCGCTGCGGAGTCGGAGCGGGCGCGCGCATCACCCTCGCCTGCGGCGCCACACGGCGCGGCCTGGGACCGGCGACAGGCGCTCGCGTCTTCGTCGGCGCCGGAGCGGGCTCGGCGACGCCCGTCTGCTCGATCGCGGAGACGACCGTTGTGCGCGACGCGTTCGGCACGAGCTCGATGCCCTGCTGGCTGGCCGCCAGCTGGAGGTCGCGCCGCAGATCGTCGCTCGCCTGTACGGGCGTCGACTTGCCGCTGCAGGCGGCGACGGCGACGAGCGCCGCGATCCCTGTCGTCAGTGTTATCCGTCCGTGCCTCATCTGCGCTTGCTCCTTAGGGTCGCTCGATCTGCCTCGCGCGTTGGCGGGCAGGACACTTGATACACGGGCGTGCGGCGAACGGTCCACGGCAAGCAGTCTGAGCAGAAGGACCCTGCCCTCGGCAAGTCGCGAGGCATGTACTCTGCGCCCGGAAGACCCGGCACGCCTTGGGTGTGTCCCGGCCGGCGCGCGTGGCGTACGAGTCACGCGAGCCGGTGCGGCTGGCGTCGTCGCTTGCAGGCTGGGTCGGAATGTCCTCCCATCCGGTCCTGCCGTGCAGCGACGGCCGAACACCGTTTCGCGGAGGTGTGGGAATGACGTCGTCTGTCGTCTCCGGCTGGCGGAGCTGGAAAGTCCGTCGCGGCCCGCTCACTGGCGCCGCCCTGTTTGGAGCTCTCTTCGTGGCTGGCGCCTGCCAGGAGGCGCCGCCGCCGACCGGGCCTGATCGCTCCGCGCCGACTGCCCTGAGCGCGGCGGGCTCGGTATCGCAGGACCCGGCGCCCGACCCAATGGAGGTGGCGCAGGTAGTCCCTGGGTTCGGCGGATACTTCCTCGACAACGGCGTGCCGACCGTATACCTGACGGACCCCGCTCGGCGTGCGGACGCCGAGGCGGCGCTCGCGGGTTTCCTCGAGGATCGGGGCTTCACCGCCGCCGATCTCCGCGTCCGTCAGGCGACGTACGACTGGCTGCAGCTCGACGCGTGGCACGAGAGGGCGTGGCCGCAAGTGCTCTCCGTGAGCGGCGCCGTGTACTCGGACATCGACGAGCATAGCAACCAGCTGCGCTTCGGCGGCGTGGATGCGGCGGCCGTACAGAGCATTCAGAACGTGCTTGCCGGGTTGGGGCTGCCGAGCGGTGCAACCGCGGTCGTGGAGACTGCGCCCGTCGAGCGCATGCACACGCTTCGCGACCGCGTTCGCCCGGTCGACGGCGGGTACCAGATCAACTTCTTTGCGACCCCGAGCCCGCTGACCTTCGTCTGCACGCTCGGCTTCAACGTCGTGAAGAACGGCGTCAACTCGTTCATCACGAACTCGCACTGCACGAATCAGCAGGGCGGGACGACGCCAGGGACGGACTACTACCAGCCGACGCGTGGCCTGGTCGGGAACCCCAACAACTTCATCGGCGCGGAGGTCGAGGATCCCGAGTACGACCCCGTCAATTGCCCCCAGCTAGGCGCTCAGTGCCGCCACAGCGATGCGTCGCGCGCCGAGTACGCCGCGGACGTGCCGTTCCAGCTCGGCCGCATCGCGCGGACGACGGAGCGCTACCAGGACACGCCGCGCAATGCCAACGGGGACCGGGTGCCTGTGCTCGAGGTCGACCCGATCAATCCATTTTTCACGATCACCAAGGAGCAGAAGCGCAGCGTCCTCGGCGAGGAGGCGAACAAGGTCGGTCGCACGACGGGGTGGACCTTCGGCCCGGTGATCCAGACGTGCATCAACACGATCGTGCTGGGCACGGTGCCACCGATCATGCAGGTCTGCCAGGATCGGGTTCGCGCGGACGTGGCAGGAGGGGATAGCGGCTCGCCGGTGTTCTTGCAGCGCGGCAGGCCGGGTGACGCCAGGCTGCTGGGAATCCTGTGGGGTGGCAGCGTGAGTGGGCAAGTGACGTACGTCTTCAGCCCGATGGCGAACATCCACCGCGAGCTCGGAGACTTCCAGACGCACTGAGAACAACGCGGGGCGGCTCGGTGCTACGTTGCGGCATGTCCGCCACGCCCGCCGAGTCGCTCCGTCTCGAGACCACCGCGCCGCCCCGCGTGCGCGTGGGCGAGCCGGTACCGATCACCGTTCGAGTGACCAACGAGGGCGCGACCGCGGCCGAGCTTTACCTCATGGGTCGGTCGCCCACGTTCGACGTCACTATTACGCGCGTGGGCGGCGCCGTCGTCTGGCGCCGACTCGAGGGCGAGATCGTGCAGGCCATCCTTCAGTGCCGCGTGCTCTCGCCGGGTGAGTCGCTGGAGCTTCGCCACGAGTGGGACCAGCGATCAAATGATGGGGGACCGGCCGGCGCGGGCTCGTACGTCGTCGAGGGGTTAGTGATCACCGACGGCCGGCCGTTGCGGACCGCCGCCGCTCCGCTCCGCATCCTGCCGCGAGGCGAGTGACGCCGTCCGCCGCGTCTTGCTCCCTCACAAGACGACCCGCATCTTCGCCCACTCGTTCCTCATTCCTCACTCCTCGCCCCTCCGCATGCCCGCAGTCGGAACCAACGTCAAGCGCAAGGATGGCATCGGTAAGGCGACGGGCGCAGCGCGCTACGCCGACGACCTCGCGTTTCCCGGCATGCTCTACGGGCGCACGATCCGCTCGACGATTCCGTGCGGCCGAGTCCGATCGATCAAGCTCGACTTCGACACCAGCGGCTTCGTCATCTGTGACTGGCGCGACATCCCGGGCCGGAACGTCGTCGCGCTGATCGAGGACGACCAGCCGTGCCTCGTCGAGTCCGAGGTGCGGCACGTTGCGGAGCCGATCCTGCTGCTCGCGCACGAGGATCGGGAGAAGCTGCTCGCCGCGCGTGTCGAGATCGAGTACGAGCGCGCGGAGCCGGTCTTCAATCCGCTGCGATCCCCGCGCGCGCTCAAGCGGTTCGTGATCGAGAAGGGAGATCTCGAGCGCGGCTTCGAGAAAGCGGACCTCGTCGTCGAGGGGACGTATCGCACGGGGCACCAGGAGCACGTCTACATCGAGCCGAACGGCGTCGTCGCGGTGCCTGAAGGGGCAGGGTTGAGGGTGGAGGGTGGAGGGTGGAGCGACCGTCCTGCGGGCTCGTCGACCCTCCACCCTCTACCCTCGACCCTCGCCGTTTACGGCTCGATGCAGTGCCCGTTCTACGTCGACCGGGCACTGCGCACGATGCTCGGCGATTCAACGCACGTGCGCGTGATTCAGACGGAGACGGGCGGCGGGTTCGGCGGGAAGGAGGAGTACCCGTCGATGCTCGCCGCGCACGCGTCGCTGCTCGCGCTCAAGTCCCGGCGGCCGGTGAAGATGATCTACGACCGGACCGAGGACATGCTGGCGACGACGAAGCGGCACCCGTCGATCGTGAAGCACCGCACCGGCGTAACGCGCGACGGGCGAATCACGGCGATCGACATCGAGGTCGTGATCGACGGCGGCGCGTACGTCACGCTGAGCCCCGTCGTGCTGTCGCGCGGCGGTATTCACGCGGCCGGGCCGTACCGCTGCGAGCACACGCGCATCGACGCGCGGGCGATGTTCACCAACACGCCGCCGAACGGCGCGTTCCGCGGCTTCGGCGCGCCGCAGACGCAGTTCGCGAGCGAGGTCCACATCCAGCGTGTCGCCGAGGCGCTGGGGATGGACCCCGTGAAGCTCCGCGAG
>JBHELH010000208.1:0-25378 GCA_046263215.1 Gemmatimonadaceae bacterium | reverse complement strand
CGGAGCAGGAAGGGATGCATGCGGGCGGCGGCGCTCGCGTGGGGGCGCTCGTCGACGTCGCCCGGACGCGACATCAGCTCTGCTCCGGCCATCGTCCCAAGCTGCGGCTGCGCGGCTCGGGCTGGCAAGAGGGACGCTTCGGCGCAGCGGGGCGGTATTGACGCGGTCAGGTCTCGCGCGGACGTTCCTTGCGACCTCGCGCGGCGGATGCGCCCATGGCCCGGCCACGTACCGACTGGCTTCTCGTCGCGGTCGGTGCCGTAACGAACTTCTTCGACGCTCTCGGGATCGGCTCATTCGCGACGACGACCGCGCTGTACAAGCTCGTCCCGCGGCTCCGGCGCAGCGTCCCGGACCGACTCATCCCGGGGACGCTCAACGTGGGCCACGCGCCGCCGGCGATCCTTCAGGCGATCATCTTCATCACGGTCATCGCGGTCGACGTTCGAACGCTCGCCGGTATGGTCGTCGCCGCGACGGCCGGCGCGTGGATCGGCGCCGGCCACGTCGCGCGGTGGCCGAAGCGCACGGTCCAGATGGTGATGGGCGTCGCGCTGCTCGCGGCCGCGGCGGCGATGACGATGACGCAGCTCGCGCTCTTCCCCGCCGGTGGCGAGGCGCTCGGCGTGACCGGAGCGCGTCTGGCTGTGGCGATCGGGGTGAGTCTTCTCCTGGGCGCGCTCATGACGATGGGCATCGGGTTCTACGCGCCGTGCATGATCCTCGTGACGCTGCTCGGCATGAGCCCGAGGACGGCGTTCCCGATCATGACCGGCGCGTGCGCGGCACTCATGCCGGCGGCGAGCGTCCGATTCATGCGCGCCAGCGCGTACGAGTCGCGGGCGGCGCTCGGTCTCACGATCGGCGGCATCCCCGCTGTGCTCGTCGCCGCGTTCGCCGTGAAGTCGCTACCCCTCGGCGCGCTCCGCTGGTTGGTCGTCGTCGTCGTGCTCTACACGGCGGTCATGCTGCTGACGGCTGCGGCCGGCCAGCGACGCTTCGTCGAAGTGGTGACATCGCCCAAGCGCTGAGTTGCTTTCACGACTGGCGCGACGCTGCTTGTTCGTGAAAGCGCCACAGTCGGTGGACGATATGGGTGGCTGGCTCGCGGCCTGCGAACGGTGCGGTACGCACCGTTCGCAGGCCGCGACGGTCATTTCCTGCTCGGAAACACGAGGGAGGGCGTGATCGATAGCACGATGTTCACCCACGGCTGGCACGACGTCATTCGCGTGCTCGTGCTCGGTCCGATCGGGTATTTCGCACTGATCTTGATGCTCCGCGTGTCGCGCAAGCGGACGCTGGCGCAGATGAACGTGTTCGACTTCGTGTATATCGTCGTGATGGGCGAGATCCTCGCGACGACGATCGTCTCCGACCACGTTCCGCTCCTGAGAGGGTTACTCGCGCTGGCCCTCCTCATCGGCTTCCAGGTGCTCTTGTCGTGGCTCACGACACGCTCGGCGGCCGTTGAGCATTTCATCAACGGCAAGCCGACTCTGCTCTTCCACCGCGGCCGCTTCCTGCGTGATTCGATGCGCGCGCAGCGGGTGACGGAGGAAGAAGTTCTCGCCGCGGTGCGCGTCGAGGGTGTGGCGGATCTGGGTGAGGTCGAGGCGGTCGTGCTGGAGACGGACGGGGAGTTCAGCGTCCTCCACGTCGGCGACGCCGGGCGGGACTCGACGCTGCGCGACGTTCCGGAGGCGCGGCCGCGGGCGCATCGTGACGCGAAGCATGCCAGGAGGGCCACTCGATAGTCGCGTCGCGTCCGGGCCACGATCCCGCTACACTTCATCCACGCATAGGGCGGCTGAGCAGAGCCGCCCTTATTGTTAGCTCCTCTCTCGAACGGAGCTCGCGATGATCACACGCCGCCGCCGTTCCCGCCTGATCCTCGTGTGCACACTCGCGTCGGCCGCGTGCCACCAAGCCGCGCGGACCGCAGCCGAATCACCGGCCGGGGCCGCGGTAGTGCGCTCGGCGTCAGGCATGTCGCGCGGCACTCTCAGACTCGAGCAGGGCGCGGGTGGTGTGCGCGTCAGCGGAACGCTCGCCGGCCTTCCGGCCGGTGTCCACGGCGTACACTTTCATCAGGTCGGGCGCTGCGACGCGCCGGACTTCGCGACCGCTGGTGCGCACTTCAATCCGACGGGCGCGCTGCACGGGCTGGACAACCCACTCGGCCCGCACGCCGGCGACCTGCCCAACATCACGACCACCGCCGGCGGGCAGGTCGCGGTCGATGTCGTCACTATGCGGGTGACGCTCGACGCGAGCGGGCCGCGCGGCTTGTTTGACGGCGACGGTACAGCTCTCGTGATCCACGCTGCCCCCGACGACCAACGGAGTGACCCGGCCGGCAACTCGGGGGCGCGTATCGCCTGCGGAGTCGTGACGAGAGCGGATCGAGTCAGCGATTGACCAGCGACCCCTGACGGCTTGCTCTCCGTGAGCACGACGATGCCGTCGAAGGGACGTCCGAGACGCCGTGCGCTTCACCAATGAGGAAGAACCGCGGCCGGCTTGAACGAGAGCGTGACAAAGAGGCGTCGGCGCATGGTTGAGAATGTTGGTGCGGCGATGTCACGGGTCGTCAAGGAAGGAGACAACCATGCGCCTGTTCCTCGCGTCACTCGCGCTCGCGTTGGCAGCGTGCGCGTTGCCGGAGGCGATGTGGTCGCAATCCGCGGCCGGTGCGCGGCCGGCGCCTTGTGCGCGACCCGAACACCGCCAGTTCGACTTCTGGATCGGCGAGTGGGATGTCACGCTGCCGAACGGCCGGACGGCGGGGGTCAACCACATTCGCCCGATTCACGGCGGCTGTGCGCTCCAAGAAGAGTGGGTCGGCGCGGGCGGCGCTACGGGCACGAGCCTCAACGCATTCGATGCGGCCACCGGACGCTGGCACCAGACGTGGGTCGGCAGTGACGGTCTGCTGCTGCAGCTCGACGGGGGGATGAAAGACGGCGCGATGGAGCTCGTCGGCGTGACGGTCGGCGCGAACGGCGCGCGGACGTTGCAGCGCATCCGCTGGACGCCACTCGGCGGTACGCCGGCGCGCGTGCGGCAGCTGTGGGAGACGTCGAGCGACGATGGCCGGACTTGGTCGGTCGCGTTCGACGGCCTCTATCGTAGGAAGGGCTGAGGGGGCGGCGCCGCAGCGCCTTCACGTCACGCGCCGACCTCAGGACGGGTCTCCTCGAACGCGTCGCGCACTGCCTTGAGACGCGCGGCAAGCTCCCGCTGTCGCGCGCGAAGCTCCTGAAGCGTGGTGGCGCGCGCGCGACGCAGAAAGAAGTGCCGCACCTGCGCGCGCCACTCGTACCAGTGATCGCGCGCGCGGAGCGCGGCGAGGGACCAGATGGGAAGCACGAGCAGGGCGACCAGTCCCGCGACGGCGCCGCCAGCCCTGGCAGCGGCGGCGGCGAGCAGCGCGATCCAGATCGCAAAGATGATCAAACCGTAGAGGAGTCTCGCGGTCGAGCGAGCGCTGGGGCGGGACACAGCGGCCGACGCGATGACGTCGGTGAGGCGGTAGGGCGGCCAGAATATCAGACAGCCGAGGGCCGCGAGCAAGGTGAAGGCAACGGCCGGAACTTGCCGCGCCGTCCATCGGAGTGTGTCACGTCCGGTCGGACTGACGTGGACGTCTGCCGGCGCGAGCCCAAGGCGCTTCAGGATGCGCGCATGACGCGCGACGTCGCGGACCAGGGCGGCCCATTGAGCCGATTCCTCCTCGCGGAGCCGTGCGAGGATCTCCGTCGCCTCGCGCACGTGCGCGACGTGCCGCACGGGGTCTGTCCGAGCGCCGAACTCGGCCACGTAGATCGACTCCGCACATTCGACGACCGGCGCGTCCTCCCACCGCTGCAGATTGACTGTCACCTCGCGGAGCGAGTCATCTATCCGCCGCGTGAGCTCGCGCACCGCCTCGACGTTGTCCACGCCGGCGTGCGCGAGGTCGTCCCACGCCACCGCCTGACCGACGACCGCGAAGGCGTCGGAGCGGAAGCGCTCGCGGCGCCGATAGACGAGCCCCACCGGGATGATCGGACACCTCGCACAGCCGGCCGCAAACGCACCGAGTGCGATGCGCGCCGCGCCCGTCTTCAGGGGAGCCATCGCCGGGTCGTCGTGGCTCAGTCCCTCGGGGAAGATCGCCACCGCGTCACCGCGCACGATCGCCGCGTGCACGGCCCGGAACATCTCCTCGTTTCGCCTGACTTGCGAGGGATCGTCCATCCGGCGATAGACCGGGATCGCGCCGGTCGCCCGGACCAGCCGGCCGAAGCCCAAGCGGTTCGTGGTGGTGGCTGCGGCGAGAAAGCGCACCGGCCGCCGCGCCGCCGCCGCGACGAGCACCGGATCGAGAATGGAATTGGGATGGTTCGCGACCAGCAGCACCGGGCCGCGCGCGGGGATCGTCCGGCCAGCCACGGCCAGCCGGTAGTAGATGCGTGCCGCGAGGGAGCAGACCGGCGCTAGCGCAGGCAGAAGCCACATAGACGGTAGGGCAGCTCCGGGGATCTCGCACTCGGCGGGCGTGCCCTCCTATTTGGTGGACTGTGCCGCCGCAGATCAAGCCTGGGAATGAGCGTGACGCCCTCACCCCTCCTTCCTCACTCCTCCTTCCTCGATGCCCCACTCGCGTCGCCAAACGTGCCGTTCACAACGCGCGGGTGCACTTCGTCACAGCGCCGAAACTTCTCGCGACCTCGCGCCTATATGGAGAAGACAGGCACCGTCGCACAGGAGAAGATTCATGAAGCAGACGACGTTCACGCTCGCGCTCGGTCTCGTGGTCGGCGCGGGCTTCGGACTCACGGCCGGTACGGTGGCGCGGGACGCGATCGAGCCGGCGTGGGCGCAGCAGTACACGACCGCGGCCCAGCCCGCCGCGCCGTTCGGCGCCGAGGAGCAGAATGTCGTGCGCATCGCGCGGCAGGTCTCGCCCGCGGTCGTCAGCGTCGCGCAGCAGGAGGGCGGCTCCGGCTCCGGCGTGGTCGTACGCGGGGACGGCGTGATCCTCACGAACGCGCACGTGGTTGGCATGTCGCGCACGGTGCGCGTCGGGCTCGCCGACGGCCGCCGCGTCGAGGGACGGGTCGTCGGCCGCGACCCGTCACTCGACGTCGCCGTCGTGCGCATCGACGTGCCGAACACGCCCGTCGCGCCGATCGGCGACTCGGATCGCCTCGAGGTCGGCCAAACGGCGATCGCGATCGGCAACCCGCTCGGCCTCGAGCGCACCGTGACGACGGGCGTGATCTCCGCGGTCAACCGGAGCCCGCGCGGCATCGCGCTCGACGGACTCATTCAGACCGACGCGGCGATCAGCCCCGGCAACTCCGGCGGTCCGCTGCTCGACTCCCGCGGCCGCGTCATCGGCATCAACACGGCCGTTCTCCGCGCGCCGGGCGCGCAGGGACTCGGCTTCGCGGTCCCGATCAACCTCGCACAGAACGTCGCCGAGCAGATCCTCGCGACCGGGCGCGTCGTGCGTTCCTTCCTCGGCGTCGAGTACCGCGACGTCGAGCCGGAGATGGCCGAGCAGTTCCGTCTGTCGGTGCGCGAGGGGATCGTCGTCGCCGCGGTCTCGCCGGACACACCGGCGGAGCGCGCGGGGATCGAGCGGGGCGACATCATCACGCGCGTCGACGACACGCCGATCCGTCAGGGCGGCGATCTGCGCCGCGTGCTGCGCGATCGACGTCCGGGGGACACGATCCGCATCACCGTCGCGCGCGGCACGGGCATGCGGAGCTTGATGGCACGACTCACGGAGGCGCCGACGTCGGAGAGGTAGGGGTTCGGGGAAGGGCTAGGGCGTTGCGGGCAAGAGCGGGGAAGAGCGGAAGAGGGCGCACACGGATGGCCGCGGATCGACGAAGGGCGAAGGCGCGGATAGCCCCTCAGCACCCGAGACCCCTCGCCGCCACGAGCCCGAGGATGTTTGGCTACACCATCGGGACGCTACTGAGTGATGAAGCCGCCCCTTCTGCTGGCAGCGTCCCGGGGGTGCAGCAAAGGTTCTGTCACGGGCCGGCCAGCGGAGCCCGGACCGCCCGAGGAGCCATCCGCGCGTTTTAGCTCTTCGCCGATCCGCGCTCGTCCGCGTGCGCGCTGTTCACGAACAACGCCTTGCTCTTCCCCCTTCGCCGACGCCCGATCGCGCCGGCTACAGCGAAGAGCGCGAGCATCACGAGGCCGCTCGCCGCGCCGCCGAGCAGCGGGGTGAGGGGTAGCGCGAACTGCGCGTGACCCTCGGACGCCGGAGCCGGCACGACAGTGGTCACCGCGGCGAGTGACGTCGCCTTCATCGCCGCTGCTAGCACGTCTGCGGCGTCGCGCTTCTCGGCGTACGCGCGGTATGGCCGGGCGAACACGGCGACGTGGTAGTGCGGCGGCCGCCGCTCGCGGGTCGCATCGAGCAGTCCATCCTTCTCCATCGCCAGCAGCGTTCGCTCCAACCAGCGTCGGCTCGCCGAGTCCTCGGGCACGCGGAAGTCGACCGCCATCCCCGCGGGGTGCACCGAGAGCTGGTGCGCGTTGCGCGGCTGCAGCGCTTCGGGACGCGTGAGGCTGGTGACAACGAGCTGCGTGCTGGTCGCCGCGCGGTAATCGGCGGCGAGCCGCTCGACGAACATGCGGACCTCGGCGCGTGCGTACGGGAACGAGACCTCGAACAGCGAGTAATCGGCGTTCCCGGTGAGCTGCACGAGGCGCCCCTTGGCGACGTACTCGCGGACCTGAGCCGGCGTCCTGAGGAACGTGTATTGATGCCGGACTGCGGCGTCGTGCTGGTTCTTCATGGACGTGAGCGAGCCCCCAAGCTCAGCGGCCTGGGCAGTACCGGCGAACGTCGCGGATGCGAGCGCGAGCGCCGCTCCGAAACGAGCAAACCTGCTCACGGTCGTCCTCCTTCCTCTCGGTCGAACCAATGGGATGTGATCCCGACCACATAAACGCATGAACCGGTCCAGGGCAGCGGCTCTGGGCTACGTAGTAAGGTATACCGCTTGGAACGACGTATGTGCCCCTGCTGTAACGAGATGCACTCAGATGTCATGAACTGTGTCCGTAACGCCCGCTTCGGCGGATGACCGGCTTTGTGGACGGCAGCGTCCGTCGGCCGTAGCATTCACCGATGCTTGCTTCCTGTTGGCTCCGCTGGACGCTCGGCTTCGCGGCCTGGACTCTGGTCGGGGTGCTCTTCGCGAGCCAGACGTACGTCGGCGCGGCCTACACACCGAGGCCGCTGACGTGGGCGCAGGCGTTCGCGATCGGTCTCACTGCGTGGTATGTGCGGGCCGCGCTCTCCCCGATCGTCCGCTGGCTGACACGCCGGTTCCCAATCTCGCGCGAGCGGCTCGCGAGCCGCGTCTTCGTGCACGTCGCGGCAGGCGTGGCGTGGTCAGTCGGCGCGACGGTGGCCAGCCAATGGGTGCTCACGGCGCTCGCCAACGTTCCGAGGCCCGGGCTCTCACCGGTCGAGTTTCATGCGAGCCTCCTGACGTACGCCGTGCTCGTCGGGTTGACTCAGGGCGCGGACTACTACCGCCGCTACCGAGAGCGGGAGCTCAAGGCCGCGCGCCTCGAGGCGCGGCTCGCGACGGCGCGACTCGATCTGCTGCGCATGCAGCTCAACCCGCACTTCCTCTTCAACGCACTCCACGACCTGTCGGAGCTGATGCACGAGGACGTGGAGCGCGCTGAGCGGATGGTCCAGGACCTTTCCGAGTTGCTCCGGCTCGCGCTACGGCACCTCGGGGAGCCGGAAGTCCCACTGTCGGAAGAGGTCAGCTTTCTGCGTCGCTACCTCGAGCTCGAGCAGATGCGCTTTCAGGATCGCTTGGAAGCGCGTGTCGACGTCGACGCGGAGGCGCTCAGCGCGCGCGTGCCGTATCTCATTCTGCAGCCCCTCGTCGAGAACGCGGTACGTCACGGCATCGCGCCGCGGCTGGAGCGCGGCCGCGTGGAGGTACGCGGCCGCGCCGATGGTGAGGCGCTCGTGCTCGAGGTCTACGACGACGGGCCGGGGGTCGCTCCGCAGGGCGGGAACGAGCGTGAGGGAATCGCACTGCGCGGTACGCGCGAGCGGCTACGCGAGAGCTACGGCGCCGCGCACCGCTTCGAGATGAGGGACCTCGCCGGCGGCGGGCTGTGCGTGCGACTGGAGCTCCCGCTGCGCCGGAATCGACCTGCTGCCTCGGCGGCGGGAGACTGACCTGTGGCGATTCGTGCGCTGAGCGTCGACGACGAGCCGCTCGCGCGCCTGAACGTCGGCCCCGGTTGCGCGGGGATCCAAGCTCATCAGTACGCTGCTGATCGTTCAGCACGCCAGTAAAAATTGGCGTATCCGGATGCGCAGCGGCCCATACGTTGCGACCGCAGTCTGCTCCCGACGGCGTCGCACAAAGGTCAATGCGGCATGGATGCGTTGTGGACGCGCTCGGGGAGAGACTCATTTCGGAGGTCCAGGATATGGCCGATCAAGACAGGAACACCGGCGGCTCAGGTAGCGGCAGCTCCGGCGGCGGCATGAGCGGCGCCGGCGGGGCTGGCGGTGGCGGCATGGGCGGCGGCGGCACCGGCGGGACGGGCGGCGGCCGCGGCGGCTCGGGCGGCGGCGGCACCTCGGGTGGCTCGGGTGGGGGCTCGGGCGGCGGCTCGGGCGGCGGCTTCGGCGGCGCCGGTGGCGGGACGGGCGGCGGCGGTCTTGGTGGCAGCTCTGGCGGGACCGGCGGTGGTGGCGGAATGGGCGGCAGCGGGTCCGGCGGTTCCGGTGGCGGTGGTGGCGGCAGCCGCGGCACCGGTGGCGGTGGCGGCGGCAGCACGGGCGGTGGCGGCGGCGGCGGTTACGGCGGCTCGAGCGGAACCGGCGGTGGTGGTGGGTCAACCGGTGGTGGGTCAACCGGTGGTGGGTCGACCGGCGGTGGCGGCGGCAACCGCTAGCTAGCCTCTCTGCGAGAAGCGCCCTGCGACGTGAGACCTCGCGGGGCGCTTTCTCGTTGCAGACAGCGGAGCGCCGCGGCCGTCGCGACGTCTCCCGGAGCGTCTGTTCCTATCACCTCTTATCACCCCGGCGCCGCGACGGGATCGCGCGGTGAGCCAGTCACGCCCGCGCTGGCGAGCGGTGCCGCTGACGGCGCGGCCCCGCGACGGCGCTCGCCGACCTGCTGGCGCCACATCGCGTAGTAGAGGCCCTTCAGCTCGAGCAGCTCGTCGTGGCGGCCGACCTCCACAACGCGGCCGCGCTCGAGGACGTGGATTCGATCGGCGTGCATCACCGTCGACAGGCGGTGCGCGATGAGTACGGTGATCACGTCCGTCGTCTCGGCAACCTCGCGCATCGTGCGGCTGATCTCCTCCTCGGTCAGCGAATCGAGGGACGAGGTTGCCTCGTCGAAGACGAGCAGGTGCGGCTTCCGAAGCAGCGCGCGCGCGATCGCGAGACGCTGCTTCTCGCCGCCGGAGATCTTCATTCCGCCCTCGCCGATCACGGTCTCGAGCCCACGATCCGCGCGCCGGAGCAGGTTGTCGGCCGCGGCACGACGCAGCACGGCGAGACACTCGTCGTCGGTCGCGTCGGGACGCGCGAAGAGCAGGTTCTCCCGGATGGAGCCGGAGAACAGCTGTGTCTCCTGCGTGACGAGCCCGATCCGCTCGCGCAGCCGATCCAGGTCGACGCGCCGGCTCTCGATGCCGTTGTACAGGATCCGGCCGGCCTTCGGAGCGTACAGCCCCACCAGCAGCTTGACGAGCGTGCTCTTTCCGGCGCCCGAGGGCCCCACGAAGGCCACCGTCTCGCCGCGCTGCACGCGAAAGCTGACGTCGGAGAGCGCCGGCGCGGAGGCCGTCTGGTGTGTGAACGTGACGGCGTCGAACTCGAGCACGCGGAGATCGGGGACCGGCACGGGGTCCGCCGGCTTCGGATCGACCGGCGTGCGCAGGATCTGCTCGAAGTTCGCCAGCGACGCCTCCGTCTCGCGATAGATGTTGATGACGTTGCCGAGCTCCTGCAGCGGGCCGAAGACGAAGAACGAGTAAATGAGCAGCGAGAAGAACTGCCCGACCGTGATCTCCTGCGTGTAGATGAGATAGAGCATCAGCATCAGGATGCACGTCCGCACGAAGTTCACGGCCGTCCCCTGAATGAAGCTGAGGCTGCGGACGTAGCGGACCTTCCGCAGTTCGAGCTTGAGGATCTTCTCCGTCGTCGCGGTGAGTCGGGTGACTTCCTGCTCGGCGAGTCCCAGGCTCTTCACGAGCTCGATGTTGCGCAGCGATTCCGTCGTCGCGCCGGCGAGCGCCGTCGTCTCGGCGACGATCTGCTTCTGGAGCACCTTGATCTTGCGGCTGAGAACCGAGCTGAGGCCACCGAGGAGCGGGATCGTCGCGAGGTACGCGGGCGCGATCGACCAATGCGCCTTGAAGGCGTAGATCATCACGAATATGACGCCGACGAGCGTCATGAAGACCATGTTCACCGACGCGGAGATGAACCGTTCGACGTCGCTGCGCACCTTCTGCAGCTTGCCGAGCGTCTCCCCGCTGCGCTGGTCCTCGAAGACCTGGAACGGCAGGGCGAGGGAGTGTCGGATGCCCCCGGAGTAGAGGTCGGCGCCGACGCGCTGCGTGACGACATTGACGAAGTAGTCCTGAAAGTTCTTCGCGACGCGTGAGACGAACGCGACGCCGACGGCTGCGGCGAGCAGCAGGCTCACGCCGCGGAAGAACTCGCCCGTCGTATACTCCCGGTACTTCGTCGCGTAATCGTCGATGACGTGCCGGAAGATGAGCGGGTCGAGCAAGGAGAAAATCTGATTGATCGCGGCGAGGACGAGCGCGAGGAGGACCAGGGTCCAGTAGCGGCGTAGATAGCCGAGCAATAACCGCATTGGGGGTCGGGGCGGCGGGCGGAGGGCAGCAGGGTGACGGCCGACCGAAGTATAGCGGTGAGTCTTGAGGTCGGCTGGCGCGGGCGGTGCATAACAGACATCGATGGCACGCGACTCGAAATCAGCCTCAGCAGGCCGCCGGCGGGACTCGGACCGCCGTCTCGGCGTGCAATACGAGGTGAGTCGCGTGCTCGCGCGCGCCGAGCGGCTGGACGAAGCCGCGCCGCAGCTGATGCGCGCGGTGTGCGAGGGGTTGGACTGGGACCTCGGCCAGTTCTGGGTCGCCGAGCCCGCGCGCGACCGCCTCTGTTTCCTCGCCGCCTGGCGGGCCCCGACGATCGACGAAGTCGCGGCCGCCGGCCTGCGTCACGGCGGGGAGTTCGCGCGAGGCACCGGTCTTCCGGGTCATGTCTGGGCGACCTGCAAGGCGGCGTGGGTCACGGATCTCACGCGGGACGCGGCTTTTCCGCTGCTTCACGAGGCTACACGTGCCGGGATCCGGAGCGCGTTCGCGTTCCCGGTGACCACGGACCACGATGTACTCGGCGTGCTGGAGTTCATGAGCCGTGAGGTGCGAGAGCCCGACGACGACCTGCTGCGCGCCGTTACCGCGCTCGGGAACCAGATTGGCCAGTTCATCGAAAGGCGCTCGACCGAGCGACGTCTCAACGAGCGCGAGGCGCTGCACCGCGCGGTCGTCGAGACCGCGCTCGACGCGATCGTCGCGATGGACGCCGAGGGGCGCATCACCGAGTTCAACCCGGCCGCGGAACGGATCTTCGGCTACACGCGCGAGCAGGCGGTCGGCCGCAACATGGCCGAGCTGATCATTCCGCCGCGATACCGCACCGCCCACGAGGAAGGGTTGAAACGCTACCTCGCGACCGGGGAGGCGCGGATCCTCGGCAAGCGCGTCGAGCTCCCGGCGGTGCGCGCGGACGGCACCGAGTTCCCGGCCGAGCTGGCGATCACCGTGGTCCCAGGGCAGCGGCGGCCCGCGTTTGTCGGTTACATGCGAGACATCACCGACCGCAAGCGCGCAGAGGAGGAGCGCGCGCGCCTGCTGGCGAGCGAGCGCGATGCCCGGGGCCAGGCGGAGGCGGCGAGCCGAGCGAAGTCGGAGTTCCTCGCGGCGATGTCGCACGAGCTGCGCACGCCACTCAACGCGATCGGCGGTTACGCGGAGCTGCTCGAGCTCGGCGTGCGCGGGCCGATCACGAGCGAGCAGCGGGAGGACCTCACGCGGCTCCGCCGCAGCCAACAGCACCTGCTCGCGATGATCAACGACGTGCTCAACTTCGCCAAGATCGACGCCGGGCACGTCAACTACGAGATCACGGACGTGCGGGCGGCGGAGGTGCTCGCCGATGTCGAGGCGATCGTGACGCCGCTCATCCGTGAGCGCGGGCTTCGCTACGTGAACCGCGCGGCCGGCCGCCGCTACGCGATGTTGGCGGACCGCGACAAGGTCCTCCAGATACTCCTCAATCTGCTCACCAACGCCGTGAAGTACACGGAGCCCGGGGGCTCGATCACCGTCGACGGCGGCGTCGAGGACGACGCGATCCTCATCCGGGTCAACGACACTGGCATCGGCATTCCGGGCGACCGACTGCCGCGCATCTTCGACCCGTTCGTGCAGGTGAACCGCCGCTTCAGTCGTCCGCTCGAGGGTGTGGGGCTCGGGCTGGCGATCAGCCGTGACCTCGCACGCGGGATGAATGGCGACCTCACCGTCGTCAGCGCGGTCGGCAAGGGCTCGACGTTCACGCTGGCGCTGCCGAGGGTAGCGAGGGGAGAGGGGCGAGGAGGGAGGGGAGAGGGCACGGGGATTCCCGCGGCGCCGCGGGCCGCCCGGTCAGGCGCGCGGGGCGCAGACTAAGCGCGCTCTGCCCTCCCGCCTCGCTAGTCCCCCTCGTTGCAGCAGCCCGGGTCCCGCACGACCAACGCGAGTGTCGGAACGCTTTGGCTACACCGCCGGGAAGCCACTCTCGCTTGCTGTGTCATCCCGCAGGAGCGAGCGAAGCGAGCGAGTGTCGGGATCTACTGGGCGCGCCCGCGTGGCTAACGCCGCGGCAGTGCAGTAGATCCGACACTCGCTGCGCTCGTGCGGGATGACAGACGGGGCGGGCCGGAGCCTTCCCGATGGTGTAGCCAAGGTCTTCTCCCGGGCCAGCGAGCGGAGGCCGGCCCGTCCCCGGAGCGATCCGCGCTTTTCCGCGTCGTCCGCGTCGTCCGCGGCCCGCGCTGTTCACGAACAACGCAGTCGCTCTGCCGCCTTCCTCCCTTACCCGCTGCTCACTCGCACGACCACCTTCCCGAACGTCGCGTTGCTCTCGAGATGCCGGTGTGCGTCGGCGACATCGGCGAGATCGAAGGTCGAATCGATAACCGGGCACACGGCGCCCCGTGCGAGCAACGGCACGACCTCCGCCGCGAACGCGCGCGTGGCGAGGATCTTCTCTTCCAGCGGCCGCGCGCGGAGAACAGTGCCGCGGATGGTGAGGCGGCGGGTGAGGATACGGCGTAGGTCGAGCTCCGTCTGAGCGCCGGCGACGGTGCCGATGAGGATGAGTCGTCCGCGCGGGGCGAGCGCTTCGATTCCGGCGGCCACGTAGGAGCCACCCACCAGGTCGAGCACGACGTCGATGCCATGACCGCCGGTCCACCGCGAGACGGCGTCGCCGAGCGCAGCGGTGTCGCCGCCGAGCGCGATCCCATCCTCGAGGCCGAACTCGCGCGCCCGGGCGATCTTGTCCGCGGTGCGTGATGTACCGAATGGCACGGCCCCGAACGCCCGAGCGAGCTGGGATGCGGCCAGTCCGACGCCGCTCCCGATGGCGTGGATCAGGACCCGCTCGGAGGCCCGCACCGCCGCCTGGGTCACGAGCGCGTCGTTCGCCGTGATGAAGGCCTCCGGCACGGCGGCGGCCTCGTCCCAGCTCAGCGACGCGGGAACCGGGGCGAGCGTCCGCTCATGCGCGACGAGATACTCGGCGTACGACCCGCCGCCCGTGATCCCGAAGACGCGGTCGCCTTCGCGCCACTCGCGTGCTCTCGGACCGAGCGCTGCCACCTCACCGGCGAACTCAAGCCCCGGAATGTCGGCCGGCGCGCCCGGCGGAGGCGGGTAGCGTCCCTCCCGCTGCATGAGGTCCGCCCGGTTGAGCGCCGTCGCGCGGACGCGCACGAGTACCTCGCCGGTCCCCGGCTCCGGCCGCGCGACCTCGCGGAGCTCGAGGACGTCGGGGCCGCCGGGGCGCGTGATTACGATAGCCTTCACAGTGCTTGTCCCTCGACGATCGACGCTCTGGCGAAACGGTATCACCGACCGTATACGTGGTGCGGGCCGGGCCGCGGGAACCAGCTGTGGCGCAAGACGCGAACCTCCTCGGATAACGTCATGTCAAGGCTGACACGATCCGTCTGCCTCTTGCTCGTCGTCTCCGGATGCGCGACCGGCCAGGCCGCACGCCCCCCTTCGGAGACCGTCGCGAAGGGAGCGCTGATAACGACAGAGGAGGTGCGGGGCACACAGGCGAAGGATGCGTATGAGATCATCCAGTTCCTTCGGCCGAGCTGGTTGCAGCGGCGCGGTGCCTACACTTTCGGCGACGACGGCGGCGTCGCAGTGTACTTGAACGCTATGCGGCTGCCGGGGCTCGAGGCGCTGCGCGAGATCGAGAGCAGCGCCGTCACGTCCATCCGCTACTTCGATTCGATGGGCGCGCAATTTCGCTTCGGCCTGAGTCACAACCACGGGGCGATTCAGGTCGTGACGGAACGCTCGAAATAGCGCCGTATTGCGCGCGGGACAAATGGTAAAAAGAGTCCGCCCGCGGTTTCCGCGGGCGGACTCTTTTCTCCGGAGTTGGGACCTTTAGTAGCCCGGGTTCTGCTCCAGCGCCGTGTTGGCGTCGAGCTCCCGTTGCGGAATCGGGAAGTAGAGGCGGAACTCGTCGATCCCGAGGAACGTCGCGGCCGCCGCCGGGCCGAGCATCCGACGGAGGTCGAAGAAGCGATGTCCCTCGAGCGCGAACTCCAACCGGCGCTCCCTCAGGATCGCGTCGCGGAGCGCGGTCGCTGTGGTGACGTCGGATGGCAGCAGGTCGGGAACGTTGGACCGTCTCCGTACCTCGTTCAGGTCGGCCAGGATCGTGGTCACGTCCGCCGGATTCAGCCGCCAGTTCGCTTCGGCGCGAATCAGATACATCTCGGCCAACCGGAGCACGATGACATTGTCATCGCCCGTCGCGACGCGGAAGAACTTCTTCCCGTAGCGCCGCAGGGCGCCGGCGGCGGTGAAGTAGATGTCCAGCGTGGCATTCAGACGATCGCCGCCTTGGCCCTGAAGCGCCGTCCGCAGGTTGGCGGTCGGGGCAAAGCCGCGACGCCCGCCCAGGTGGCTCGGGAAGAACCAGAAGGCCAGGAAGTTGTCGTCGTTGATGGTGTACTGGATGGAGAAGATCGACTCGGGCGAGTTCTCTACCGCAAAGAGGTTCGAGTACGGTCGGGTGAGCTGATACCGGCCGCTCGTGATCACAGCGGTTGCCAGGTCGCGGGCAGCGGCCCACCGGGTCGCCGCATCGGCTGGCGTCGCACCCGCCAGCGACGCCGCGTCGAGGCTGACGCGGGCGAGCAGCGCCCGCGCCGCGCCGCTCGTGAGCCGGAAGTCGGCCGACGTCGCCGGGAGCAGAGTGATGGCCTCCTGCAGGCTCTGCTCGATGAAGGCGTAGATCTCCGCCTCCGTGCTCCGCGGCACGTTCACCTCCGGCGTGATCACCCACTCCGGCTCCGTGACCAGAGGCACGCCGCCGAACCAGCGCGCGAGGTTGTGGTAGGTGAGCGCGCGGAGGAAAAGCGCCTCTCCGCGGAATCGCGCGGCGCTCGCGGCGTCGAGGTCCGCAACGTTCGGAATAGCCGCCAGCACGTTGTTCGCTCTGTTGATCAGAGCGTACGCAGCACTCCAGATCCCGCTGACCGAGCCATTGGCAGCCGTGACGAGGCCGTCGTCGACCTCTGCGTCGGTGTCGAACGTTCCGGTGAAGTCCAGGTTGTCCGTAAACAGGTCGGGAAAGACGATCAGGTTCCGGGAGTAGCTGCCATCCTGTTGCAGCGCGTCATAGATGCCGCGCACCCCCGCGGAGATCTCCTGAGGCGAGTCGAGCGCTTCCTCCTGCGGGATCGAGGAGGTGGGATTGACTTCGAGAGGCTGGTCGCACGCGCCGAGGAGAAGCAGACCCGCGAGCAGGCCCGTCGTTGCGCTGGCGAGTCTCATGTCACGGAGTCTGTTCATAGTCCGAAGTTGATGCCAAAGGTGAACGTGCGCGCTTGCGGCAGCGTGTAGAAGTCCTGGCCGCGCGTGATGTTGGTGGTCCCGGAGAAGTTGACCTCCGGGTCGAACCCGCTGTACTTCGTCCAGGTCATGAGGTTCTGCGCCTGGAGATAGACGCGCAGGCTCTGGGCTCCCGTCCGCCGCGCGAACCGCTGTGGCACGTTGTAGCCGAGCAGCACGTTCTTGAGGCGCATGAACGACCCGTCCTCGATGAAGCGGCTCGACTCGCGACGGTTGTTGTTGCTGTCGAACCAGCTCGCCCGCGGCTCTTCGTTGGTCGGGCGGTCGGGCCGCCAGCGCTTACGCGCATTCGGACCCGGCCGGTCGAAGAAGAAGCCGAACGCGTCCTGGAACTCCCCAAGGCCGTTGTAGATGTCGTTGCCCTGGACGAACTGGAGGAAGACCGTGAGATCCAGGCCGCGCCAGGCGAGGTTGTTCGTCAAGCCGCCCTCGAAATCGGGCCAGGGGCTCCCGACGATCATCCGGTCGTCGGCGGTAATGATGCCGTCGCCATCGCGGTCACGGAACCGAATGTCGCCCGGCACGGTGAACTCGCTCTGGAACCCGACCCCCGGCGCGCAGGTCGCACCGGTCTCGTCGTAGCAGATCTCCGAGTCGGTCTGGAAGATTCCGTCCATCTTGAACGTGTAGAACGCGCCGAGCGGCTGTCCCGGCTCGATCGTGTTCAGACCCTTGATCGTATCACCGTGGAGCCTCAGGACCTTGTTCCGGTTCGCCGAGAGGTTGAGCTCCGTGTTCCAGCTGAGGCCATCGCGCGACGCGCTGCGGAGCACCTGGGCGCGGGCCACGAGCTCGACACCTGTGTTGCGCATCGAGCCGATGTTCTCGGTGATTGTGCTGAAGCCGGTCGAGAACGGAACCGGCCGATTCAGCAACAGGTCTCTGGTAGTCTTGTGGTACCAATCGACCGTCAACCCGAAGCGATCGGAGAGAAACGCGACGTCCGCGCCGATGTTGATCTGGTCGGTCTTCTCCCATCGCAGGTCGGGGTTGGGCAGCTGAGACGGCACGATGCCGCCACG
Source organism: Gemmatimonadaceae bacterium (assembly GCA_046263215.1). Taxonomy (GTDB): domain Bacteria; phylum Gemmatimonadota; class Gemmatimonadetes; order Gemmatimonadales; family Gemmatimonadaceae; genus JBHELH01. The sequence goes on along the minus strand of JBHELH010000208.1, from coordinate 8,099 downwards.
GTCGTCATAATTCGCCGAGCCGGAGAAGAGGCCCAGCGACGCGAAGTTACCAATGCCGGATTGGTTCCCGGTCCGGCCGTAGCTCGCGCGGAGTGCCAGGTCGCTGATCGAGGCGAGCGAGCGCAGGGCGGCAGTGGCCTCGATCGGCCGCCACTGTACGGCCGCCGACGGGAAGAGCCCCCAGCGGTTGTTCGCGCCGAAGCGCGAAGAGCCGTCGGCCCGGACGTTGACCGTCGTCGTGAGCTGACGCGCCCAGTTGTGCGAGACGCGGCCGAAGAATGACAGGAGGTTGTTCTCGGTGACGAACTGGTCGCCGCCGATCACGAGGGCGGCGGAAGCGAGCTGCCGGAACTCGCCGGTCGGGAACTGAATGCCCTCGACCTCGTTGTAATCCTGGTCGTTGAGCTCGTAGCTCGTGCCGACCACACCAGACAGGTCGTGACGCCCGAAGCCGCGCGTCCAGTTGACCGTCGCATCCGTCACGAGCTTGTTGGCGTACGAGTTGGTGGCCACGCCGTGCCCCTCGGAGCTCGTCCACGGACCAATGACCGGGGAGTCGTACTGCTTCGACCGCAGGTTGTAGTGGTCGAGACCGACCGTCAGACGGGCGTCGACGCCCGAGAGCAGGTTGTAGTTGGCGAACGCGTTGCCGATGATGTGGACAGAGCGCTCCTCGGCCCGGTTCTCCTTCCCCAGGCCGACCGGATTGTCGTACCCGGCCCATTCACTCGCCGCGTACCCGCCGCTCTCGTTGAAAACGGGCGTGAACGGATCCATCGCGATGGCGTTGGCGAACGGACCGTAGATGGTGTTGTCGCCGCGCGTGCGATCGGTGATGGAGTGCGTGAGCCCGACGTTCGTGCCGAGCTTGAGCTTGTCGGTCGCCGTGTAGTCGAGATTCACGCGCCCGTTGATGCGGTCGAACCCGTAGCCGAGGGCGATGCCGTCCTGCTTCAGGTAGCTGCCGCTGACGTAGTACTGCGTCCGTTCGGAGCCGCCCGCGATCGAGCCGGTCGTGCTGCCGACGGCAGCGGGGGAGAGGATCTCCCTGATCCAGTCCACGTTGACGTTCGGATCGACCTCGAACTCCTCGCAGACTGGCGCCGTCGGGTTGTCGTGGTTGCAGACCGGGATGTTGTCGCCACTGAAACCGATCAAGTTGCAGGTGTAGGTTCCGCAGTCTGCCTGTCCGTCGTTCGCGTACGCCTCGTTGAACAGCTCGACGTATTCGCGGTTGTTCAGGTAGCTGGGGATGCGCCACGCCGACTGTGTGCCGTAGTACGAGTTGACCCGGATCTCCGGCCGCGCGCGCGCGGAGCCGCGCTTGGTAGTGATCATGACGACGCCGTTGGAGGCGCGCGATCCGTAGATCGCTGCCGCCGACGCGTCCTTCAGGACGTCGATCGACTCGATCTCATTCGGATTCAGATCGGCGAGCGCGTCGATGTCCTGGCCGCCGAAAGTCGCGTTGGTGCCGGAAAAGTTGCCCTGGATGAGCGGGACACCATCGATGACGTACAGCGGCTCGTTCGACGCGCCGATCGATGAAGCGCCGCGGATACGCACGGTGATCGCCGACCCCGGCACACCGGAGTTCTGAACGACCTGCACGCCCGAAACCCGGCCTTGAAGGACCTGGTCGATCTGTGGCGTCGGCAGCTCCGCGACCGTCTCGGTGCGAAGCGAGGCGATCGCGCCGGCGACGTTGGCCCGTGTAGCCGTGCCATACCCGGTCACGACGACCGTCTCGAGGCCGAGCGGATCGGTGGCCAGCGCCAGCGTGATTTCCCCAGGCGCGGTCGAGGCGTCGATCTGAGCTCTGGCCGGCTTGTACCCGAGGCGGCGCGCCTCCAGCGTCCGCGGGCCGGGCGGTACGCCGCGAATCGTGAATCGCCCTTGCTCGTCGGTCGCCGTTTGCAGGTTGGTGCCGATCACGCGGACATTGACCGCCGCCATCGGCGTGCGCGACTCAGCTTCGAGGACGCGGCCCGAGACGCTGCCCTGAGGGGCCTGCGCCGCGAGCGGGCCGGCGGCGCTTCCGGTCACCAGCGCGACCACCGCCGCGAGGGATCCAGCGCACCGGGGTAGAAAGCGTGCCGAGATTCGTCGGCAGCCATCAGCGGCCGATCTGCCTAACGTCATAAGTCCTCCGGTACGAATTGGTTTTCGCGGTGCTACGCCGCGTGGGGACGTACGCCGCCGACACGCAGTCACCAGGCCTGTAGGATGAGGTCGGCTCGGTGGCGCGAGTGCCAGCGAAAGTGAAACTGCGGCGAGGCCATTCCGCGTCACCCGCGGGCCGCGTCGCGCGACGAAGGCCGACTGGGTGGTGCGATACTGCCCGCACAGCTCAAGACGTGACGCGGCTATGGGGCGCCGCGGCGCGGAACTATTGGGGGCTGGAGGACACCCGTCAAGAGCGCGAAAGCCTGGGTGACGGTCGGAGCTATGAGCCTGTCTCGGCGGTCGCGCCGTCCGCCCGGCGTGCCGGGCTCGCCTCGCTTCCGCATCCGCACGGACTCGACGCGGCGCACGAGGCACCGTCCGCGGTCCCGCGCCGCGTCGCGCGGAATGAACGCCACGCGCGACGCGCTAGAAAGACCGCCGCGCCGAACACGATGCCGCCCGCAATGAGGGACTGAACGAGACCGGACTCCATGCGCCTGGTCGTTCGAGGTTAGCGGTCAGCCGCCATAGCCGAGCGCGAGGCCCACTTGTCGAACGAGCCATGCCGCCACGTACGCGAGAGCGAGCATATAGCCGAACTGTAGGCCCGCCCAGCGCCACCCTTGCCGCCCCCCACCGGCCTCGCGCACCGTGACCGCGACGGTGCTCATGCACATGAGTGCGTAGACGTAGAAGACCATGAGGCCGATCGCGGTCAGCGTCGTGTAAATCGGCTGGCCGGCCGCGTCGCGCTCGGCGCGCAGCCGCTCCGGAAGCGCCTCGAGCGTCGCCCGGTCATCGGCGCCAACGCCGTAGATCGTACCCATCGTCGAAACGAAGACCTCACGCGCCGCAAAGGACGAGACGATCGAGACGCCGATCTTCCAGTCAAAACCGAGTGGGCGGACGAGGGGCTCGATGGCGCGACCGATCTGGCCGAGAACGCTGTGGGCGAGTTGGTACTCTTGAGCGGCTGCCTCGCCGGAGTTCCCAGTTCCAAGTTCCAAGTTCCGACTGGCGACCGCGCCGGGAACTGGGAACTGGGAACTGGGAACTTGCTTCGGATAGCTCGCCAGCGCCCACAACACCACCGACAATGCCAGAATGATCGTCCCCGCCCGCCGCAGAAAGAGACTCGCGCGCTGCACGACGGACGTGAAGAGCGTGCGCGGGCTCGGAATGCGGTAGGGCGGGAGCTCGAGGATGAGTGGCTGCACGCGGCCCTTGAGCAACGTGCGCCGGAAGACGAATGCGACGCCGAGCGCGGTGACGGTGCCGAGCAAGTACATCGCCAGCAACGTGACGCCCTTGAGATCGAAGATCCCGAGCACGGCGACCGAGGGCACGAAGGCGCCGATGAGTAGGGTGTACACGGGTAGTCGCGCTGAGCAGCTCATGAGCGGGACGACCATCATCGTCGCCAGACGGTCGTTGGAGCGCTCGATGGTTCGCGTCGACATGATCGCCGGCACTGCGCACGCGTACCCCGAGATGAGCGGGATGAAGCTGCGGCCGTGCAGCCCGACGCGTCGCATGTAGCGGTCCATGATGAACGCGGCGCGCGCCATGTAGCCGCTGTCCTCGAGGATGCCGATGAAAAGAAAAAGGATGGCGATCTGCGGCAGGAAGACGAGCACACTGCCAACGCCAGCGATCACGCCGTCGGTGATGAGCGAGCGCAGGTCGCCGGGCGGGATGACCGCGCCGACCACGACGCCGAGGCCACCGAGCATGCCTTCGACCGCGTCCATGATCGGCTGTGCCCAGGCGAAGACCGCCTGGAACATCAGCGTCATGATCGCGAGGAAGATCAGCGGCCCCCACACGCGGTGGAGCAGCACGGCGTCGACGCGGTCGGTGGTGTTGCGGGCCCTGAGCGTTGCGCGCGTGACGGTGCGGGCGATGACGCCGGTGATCCACTGGTAGCGGAGCTCCGCTTCGAGGCTCGCGGGGTTGAAGCCGGTGGCGGAGAGCGCGGCACGCGCGCGCTCGAGAATGGTTCCCAGTTCCAAGGTCCAAGTTCCAGGTGGCCCACCTCCTCTCTGGGAACTGGGAACTGGGAACTGAGAACCCGTGCGTGCCACCAGCATCAACGCCTCTAGCCCGGCCTGCGGGCGCGAGAATCCCTGACGAACCAGCGCATCCTCAGCTGCGGCGAGAGCGCTCTCCACGGCCTCCGGCAGCTCGAACTTTCGCCCCGGACGTGGCAGGCTCTCTGCCCTCGCAATCGCGTGACGCAGCCGCTCGACGCCATGCCCCTTGGTCGCAACGGTCGGGATGACCGTGACACCGAGCTCGCTGATGAGCTCCACGACGTCGATCCGGATGCCGTCCGCTTCGGCGGCGTCGGACTGGTTGAGTGCGACGACGAGGGGGCGCCCGAGCTCGAGGAGCTGGCTGACGAGGAAGAGGTTGCGCTCGAGGTTCTGCGCATCGACGACGACGACGATCACTTCGGGGAGCGGGACGTCCGCGGCGCGGCCGAGCAGTACGTCGAGCGCGATCGTCTCGTCTGGCGTGTGGGCCGAGAGGCTGTAGCTGCCGGGGAGGTCGATCACAGAGACGCGTCGTCCGTCGGGACCGCGGTAGCTGCCCTCCACACGCTCGACCGTCACACCGGCGAAGTTCGCGACGCGCTGGCGCATGCCGGTCAGCGCGTTGAACAGCGTTGTCTTTCCGGTGTTCGGGTTTCCGACGAGAGCGACGCGGAGCGTGCCCTGCTGAGCGGCCTCTCTGTCTATGGGCGCGCCAGTCGGCGCGATCACGGCAGGCGCGCCGGTCGGCGCGATTACGGGCGCGCGCACGCCGACGGGCGCGCCGGCGGTCACGACGAGAGAGGGATGACCGTGATGGCCGCGGCGACGGCGGCGCCGATCGCCAAGCGTGAGCCGCGCACCTGGAGGAGAAGCCCGTTACGGGAGTCGAGGACGGCGACGTTCGCACCCTCGTACACACCGAGCGCGCGGAGGCGGCAGGCCTCGGCGTCCGGACAGCCGACGCTCACGACGACCGCGCGGTGTCCGTTCCGGCACGACGCGAGCGGGCACGCCGCCACCTGGCAGGGTTCGTCGCGCCGTCCGACCGAACAGCCGGCCGGTCGGCGGTGGCGATTGAGCAGTCGCTTGAACATGAGGCGCGGGTGCGACGCGGAGAATGAGAGCGTTTCCCAACTCCGGAGTGGATCGGAAGTTAGAGGCGGTGGATAATCCCGTCAATCTTAGTCGGGATTCGGGGAAGGCGTTGGTTGGGAAGAGCGGAAGGGCGAGGGCGTTTCGGAAGAGCATTTCGGGGAAGAGTGCGGAAGAGCGGGGGAAGAGCGCGCACGCGGATGGCCGCGGATCGGCGAACGGCCAAGTGCGCGGACCGCTCCTCGGGCGGTCCGGGCTCCGCTCGCCGGCCCGTGACAAAACCTTTGCTACACCCCGGACGCTACCGGGCGGGCAAACCGGCCTCCCGGCTGATAGCGTCCCGAGCGGGTGTAGCCAAAACGTCGTCCGGGCTCGTGGCGGGTCGGCGTCTCATCAGGCCGAGGAGCGATCCGCGACATCGCCGTTCGCCGATCCGCGGCCATCCGCGTGCGCGCTTTTCCCCGAAACGAACAACGCCCTCGCCCTTCCGCCCTACACTCCTCCGCCCGAGTCCAGAACCGCACGCATCATCCCCCGTACTGCTTCGAGCTCGTCCTCGTTGGTCGTGTGCCCTAGGCCGGGATAGAGTCGCATCGTCACGTCGCCGCCGAGGCGGCGGAGTACCGTAGCTGTCTCGACGACGCGCGGTGCGGGGATGCGGGGATCGACGTCGCTGCAGCCGAGGAAGATCGGTGTGTCGGCGAGGGTGCCGGAATAGTCGCGCGGTGTGCCGTCGGGGCCAATCAGGCCGCCGCTCAGGCCCGCGACGCCGCCGTAGCGACGTGCGGCCCGCGCGGTGAACTCGAGGGAAAGACACGCGCCCTGCGAGAAACCGAGCAGCATCATGCGCTCCGCCGTGATCCCGGCGCGCTCGATTGTCTCGAGCACGTCGGCGATCGCTGCGAGCCCGGACGAGATCCCGGGCTCGTTCCGCGGAATCGGCGCGAGAAAGCTGTGCGGGTACCACGTGTTCCCCGCCGCCTGCGGCGCGAGATAGGCGAACCCCGGGACCGCTAGCTCGGCGCTCGGCGTGAGAATGTCGTCCGCCGTTCCGCCGCGGCCGTGCACGATCACCATCGCCGCCATCGCGCGCGCGAGAGGCTCGCCGGCGTGACGGACGGGTTGACCTTGATGCGGGCCGGGTGAGGGACGCATGCAACTGGAGCTTCGAGTTTGGAGGTTCGAGTTTCGAGAAGCGACGGCGGGACCCCCGAACCTCGGACCTCGAACCTCGAACCCCGAACCTCGAAACTCAATAACCCGCGCTCTCCCCGTTTGTCGCCGTGGCCTGAGTGGGCAGACGGCCGTCGTCATGGTTGCCCCGGCCCGCGATCGGCCGTCTCACCGTCATGCAGCGACTCCGGCAGATCGCGTTCGCGATCCTTTTCGGCGGGTGGATGCTTCCGACGTTCCTGGCGCAGGCGGCGCGTGCGCGGGTGCCGAAGAACGTGCCCGATCCGCGGACGCCATTCGAGATCATGGCGGGGATCGCGCCCCCTCCCGCGCCGGCCGAGCGGGTAGCGTCGATGTTCAGCACGATCGCCATGCTCTGGTTCGTGGTCGCGCTCCTGTACGCCGCTGTGCTGGCGATGCGGCTTCGGCGTACCCTGGTTCACTAGGCCCGGGGGCAACGCGGCGGGCCGGACTGGCGACACCTCGCGCCGTCCAGCATCGTATGGGCTGGAGCCGGACTCCGGGCAACGCGGCCCGGCGCCGGCTCGACGCATGAACGGCCTCGGCGGAGGCGTGGTGACGATAGGATGATCGGCCTTCAGACGGCTGCGCAGCGGCAGCAGCTGCGCGAGCAGCGGCAGCAGGTGCGCGAGCAAGCCGAGCGGGTTCGGGAGGAGGCGCTCGAGGCAGCGCGCGAGGCTCGAGAGGCCGCGCGGGAAGCGGCCGAGGACGCGGCGCGTGAGGCCCGTACCGAGCGCGCGCAGGAGGGGCGCGAGATCCACCTGCCGCCACCGCCCCCGCCGCCCGGCCAGCATGAGATCATCGTGCACCCGCGCGGGCCGTGGGAGGAGCCGGCGATCCCGGGTGAGGTGGTCGACATCGTTCAGATGCTCGCGATCACCACGGCGGCTGTCCTCATCCTGCGGCCGCTGATGCGCGCGTTCGCGAACCGTTTCGAGCGCCGCGGGATGTCGGCGGCGCTTCCGCCCGAGGTCACCGCGCACATGGAACGCCTCGAGCAGGCCGTCGAAGCAGTGGCGATCGAGGTGGAGCGAATCTCCGAGGGGCAGCGGTACACGACGAAGCTGTTGTCGGAGCGGGCGGGGAAGGGGGGGTAAGGCGGACGCAGGGAACGGCGGAAGGGCGGGGGCGTTTTCGGGGAAGAGCGGGGAAGAGCGCGCACGCGGATGGCCGCGGATCGACGAAGGGCGATGGCGCGGATCGCTCCTCGGCTGAACAAGACTCCCACCCGCGACGAGCCCGGACGATGCTTGGCTACACCCCCGGGGAGCCACTCTCGCTCCTCGGTGTCATCCCGCAGGAGCCGGGTGCCCGCCGAAAGCGGGCGGGGAGCGAGCGAGTGTCGGGGCACCCGCGCAGCGGGTCGTCTAGGTGGCGTGCAGCGTGGCCGGCGCCGTCAGAGTGGAAGTAGATCCCGACAGGCGCTCTCGCGCCTGCGGGATGACGGCACGGGCGGGCCGGAGCTTCCCGGGGGCGTAGCCAAGGTCTTGTCTCGGGCCGGCGGGCGGAGCCCGGCCCGCCCCGCGGAGCTCTCCGCGGCCATCGCAGGTCCTCCGCGGTCATCCGCGTGCGCGCTCGTCCCCGCTCTTCCCCCGAAACGCCCTTCCCCCA